>JAYPXQ010000005.1:25527-58353 GCA_038135595.1 Halieaceae bacterium
GTCTATTCCAACGCGGATATACCCGAATCGGTTTTGGCCGAGCTCTAAATGACGTTTGTGCCGTAATCGTTCACACTAACCGCTCTTAGTGACCGGTTGCCAGCATGACAACTATTCTTGGGGTCGACCCTGGATCGCGCAAGACGGGTTTCGGCATTTTGCGTGTCGAGAGAGGGCGTTCTATTTATGTCGCCAGCGGCACCATTCGCTTGCCGGTTAGGGAAAACCTCGCGGCGCGTTTGCGAGTATTGTTCCAATCGCTAACGGAGATCATTGACACCTACGCCCCCACCGAAGCGGCGATAGAACAGGTCTTTATGGCAAAAAGTGCAGATTCGGCGCTCAAACTAGGCCATGCACGAGGCGCGGCGATGGTTGCCTGTGTGACCAAGGAGCTAGTCGTTCATGAGTATGCTGCGCGTCAGATCAAGCAATCCGTCGTTGGGACGGGTGCCGCCACAAAGCAACAGGTCCAGCATATGGTGGTGGCGCTTTTGGGGTTATCTGAGACCCCTCCTGAAGATGCCGCGGATGGATTGGCTGCGGCGCTGTGTCACTGCCATGCGTCGGGTTTGTCCACTGCGTTATCGGCGGGCAGCTTCAAGGCTGGGCGGTTGAGGTAGAGTGACGACATGATTGGACAACTTCGCGGCACGCTCATTGGCAAGCAGGTGCCTGACATTCTGGTTGAGGTGGGCGGTATTGGTTACGAAGTTCAGGTGCCGATGACGACGCTGTATCAACTCCCTGAGCTCGGTCAGGAGGTGACGCTACTCACCCACTTTGTGGTGCGCGAGGATGCTCAGCAGCTTTACGGTTTTCTTGAACCCGCGGACCGCCGGCTTTTTCGCGAGCTGATTAAAGTCAGCGGTGTGGGACCGCGGCTTGCGTTAACCTTGCTCTCTGGCATGGACGCCTCCGATTTTGCGCGTTGTTTGCAGCGTGATGATGTCTCTGCTCTGGTGGCTTTGCCCGGTGTAGGACGCAAAACAGCCGAGCGCTTGCTGGTAGAGATGCGAGACAAGGCGGGGGATTGGCTCGATGAATTATCGCCGGCGGCGTCGGGGACTACGGCGACTTCTGCTCGGGGCACTGCGCAACCTGACCAGCGTTCGGAGGCGGAGCATGCGTTGGTGTCTCTGGGCTATAAGCTTACCGAGGCGGCGAAGTTGATCGCCAGTGTTGATGCGCCCGAGGGCACGTCTACCGAGGAATTAATTCGTCTGGCTCTGCGCCTTGCGGGCGGCAACAAAGGGTAATGGGTCAGATTGGGGGCGCGGAATGGCAATTGAAACTGATCGGTTAGTCGCCGCCGATACGCCCGACCGGGGCGATGAAGCCATGGATCGCGCGATTAGACCGCGGCGGCTGGCTGACTACATCGGCCAGCGCGTGGTTCGTGAACAGATGGAGATTTTTCTCGCTGCCGCCCGTGGGCGCGGTGAGCCGCTGGACCACACATTGATTTTTGGCCCGCCCGGGCTTGGCAAGACAACGTTGGCAAGCATTGTCGCAGAGGAAATGGGTGTTCAGTTGAGAACAACCAGTGGCCCGGTGCTGGAAAAAGCGGGCGACGTTGCCGCGTTGATGACCAATCTCGAACCGGGTGACGTACTTTTCATCGATGAGATTCATCGCTTGAGTCCGTATGTCGAGGAAGTCTTGTACCCCGCGATGGAGGATTTTCAACTCGACATCATGATTGGCGAGGGCCCCGCGGCGAGATCAATCAAACTCGATTTACCCCCGTTTACGCTGGTGGGCGCTACCACCCGCGCGGGATTGCTCACATCACCGCTCCGGGATCGGTTCGGGATTGTCCAGCGATTGGAATTTTACGACGCTGTCGAGCTCAGCGAAATTGTGAAACGAGCCGCAGGCATTCTCACTATTCCTATCGAGGACGCGGGAGCAGCGGCTATCGCCCGTCGGTCCCGCGGTACGCCGCGTATTGCCAACCGGTTACTTCGACGCGTGCGCGATTACGCGGAGGTAAAAGCGGACGGTAGTGTGACCGCGCCGGTGGCCGAAGCCGCGTTGGATATGTTGAGCGTCGACGCGCAAGGTTTTGACCACCTGGATCGGCGCTTATTGCTGATGATGATTGAGAAGTTTGATGGTGGTCCTGTAGGTGTGGACAGTTTGGCTGCGGCATTGTCGGAAGAGCGGGGCACCATCGAAGACGTGCTCGAGCCGTTCCTGATTCAGCAGGGATTTATCCTTCGGACACCGAGGGGCCGCATCGCGACGCGCCACGCTTATGCTCATTTCGGCATCACTTTTCAGGGGTCAGCGGCGGAATCGCTCACTCTGGATCTGGAAGAGCCAGCGCCGTGAAGGAATTTTCCTTACCGATTCGAGTCTATATTGAAGATACCGACGCGGGTGGGATCGTTTATTACGTTAATTACCTGAAGTACCTTGAGCGCGCGCGCACAGAGTTTATGCGCGAGCTGGGTGTGCACCGGGCCGCAGTCTCAGATGAAGGTTGGGGGTTTGTGGTGTCAAACTTATCCGTCAGCTATCTGATGCCAGCAAAACTGGATGACGAGATCATGGCGACAGCCATTACGCGGCGCGTGGGGGGCGCGACGATTGAGTTTACCCAGCGTATTCACCGTGGGGACAACGTGCTATTGACAGCCGATCTGCAAATCGCGTGTGTTGATCAAACGACAGGCCGGCCGCGCCGGCTTCCGGGCGACATAAAGGAGCGGTTGCTAGCCGCCATGACAACCGAAGGAAATCAGGTATGACACAGGAACTTGGTTTATTGGAGCTGGTTCTGGGCGCCAGTTTGCTGGTACAGATTGTGATGTTGATTCTGGTGCTGGCATCCATTACCTCCTGGTTTTTGATTATTCAGCGCACGATGCTCATGCGCCGAACAGACGATGAGCTGTTGTCATTCGAAGAGCGATTCTGGTCAGGCATTGACCTTGCGCAGTTATACCGAGAAGGGAATCAGGCTGTCGCTGACGGGCAATTGCCAACGGGCGTTGAGAGTATTTTTCGCGCCGGCTTCAAGGAATTTTCGCGGTTGTCACAACAGTCCGATATTGACGCCGACGGCATGTTGGAGGGCTCGCGCAGGGCAATGAAGGTTGCTTTGATGCGAGAAACAGATCGCATAGAGCAGCACCTGCCGTTCCTGGCCTCGGTGGGATCTACGAGTCCCTATATCGGTCTGTTTGGCACAGTTTGGGGCATTATGCATTCATTCCGGGGACTGGCTAATGCAACCCAAGCCACCCTAGCAACTGTTGCCCCGGGTATCTCGGAGGCGCTCATCGCCACGGCGATGGGCCTGTTCGCCGCGATCCCTGCGGTTTTGGCTTATAACAAACTGGCTGCCCGTAGCGATGTGTTACTGAATCGTTATGAGACCTTTGTTGACGAATTTTCGGGCATTCTTCAGCGTCAAGCCTACGCATTGAAAGCACAGCAGGGGCAAAGGCGATGACGGTGAGAAGGCGGCGCATGCTGGCCGAAATCAATGTCGTGCCCTACATCGACGTCATGCTGGTGCTACTGGTGATTTTTATGGTCACCGCACCCATGTTAATGCAGGGCGTAGAAGTCAAGTTGCCGCAAGCGACTGCGGCACCCGTAGCCAATCAAGATGCTGAACCGCTGATCGTCTCGATCAATGACCGTGGACAGCTTTTTTTGAACCTCGGTGTGGATGAAAAGCAGGCGCTTGAATTGGCGACGATTCGTCAGCGCGTTGCCGCGGTATTGAGGCGCTCACCCGAGAAGCCGGTGCTGGTGTGGGGAGATCAGCGTGTCGCTTATGGTGATGTGGTGGTGGTGATGACGGCGCTACAGGAAGCAGGGGCGCCGTCGGTAGGATTGGTGACCGAGAACCCTGCTACCGACGGATGACCGAGTGATGACGGGTGATCGGCTACTTTTTATCGGTTTGCCGACGTTATTGTCGTTGCTGTTTCACGTGGCGGTTGCGTTGCTTTTGTTCTTGCGTTGGTCGGGACCTGCGGAGGTGGTCGCATCGGTGCCGGTAGCACTGCCCATTCAGGCAACAATAGTGCGAACACAGCCCGCGAAGGCGGCGAGTGCGCCCAAGCCGAAGCCAAAACCAAAACCAAAGCCAAAACCAAAACCAAAACCCACCGAGGCTCCAGCGGAGAAGCCAGTGCCGCCGCCAGCCAAGGTTGACCCGAAACCTAACCCGCCTGAACCGGCCCCGCCGAAGGAAGATGCAGCGCAACTGGATGCCCAGCAGTTGGCTGCCTTAACCCGCGAGGAATTAACGTCCCTGATCGATTCAGAGCAAGCAGCGGCCGCCTCAGTTGAGCCTTCTCTGCGAGATGTGGTTGCTGCAACAATTCAGGCAGCGGTGATTGGTCGGTGGACCCGTCCTCCCAGCGCGCGTAACGGCATGGTATCTATATTGTCGATACAATTGGTCCCCACGGGAGAGGTCGTTGGGGTAGCCGTTGTGCAATCTAGCGGTAACACGGCATTTGATCGTAGTGCCATGACCGCCGTAGAACGCGTTGGGCGTTTTCCCGAAGTCACGAAATTAGACAACCGGACCTTCGAAGCAAACTTTCGCCGTTTTCAATTGGTATTCAAGCCCGAGGATTTGAGGTACTGACAATGCTCATGAGAAATTTCTTGGCCCTTGTGATGGCTGCTTATGTGTCCTGTGCATCGGCGGAGTTGCAGATCGAAATTAATCAGGGCGTGGAGAACCCTACACCCGTAGCGATCGTGCCCTTTGCCTGGCAGGGTGTGGGCTCGGCGCCTGAGGACGTGGCTCAGATAATCGACTCGGATTTGGCACGCAGCGGTCAGTTTTCGCCCGTGAGCCGGCGCGACATGTTGAGCTTCCCGAGCCGCGAATCCGAGCTCTTTTTCAGGGACTGGCGAGCGATCTCTGCAGAGTATGTCCTTATTGGCAGAGTCAGCGTCGGAACACAGGCCAGGGTAGATTTTCAGCTGTTCGATGTGACTCGGCAAACGGCTGTGGAAACGGGGACCGTAACGGGCCCGGTGAGCGAGTTACGGATGCTGGCACACCGGGTCTCAGATCAGGTCTATGAAACCCTGTCTGGCATACCCGGCGCGTTCGCCACGCGTCTGCTGTATGTCTCTGTTACGCGTAACCCCCAGGGCAAAGATTTTTATCGGCTGACGCTGGCTGACTCCGATGGCAGGCGGCCGATTGTCTTGCTGGAAGGCCGTGATCCCATTCTGTCACCCACATGGTCTCCCGATGGGCGTGAGATCGCCTATGTCTCTTTCGAGACGTCGCGGCCCGCGATCTACAGACAGAACCTACTCACGGGTCAGCGCGAGCAGTTGACCAATTTCAAGGGGTTGAACAATTCTCCAGCCTGGTCGCCAGACGGGAACACTATGGCCTTGGTGCTCTCAAAGGACGGCAATCCTGACATCTATCTTTTAAATTTATCCAGTCGTTCGTTGACAAGGTTAACGCGCCATTTCGCGATCGATACTGAGCCGACTTGGATGCCCGATGGTAAGTCGCTTTTATTTACCTCGGATCGTGGAGGGCGCCCCCAAATTTACCGCTATGACTTGCGGACTAACAAAATAGATCGGGTGACTTTTGAGGGACCCTACAACGCGAGAGCCAGAGTCGCCCAGGATGGTCGCAATGTCGCTCTGGTGCATCAGCGTGATGGCCGATATCACATCGCGGTATTCGATCTGGTGACAGACCGGTTGACGGTATTGACCGAAACAAGTCTCGACGAGAGCCCCAGTATCGCCCCCAATGGATCGATCGTTCTCTACGCTACGAAACGGGGTGAGGAGAGTATTCTTGGGGCCGTAGCGGTGGATGGCGGCGTGAGATTCAGCTTGCCCTCCCGCGAGGGAAGCGTTCAGGAGCCCGCCTGGTCGCCCTATGTGACACCTTGAGTTTTCACGGAATTTTTTTGCGGCGGGCAGAGGAAAATAGGGTGGTTATGCGCTACATTACGCGTATCTGGGGTACCACACATTGGGGAAAGGTAAGCACCATGAAAAATTTATCGCTTTATGCAAAGTGGCTAGGACTGGTATTCGCAGCGCTGATCTTGGCGGCCTGTTCGGGTAACGATACCAAGGAGCAGGAGGCGGCGGCGGCCGCAGCCGCGGAGCAGGCGGCTCAGGAAGCAGCTGCGCAGGAGGCCGCACAAGAGCGCGCGCAGGCGGAGGCGGCCGCCAATCAAAGGGAAGCCGAAGCAGCGGCAGCGGCCGTGGGAACCGTCTTCTACTTTGGCTTTGACAGCTCGTCTTTGACCGACGAGGCGCGCGCCCAGGTTGATGCCCACATTGCAGCATTGCTCGGCAACAACGACAGCGTTCGTCTTGAAGGCCACACCGACGAGCGAGGCACGCGGGAGTACAACCTCGCCCTGGGCGAGCGCCGTGCGAATGCCGTCCGTGACTATATGGTCGCTAATGGCGTTCCAAGCTACCGCATAGAAACGGTCAGCTATGGTGAAGAGAATCCCGTAGCCTACGGCTCGGGCGAGAGCAATTGGCAGCAGAATCGTCGCGTCGAGCTCAAATAAATAAGGGAAAGACAGTGACAGTTCTACCCCCCAAGCCGGCGCTCTTTGCCGGCTTTTTGTTATTAGGCGCCACCTTGCCTGCGGCCGCTCAGGATTATGTTGACGTGGAAGCGGAACGCCGCGCCGCAGCGCAGAATCCGAGCGTGCTGCAGGGTGCTGTTGCCGAAGATGCTACCGCCGACTATGTTGGTATTCGCCCCTACGCAGGCTCAACGACGGTCGCTTCACCGCCGTCTGACGTGAGCGGAGCGGTCATCTCTGGTAGTGACTCCGGTAGCCTGGTGCTGCGCGTGCAGCAGCTCGAGGCAGATGTCAGGCGCTTAACCGGACTGTTGGAAGAAGCCAACCAAGCGCTGGTGCGCATGGAGGCCCAAAGCCTGGAACGGTATGTCGATCTGGATCGCCGTATTGCAGCTGGTACTAAAACGGGTGTTGCCGCGGGCGCTGAGGGTGCCGCGACCTCCACTCCGATGGTGAGTCCTGTGGCTGGAGGCGCGGCGCCGGGACGCACAGGTGCGGCAGATCCGCAGGCGGGCGAGGAAGCTACCTATCGGGCGGCGTACGAGTTGGTGCGCGAGAAGTCATTCGATGCAGCAGTCGCCGCTTTTCTCGTGTTTTTGGAGGATTTCCCCTTCGGCCGCTACGCCCCTAATGCACACTACTGGCTTGGTGAGCTGTATCTGGTGATCGATCCCCCCGACCCGGAGCTGGCGCGGCAGAGTTTCAAGATGTTGTTGGATCAGTATCCTGCTGATCCCAAAGTCCCCGATGCACTCTACAAGCTCGGTCGCGTACAGTTCATCAAGGGTAATCGACAGCGGTCGCAGGAATACCTTGACGAAGTGATTCGCGAGTACCCGTCTCATGCGGCGGCGCAGTTGGCGCGGCAGTTTTTGCTGGAGAATTTCTAGACATTTTCTCCGGCGTACGCGCATACAACGCCTTACTCAGTTTCGCGCAGGATTTGAGCTCTGCTGATACCTCGCTTAAGTTGATGCTTTGGGCGGTGATGTGGGGTTCGATGTTATCCCGCTTCTGGATGACGCGGGTTTAATAGGACTTGAATTTTCAGCCGTTAGCGTTAGCATACGCGGCTTCCCTGTTTTGGGCCGTTAGCTCAGTCGGTAGAGCAGTTGGCTTTTAACCAATTGGTCGCTGGTTCGAACCCAGCACGGCCCACCATTACAGCAAGCCACCCTCGGGTGGTTTTTTTATGACTTGCTTGGGCAGAGCGGTTCGTCGCCAGCAGTCACCCTCATTACGGAGAGACTCGTGTCATCACCTTTTTATCCCCCTTTGCGCACCCTGATGGGACCGGGCCCCTCGGATGTTTCTCCAAGAGTACTGGCGGCCTCTGCCCGGCCGACGATAGGACATCTCGATCCGCTATTTGTTGGCTTAATGGATGACGTAAAACGCTTATTGCAATTCGCCTTCCAGACTAAGAACGAACTGACCATTCCGCTGTCGGCACCGGGATCGGCGGGAATGGAGGCGGCATTCGTAAATCTTCTTGAGCCGGGTGACAAGGCGATCGTCTGCCAGAACGGTGTCTTCGGTGGGCGAATGAAAGAAAACGTTGAGCGGTGTGGTTGCACTGCGGTCATGGTGCAGGACAGGTGGGGAGATCCGGTTGACCCCGAAAAAGTCGCTGAGGCAATCACCACGCACCCCGACGCGAAAGTCCTTGCCTTTGTTCATTCGGAAACCTCGACCGGGGTGCGGAGTGATGCAGAGCTTTTGTGTGGCATGGCGCAATCTGCGGGCATGCTCAGCATTGTCGACGCGGTGACTTCACTCGCGGGTATCGAATTACCCGTTGATGACTGGGGCGCCGATGTCGTCTATTCGGGGACGCAAAAATGCCTTTCCAGCTTGCCTGGCATCTCACCCATTACTTTTAGTCCAGCCGCAGTCGAGATCATCACCACACGCCGCCACAAGGTGCAAAGCTGGTTCCTTGATATGAATCTGATCATGGGGTATTGGGGCGAGGGCGCCAAGCGCGCGTATCACCATACCGCACCGGTGAATGCCGTCTATGCGCTTCACGAGTCGCTGCTGATGTTAGAGGAGGAGGGCCTCGAGGCCAGTTTTGAGCGCCATAGCACCAATCATTTGAAGCTGGTCGAGGGCCTTGCTCGACTTGGGCTCGATCTTGCTGTTTCCGAACCGTGGCGTCTACCGCAGCTCAATGCGGTGGTGATCCCAGAGGGCAAAGATGACGCCAAGATTCGCCGCCGTTTGCTGGAAGACTTTAATCTGGAGGTGGGCGCGGGTTTGGGAGAGTTGGCAGGTAAGCAGTGGCGCATCGGCTTGATGGGCAGTAGCAGTAACGGGGTCAATATCAGCCGGTGCTTAACGGCGTTTGAATCGGTGCTAGCCAGCTAGATAGATAAGAGCAACCGCACCCCGCTTTACGCAGTAGGATGCCAATCAGTCAGCGTAGCTCGGTTCCTCCGCATCGAGAATCGCTTTGAGCGCCGCGAAGTGTCGCTCCGCCTGATCAGGATAATCTTGTAACTGAAGCGCGGTTTTTTCGGCGACGTCATCGGATAACACGCGCAGCGGTTGTCCTGTCCAAAGCGCCTTAATGTAGGTCTCGGCCGCCCGCTCAAAATAGAACAGTCGATTGAAGGCGTCTGCAACATCCTTACCGATAACCATCACGCCGTGGTGGCACATAATCAGTACCTGCTTGTCCGGATTAGACAGCTCTCGACAGCATCTCTCGGCTTCCTCCCCAAACGCGAGTCCACCGTAATCTCTATCAATCGCGTAGCGATTGAAAAACATGGCACAGTTTTGATCTATGGGTGGCAGGCGAGGGTCTTCCAGCGTGGAGAGGATGGTGGCGTGCATTGAGTGCACATGGAGCGCGACGCGGGCGTGAGGGCACAGACGGTGCAGTGCCCCGTGCAGCCCCCATGCGGTAGGGTCAGGGGCATCGGGTCGGCTCATCGTTTGCGGGTCGTGGGCATCAACGAGGATCAGATCAGAGGCTTTGATTCTGGAGAAATGCGATTGATTGGGATTCATCAAAAATTGCGTGCCGTCAGCGTTAACGGCGACAGAGAAATGGTTAGCGACGCCCTCATGAAAATTGAGTCGCGCGGCCCAGCGAAACGCTGCGGCGAGATCTCGTCGCAGGGCGCCATGATCCGACGGCGCTTCTAAGGTTTGAGCTGAGCCCACACTCGGCACTGGTTTCATGGTGAATTCCAATGGGTCAAACAGCGCCACGATAGCACTGCTGCTGCCTCGGTGTGACCCTGTGAGCTGATTTATCGTGCCGCTGGCAACACTTTAAGCTCAGGAGGCACGGGTGTACGGCAGGTGAGTGCGCGATATACTTGAGCCCTGCTACCGATGACGCAGCAAAAATGAGGGGTGCAGACGGGATGCTTCCACACTACACACCTGAAGACGAGATCCCTGCTATCGTGTCAGCGCTGGAGACCACCGGTGCTGTGATCATTGAAGATCTGTTGCCGGAAGCCGTCATCGAAGGGCTAAACGAGGATTTGCGCCCTGAGTTTGATCGCGAGGGGCACCTTTATCAGAACGCGTTCAACGGTCATCAGACGCTACGAGTCGGTGGCGTTACCAAATATTCGACCCATTTTTCTGATTTTCTGTTGGAGCCTACCGTGCTGGCAGTCGCCGACGCGGTGCTCAAACCCCATTGCGACGTGTATCAGGTCGGAAGCACCACTGCGATCGAAATCCTGCCGGGTGAGAAGGCGCAGGTCCTACACGCGGATGATGCGTGTTACCCCAGTCACCTGATTCCGTTCGAGCTGCAAATTTCTGCACTTTGGGCACTTGATGACTTTACCGAGGAAAACGGTGCGACACGGGTAGTACCCCGGGAAAGTGCTTGTGAAGAGCCTGAGCAGGTGCGGGAAGAAGATGTGGTGCAGGCCGTCATGCCGAAAGGATCGGTAGTGATTTACCTCGGCTCCACGCTGCACGGTGGTGGTGCCAACCGCAGCCCAGAGCCGCGAAAGGCGGTCGTCAATACTTATTGTCTGGGGTGGTTGCGACAGGAGGAGAATCAATACCTCACCTTGACGCGTGAAGACGTCTCGTCTCAATCCGAGGCGATGAGAAGAATGCTGGGTTTTCAAGCCCACGGGCCTTATTTGGGCGTATGGCCCGAGGATCCCGACGGCTTGTGGTACGAAACCTAGCGGTCGGCCGCCGTGTTCTGAGGCGTGGCGATTCCGACCGCTACTCGCTTACGGCTGGGCGAGGCGATGATAGCGACGGCGGAGCAGGGGATATAACAGGGGCCCCGACAGAATAGCGATCAACCCCGCCAAGCCGTACCAGCCAATTTCCAATCCCATTACATTGAAGCGATCGCGCCCCCAAAGCACCACGCTCTGATCCACCACGGTGATCGCAATCATAAAAGTGATTAGCGCCATGGGTGGGAGAATGAGGAAGGTGAGGGCATGCTTACCACCGGGGATTTTAAAGGGTCGTGGCAAATCGGGTTCGACGTAGCGTAATCGCACTGCGGCCAGAAAAATCAGCGCGTAAGCACTGACTGTCAGCAGCACGTCGATAATCACGAGGCTTTGAAAAGGCCCGATGATGAGCATCGCATTGATTGCGGCAATGAGGCAGATCGCCAGAACGGGGGTCTGGTAACGCGCGCTGACCCGCGTCAGAGCAGCCGGAAGCAGCCCATCTCTGGCCAGTACCTGAAGGGGGCGCGCGCCCGAGGCCATGTAGTCAAGATAAAGTGCCAGATTGCCAAGTACAGCCGAGGCTAACAGGGCGTGACCGAGGGCCGTGCCCCCCAGTGATCGCCCAATGTCGACGAATGAGACTTTGCCAGTGCCGCTGTCGACGGAGAACAGATCCCAATGACCAAAAGCCGCGACACTCGATGCTGTGGGGAGCAGGTACATGATCGCGACAAAGGGCAGCGCCAGCATGAGTGCTCTCGGGATGATGCGCTGTGGGTTTTCCATTTCTCCCGCGATGGTCGACATCGATTCGTAGCCCGAGTACATCCACATGCCAATGCTCAAGCCGAGTATCAGCGCGCCATCACTACCCAAGATATCGACTCCCGGTGGTGTCATAGGGGTGAAGGGATTGAACTGCCAGTTGGCGATGCCAACAACGCCGAGCACTAATATCGGTGAAATGATCAAAATCGCGAAGAGGCTCGAGCCAATCGCCACGATTTTGATGCCCAGAATATTGATCGCGGTGAAGACGGCAATGATGGACCAGCAGAGCAGGTAATACAGCGTGTCGCTGAAGCCAATCTGGTTCTGCAAATACGTTGCGCTCAGCACGATGTAAAGAGAGGTGTCCACGAGAATGGCTAACGACCACCACCACCCCGCCTGAAAGCCCCAAAAGTCGCCAAGCCCTCTGCGAGTCCATACATAGAAGCCGCCGTTTTCCGGCAAGGCTGAGCCTAGCTCGCTGGCGACCAGCGCCATCGGCAGCGCCCAAACGACGGGTAAGAGGAGCAGCAGTAGTAAGGTCAGACCCGGTCCGGCGCTGGATACCATCTCCTCGATGCCAAAGGATCCGCCAGAGACAAAGATATAGATCATGAAAAAGGCACTGAACAGCGGTACGCGGGCACGTTTATTTTCTGCGCCTGCTATCCCCGCATCAGTAACTTGCCCCAAGGCTTGCCCCTCTCGATGTGCTTGCGTTTGTTGGGTTCGGGCAGGTCTCACTAAAAACCAAACCTGCCTGCAGTAGCAGTATATGACGGCTGTCAGCGGCGTGAGCTGGTATGGGCAGACGCTGTTCCCAATCGCTCAGGGCAGACTGGCTTCCAGTGAATGAAGATACCAGCGCACGAATTGCTGGAGGGTGAATTCAAACTCGGGATGATAGGGCCCTGGTTCGAAAAACCGCGAGTTCACTCCCGCGGCATTGCGCGTAATGATGTACTCGTCTTCGAGGGTGGTGTGATGCCAGAGCCAGGTCAACTTCGCCACGTCGTAATCCTTGCCTTCCACAGCGTCCTCGCGGACGAACCAAACCAGCTCCATATCCGTTTCGGTTAACGAGCGAGGGAGGAAGCGATATAGCACACAGTGATCGGGGTAGTTGAGCATGAAGGTCAAGGGGCCCATCTGAAAATCACCGGCGCCACCGTCATAGTCTTTTATGTTGCCCATCAATGGGGCCACTGGCTGCCCGTCCTGACTACCGGTTACGAAGCCTTCGAACAGGCCATAACGCATCGTGTGGGCGCAGGCACCGAAGCTCGGTGCATCAAGATAAATCGCGGTATGTGTTTTTGAGATGCCATGGATGCCGGTGATGTTGTCCGCGCTCTCCAGCATTTTTTTCACAATCGGCCCTGACTTTTCCTCCAGGTCCTTCAGCGTGTGCATTTTGGCGTAAGCACGGTGAGACGTGGCGCAGTGATAGCACTCCAGATAGTTCTCTATGGCCAGCTTCCAATTGGCATCGACCCGATAGGTTTTTCGGTGAGCGACCTTGGCGTGGTCTAGGTCATAAGCGCCTAACGGTTCGCGGATGTTCTCGAGCGATGCCAGCAAATCCCCAGCCTCAGGATCGCAGTTGATAAAGACCAACCCCATGTAAGTCACGCAATTGACCGGTTTCAGGCCGTGTGCCGATGCGTCAAAGTTGGGCATGACGTGAGTTTCCCGCGCGGCCTTCAGCGTGCCGTCGACGTTGTAAACCCAGCCATGATAGGGGCAGACATAGGTCTTGCGGTTCCCTTTGAGGTCTTCGCAAACCCGGGCACCACGGTGGCGACAGATGTTGTGCATCGCAGTGATCGCACCGGTTTCGGTGCGCGCAACGATAATAGAATCTTCACCCATTTCTACGAGCTGATAGTCACCGGCATCCGGTATTTCGCTCGCGTGGAGTGCGTAAACCCAGCTTTTGAACACCAAATGCTCTAATTCCTGCTCATGCACCAGATGCGAGCGGTAAAAATAGGGGTCCATGGCGTGATGGGGGCGGGTTTTTTCCGCTTCCAGCTTGTCACGCATTCTGGTGAAAGAGTCATCTACCGACGTCGCAATGGTGTGCATGGCGTATCTCGTCAAAAACGGCTGATCAATGCGGCGGCGCAGGGGTTTGCCAGCGCTTGGGTGATTTGAAAATGGGCGCGTCAATCACTTTGCAGGGCGCCAGTAATCGAGTCCAGTGCAACTCACGTTGGTAGTAGATCTCAGCCACCAACTCATCCCCCACGGCACCGTGGGGCATCTCGATCTGCGCATAGGCGATGTTGGCCTTGGCGGTTGGGCACCAGGCGGCTGAGGTAACCGTTCCCACTTGTTTGTCGCCTTTGAGGATGAAGGAATGCTCCGCTGGCTTGTTACCCTCGACGTCGAGCATGGCGAATCGGTAGCGAGAGCCATTCGCCTGCTCCTTCAGCAGAGCCGACCGGCCGTTAAACAATGGTTTGGAGAAATCCACCAGCCAAGCGAGTCCCAATTCGAACGGGCTTCTCGATCGACCTACGCGGACAATCTCTTCTGCGGGCATGAAATCAACCTTAGCTTGCAGAAAACCCGCTTCAATCCGTGCGAGCTCCAAGGCGTGGGAGCCAATGGGTTTGATCAGGTAGTCTCGACCCAGTTCGAACAGCTGATCCCACAGCGCTTCGGCCGACTCGGGGGGTACCCATACCTCATAACCCAGATCACCCGTAAACCCCGTGCGGCTGACCATCAACGGCCGCCCCTCAAAGGAATAGTGCGCAATACCAAAAGGCTTCAACTGGTTGAGGTCGGTGTACCCCAGCAAGGCGAGAATCGTGCAAGAGGTTGGGCCCTGCACAGCAAGCCCTGCCACTGCCTCAGATTCGTTTTCAATGGTGACGTCAAAGCCCAGCGTATTCCAGGCGAGCCAGTCATCTGCACGCTGATAAGAACAGAGACGGTAATCCTGCTCACCGAGGCGAAAAATCGTCCCGTCGTCCAGTACTTGCCCATTATCGTCACACCAAATGGCGTAGCCATCGCGATTGATGCCAATTTTACTGACGTCTCGGGTAACCAGTCTGTCCAGATACCGCTGGGCATCAGGACCGCTGATGCGGTATTTATTCATGGGAGATAAGTCAAATACCCCGGTCGTGCTGCGGACCGCAAAATATTCAAGTTCCACGTCAAAGTAAGCGTTTGGAGTGGTGTAACCCATCCAGTTGCCCCAATCATTAAGGTCACACATCGCCGCTACCCGTGAATGAAACGGCGTAGTCAGTAATCTGGCTTCTCTATTGAAGGCGTTCATTACAGGACTCCTCTTTTGAGAATTTCTTTTGCCGCATTGCGTCCAGGCAGGCCCTGCAATCCGCCACCCGGATGCGCGCCTGCGCCGCAGAGATAAAGCCCCTCTACCGCAGTGGCATATTGGGTCGAACCCGGGAAAGGCCGCATCATCAGCGCTTGATCGATCGACAGTTCGCCATGGTGCCAGTTACCTCCCGTCATGCCGTGGGAGGCCTCGAGTTCTGAGGGCACTACCAGCTCACTGGCCGTCACCAATGCACCGATTCCTGGCGCGTAGGCTTCCAGCTCACTGAGGAGTTGGTTGAGTAATGTTGGTTTGCCCGCGTCCCAGCCAACGTCCGGTGCGTAGGGCACATAATGAACGATGGCCGTCAGCACATGCTGTCCTGAGGGTGCGAGAGAGGGGTCCTCTACCGAAGCGATGCTGATATCGAAGGTATGAAGCTCGCTGAGCTCACGATACTTCATGGGATTCAAAGCGGTCTCCATGCCGTCCATCGAGGGTACGATGATCAGGCGCTCAGACAGTTGTGATGCCGATATCCCGTTAAAAGCCGGAAGCGCGCTCAGTGCCAGATGTAACTTGGCCGTGCCGCTCCGGGATCGGTAGTGCTCCACGCGTTTGGCCATCCCCGCTTCCATCTGGTCGTAGCCGAGAAGGTCGCGAAAGGTAGTGGTTGGATCCGCACTGGAGATGACTAGGGTGGCTGATATTGTCTCACCGGAGGTCAGGGTCACTCCGGTGACCCGGTCTTCCGTCTTAACAATGGCGGCGACCGCGGTGCCGAGTTGCACTGTTGCGCCTTGCTTTTCTGCAGCGGTAGCCAGACACCGACCCAGCGCACCCATGCCGCCCATCACCTGGGTCGTCCCTGACTGTCCAAGGTGCTCGCCGGTCGCACGGTGCAAGTAGCTAAAAACCGTATTGGGAGAGCGCGGTCCCATATTGGTTCCTGTAACCGCATCCAGCGCTATGGCACTCTTCAGGGCGGCATTGGAAAAGTGTTCATTCATCACGTCGTAGATATTGATCATCACAATGCGCATGAGATCTCGCAGGTGCTCTCGACCCAATAATTTCAGTCCCAGGCCCAACTTGATCAGCGTCAGACGATCCGTCCAGTTCTGCTCCACCAGTTTGGGCGGCCGACTGCGGTATAGGGTTGTCATGAGCTTGGCAAACCGGCGCACCATATTCTTAAAGTCGCGATAAGCAGCCTGATCAGCCGAATCAACGCCGGCCCCGCTGACGGTATCGCCGTCCAGTATCAGGTGGTTACCGTCGCGCTGTAGCGATATGGTGGACTTGGCTTTGCTTGTGCTGAGCCCGGCTCCTTCGAGATCAAGGTCTTTGATGATGCTTTGGTCAAACTGCGATAACCATTGAGCACAATCTGAGACGCGAAATCCTGGCGCAAATTCGCGGGTGCTGGCGCAGCCGCCGGGTTCATTCCTACCGTCCAACACCAGCACTTTCTTTCCGGCTTTGGCGAGATAACTGGCGCAAACAAGGCCGTTATGGCCGGCACCAATGATTACTGCGTCATAATCAGTCATCAGCGTAGCCTCCGGGCACAGTATTGGGACGTTTCAAGTCGGCCAGAATTTCTCTTGCGGCGTTGGCGCCGGGAGCTGCCATGACGCCGCCACCCGGATGCGTACCCGAACTACAGAGATACATTCCTTTGATGGGCCCACGGTATTGGGCATAACCTGGAAAGGGACGGTTGAACAGTAACTGGTCGAAGGTGAGTTCACCCATGAAGATATTGCCTTCGGTCAGTCCCACTTCTGCTTCGATTTCCCGCGGCGTGCGTGTTTCGCAATGCAGGATCAGGTCGCGGAAATTGGGGCTGTAATTTGAGATCTGGTCGATGACCGATTTTTCGAAACCATCCTTGTCTTCATCGGTCCACTCGCGACCTTCAATTTTGGGCGGCGCGTATTGTACGAAGACCGACATCATATGTTTCCCGGGCGGGGCCATTGTCGGATCCGTCAAGGAGGGGATCATCATGTCCAGATACGGGTCTTTCGACCAAGTGCCCGCCTTCCAGTCATCATAGGCTCGCTCCTGTCGCTCTAGCGAATCGCTGAAGTGGAGGTCGCCGGCCATCAAGCGGCTACGTGGATCGAGGCCATTGAAAACGGGCAGTCCGTCCAGCGCAATATTCAGCTTTCCCGACGAGCCCCGGATTTTGAAATTACGGGCTTTCTTCAGGACGTCTTTGGGTAGGTCAGAGGGGTTCGTTATGTCGAGGAAAGTGCGTTTCGGGTCGAGGTTTGAGACCACAATTGGCGCTCGATACTCGGTTCCGTTTTTTAATGCGACGCCAGTGACGCGGCCGCCACGCACCATGATTTCATCAACATTGGCGTCACAGATAATCTCGCCGCCATAGGATTGCAGCGCCTTTGAAAGGGAGTTGGCGATGGCGCCCATTCCGCCCCGCGCGAAACCCCAGGCGCCCACGTTGCCGTCGACGTCTCCCATATAGTGGTGGAGTAGCACGTAGGCGGTCCCTGGGGAGTAAACCCCCAACGCAGTGCCAATAATGCCGCTGCCAGCCATGTGAGCCTTGATCACGTCCGTCTCAAAATATTCGTTGAGGTAGTCACCGACGCTGGCGGTCCAGAATTTAATGGTATCGAGCAGTTTCTCCTCGCCCAGTGCCATGAATGATCGGGCAAACTCCAGCAAATCGCGAAGATCACGGGGTTTCAGAGAAGTGGGATCGGGCGGAGTCCTTAGGAGATAGGGCCGGATAAGCTTGGTTTGCAGGCTGGTATCGGCTGAGTAACGATCATAGGCGTTGGCATCACGCTTGGAGTGTCGCGCGATCTCACGATAGTGCCGATCGTGATCACTGTAGTTACCGAAGTAGTCGCCGTTTCGCATGAACGTCGCCCCGCCGCCAAATGGCACCACTTGCAGGCCGTGCCGCGGTAGCTCGAGATCACGGGTAATCTCCGGTCTGAGCAAGCTGGATACATAGGAGCAGTTGGAGTAATACCACCCCTTGTGCAGCTCTCGGCTGACGGTCGCACCGCCTATATAGGGATTGCGCTCAAGCACGGCGACCTTGAGGCCGGCCTTGGCGAGATAGGCGCCGTTGGTCAGACCGTTGTGGCCTGCACCTATCACGATGGCATCGTATTGATTCACGGCACTCTCCGGCGCGTCAAAACGGACCAGAATAGTGCCATGTTAGTTGTTACCCGTCTAGCAAGAATGAATGATCATTCATTCTTGATTGAGACTTGATAACGAAATGCTTAGACTCGTCGTAAATTTAATCAGAGAAGAGTCATGACTGACGCATCAGCGACCGTGCTAGACGTCGCCTCGTGCTCTACCGGCAAGCGCCGCCAGATTCGCCCAAAAGCAGAGCGGAGGCAGCAGCTGATCGGTGCGACGATCCGGTGTATCGCGCAGCACGGACTGTCCGCAGTGACCATGCAAATGGTGACCCGGGAGGCGGGCCTGAGTGTGGGTATCGCCAATTTGCACTTTCAGAGCAAAGAAAATCTCCTCAGGGAAACCCTACGTTACGTCGCCGAGGAGTACCACAATGGTCAGATTGAGATCATGGAAGGGGCGGCAATCACCGACCTGGGTGATCGCCTCGATGCACTATTGGATTTTCAGCTTGGTAGAGGCGTTACCCAACGGCAAAAAATGTCGGTTTGGTTTGCTTATTACGGGGAAGCCGGGGCCCGACCCGTTTATCAAAAAATTGTGTCCAGGGTGGACAGACTGGCGGCACAGAAGCTCGAGGCGCTGTTCGCCGCAATTATTGGGGAGGGAGATTACCAAGACGTTGACCCTCGCGAACTCGCTACCGGCTACTCGGCGCTGATTGACGGCCTGCACCTAGGCCTGTTGGTGACGCCGAGGGAGTTGACCAAACGGCGAGCCAGATCTGTCGCCCGAGACTTTCTGCGCCGCGCTTTCCCCAAACATATCTATTAGTGCCGGTGGGTATCTGAGCACCTGTTTCTGAAAACACGGTGTAACGTGTCGCAACCTGTTATCGCCGCTATCGAAGAGTCGACTGGCCCAGATGGGCCGCGTTAAGTGTCTGACGCCCTCTGCGGGCTACCGCGGCGCCACTTACCGCTGAATTCTGGTCGGCGGGATGTAGTCAAAAATAAAATTAATCCGTCCCTCGTCGCCTTTGTTCATGACGCTGTGCTGTTTCTGGTTATTGATTTCGTAAACGTGACCAATCGGCATGCTTTGGGGTCGCCCATCGATCATGAAGCGCACTCTGGGGTTGGTGTAAATCGGGATATGGATCCTGTGGCCGGAATGAAATGAGGGGTGCTTGTCAGTGTGTGGTTTGATGATCCCACCGGCTTCCAGCCTTGCCGCCATTGCCCGAATAATAGTGCCCCCGGGAGGGTAGTGATCGGCAAGGATCCTGTGCATCAGCGGGACTGCTTCGTCTGCGAGGAGGTCCCAGCCGATGTCTTTGGACACCTCTATATTTGGCCAGCCTTCTCCATCGGTAAACACCAGCACGATCGACTGCGTGTGTTGGTGCACCTCGTACTCGTGCTGCCTGAACTGATTGCCCCACCAAGCCTCCTCGGGCAATCCGAGGATCTTCGCCTTCAACGGTTCGATGTCGTAAGCACCGAGATCTTTGATGGGGACTCCGATATCCATGGGCTCAGACGTCAGCAAACTGGTTGGTGGGTGAAAAGATGATGGCGAAGTCTGGTAACTGATTCAAGTTAATCGGCGATCGAGGCCGGCGCTTTGATCATCAGCCCACTTTTTATTACCACATCAACCTTACGCAGGACCGTCATATCCTTGAGGGGGTGACCCCGAACGGCGATGACATCGCCGACTCTGCCAACATCGATCGCGCCCACTTCAGAGTCCAGTCCCATGTGCGTTGCTGCGACCGAGGTGGCAGATCGGATGGCGTCCATCGGTGTCATCCCACGCTCGACCATGGTGGCGAACTGCCAGCCTCCCATATCGTGGGGGAGTACCGCTGCGTCGGTGCCGTAGAGTAGCGTCACGCCTTTTTTGTAGGCGAGCTCGAAAACAGATCGCTGGGCCTCTGTAGTGTCGGTGTTCCGCTGTAGGAATACGGCTGGATAACCCTGTGCCCGACCCACGGTATCGGTATAGGTGCCATTGTAGATATCCATCGACAGTGCCACGCCACGGTCCGCCGCAAGATCGATCGTGCTGTCAGTCAGCAGGGAGGCGTGTTCCAGCGAATCGACACCGGCGAGAATCGCGTCCTGGCCGGACTGATCACTGTGCACATGGGCAGTCACTTTTTTCCCGTGAGCTCTGGCGATGGCCACGACCGCTTCGATATCGGCGCGGGTCATTTCCGGCGCACCCGGATCTGTGCCCACAGAAAAGACTGCACCGGAAGCAATGACTTTGAGGAAGTCGGCGCCGGCTAAAATCGCGCTCTCAGCTCGGGCGGCGAACTCCTCAGGGGAACTGGCAATACCTTGCTGTGATTCACTGGGAATTTGCTCCGCAGGAATTTCGGGGAAAGTCAGGTCACCGCCACCTCCGGGGATCGTCAGGTAGGGCCCTGCAGTTTGAATCCGGGGCCCCAATGCTTTTCCCGCCTCGATCAGCTTCCGCGCACGGTACACGGTGTCGGGAAACCAAGCGCCCACATGGCGCACTGTAGTAAAACCCGTAAGTAGGGTCGTCTTAGCGTTGTTCAGAATTAACGCCAGGTTCTCTTCGGCTGTTCGCCGCGCGTAGACGCTGTAATCCACCGAGTCCTCGGGATTGCCGTCAAAGTGCACGTGAGTATTGATCAAGCCCGGTAGACAGGTGAAACCAGACAGGTCGACATCAACGCGTTGCTCACTGCTCTTGTCCACTGGATTGATGGCTGTGATGTAGCCTCCGGTCACTGAAATTTGCTGGTTGAGGAGTACGCCCTCGGACAGACCGTCAATCAACTCTCCGCACAGAATCTCGAGGCTGCCGGCTTGTCGCATCGCGCTGTTGACCGGTTCTGGAGATTGCTGAGGATGACAGCCGCCCATGCCACAGAGCACAGCACCGATAAGCAGATAGGCTTTATTGGCGTGCGGGCGACTTAAGCCGGGCCTGAGCGCGGTGGCCATCGGCTTACCCGATTTGATAGCGATATCTCATAAAAATAACGGTGTAGATCGATAATGCTGTTGCCGAGGCGGCTGCGCATAGCATGAATACACCGTCAAAGCCCCAGCCTAAATCCAGCATGATAGATGCCGCAAAAGGACCAATTGTCTGACCGAGGCCCTGAGCGCCGGGTATAAAGGCGGCTGCGCTTCCTGAGCGATCGGCCACAGAGACGCCTCCCATTTGGTAAACATCGATGAAAATCCAGAGGAAGTTAAATAGGGCGACGCTAAGGATGAATAATCCCGCTGTCACCTTAACCGCCAGCAAGCCTACCGCCATTACCATCAGCACAAAGGTAAACAAGAGCGGCTTGTCGTAGTCGAACCGTTTGAGCACCCACATTGCGGCAAAGCAGCCGACGAAACTCAGCAATACGCTCCATGCGATTACCTGCGCTGACCAGTCGCTATCGAGACCGGCGGCTTCTGCCGACAGTTCGATGTTTGACCAGTAGGCACCAATGTTGATGTAGGCGATGACGATTGCGGCTATGCCGATCCAGGCGACCAGCGTGGGTCGGGCGGTGACTTCTGTGGCTTCGGCCGCGACTGCGGGAGGGTTCATCGTGGGGATCAGGCGCACAAAGGGCAAAGTGACAACATAGGTACCGATGAAAAATACATAGATGCCATTCATGCTCAGGTGCGGGATCAACTGAAGTTCCAAAAATTGCGATACAGCGAATGCCAGCAGCATCCAGTTGAACGCCTCACGTGGCTTTGAATGCGCGCCGAGGCCGGCGACTGCGACGGCAGTGTAAAAACCAGAACCGAGACCGGCTATCAGACGAAGCACCAGCGTCGCGTGATAGTCGACATATTGGGTACAGAGAGCATTGGCGAATATCGCCAGAGCGATGCCGACATAGGTTAGGGTTTGGCGACTCCAACGCCGGATCAGCAGACTTGTCATGACCGCACCGATGAAGAGGCCGAGCAGATCAGCCGACGCCACGCGATTGACCTCGATTTCGCTAAAGCCCAGTTGATCAACCCATGCACCGTTAATGGCGGGCAGAGCGACCAATACGCTGTAGCCAACCAGTGTCATAAAAAGGCTGAGAAGAAAGGGGCCGCGCTGATCAAAAGGGTTGTCGACGGTTGAGACGTTCATTGGCTGGGCCTCTGTGGCATTGGCGCTCGGTAACGGCAAAGCAGTTAACTCTCGCACCCGCGTCGGGGAATAGCAACGTACATTCGTGTTGCCGCCGATGAATTCTGGCACACTACTGCACGTCATATGAATGACTGATATGCAGGTTGTTGTGAGGGCGACTTGAATGACTGAGAGCAGTCCCAGGCAAGTCTTTGAGCAGGCACTGCAGCTGGTTAAGTCCGGAGACCGCGATCTGGCAGCCAATATTTGCAGAGATGCGCTCGAGCGCGATCCAGGCGATATCAATTTTGTTTCATTACTCGGTTCCATACTCGCGGGTAGCGGCGAGTTAGTGGAGGCGATCCAACTGTTGCAGAGGGCGGTGCGGGCGGCTCCGGGCCATGCCAGGGCGCAAGAAGACCTGGGCACGTTGTTGTTGAGCGGCGGGCGCGCAGAGGAGGCAATTGTCCATCTGGAAAAGGCCCGTAGTTTGCGTGCTCCCGATGCCAACTTGCTGAGTAAACTGAGTGTGGCTTACGTCAAGCTGGGGAGGGGGACCGAGGCAGAAGCTCTGCGATCGCAGGCGTCGGTTTTGTCACCCACCCAAGCGAAACTGGAGGAGGCGACACGCCTTTTCGTCGACGGCAAATACCGCGAGTCAGAAAAGCTCGCAAAAGAGTTGGTGCGAGAGAACCCCAATGACGTGAATGCGGCGCTCCTCCTTGCGCGTCTCGCCATGATGGCCAATTGTTATGAGGAAGCCCGACCCATTCTCGAGAAGATTATCGAGGTGGCGCCCCGATATATGGCGGCCTGGCACGACTTGAGCACCGTGCTGAAAGAATTGCATCGGTATGAAGAGGCGGTCGAGGTGCTCTCCCGAGCGTTGGCCTTGGATGGCGAAAACGCCATGACGCACTACTATCATGGTGCGGCGCTGGCCATGGCGGCGCGCCCTGAGGAGGCTGTAGTCTCTTATCGGGAGGCCGTGGCACGGGATCCAAAGCTACCGGGCGCTCACATCGGTTTGGGGCATGTGCTCAAGACCGTGGGAGATCAGGAGGGTGGCATTGAGGCCTATCGACGGGCAATTGAGCTGAGGCCTGATTTTGGCGAGACCTATTACAGTTTGGCGAACCTCAAAACCTTCCGGTTTTCAGAGTCGGAAGTTGCAGAGATGCAGAAGCGGTTGGCCAACGAATCGCTCCCAGTGGAGTGCCGAGTCCATTTTGCCTTTTCTCTGGGTAAGGCGTTCGAAGATCAAAAGTCCTACGATCAATCCTTTGAATATTATGCGATCGCCAATCAACTGCATCGCGACACGATTGCCTACGACCCTGTGCAAACGGAGGTTGCCCATCAACGAATGCGGGAGGCCTTCAGCGCTGATTTCTTCGGGGGCTTGCCCCGCGATACCGGGTGCTCGCTTCCGGACCCGATATTCATCGTCGGGCTACCGCGATCAGGTTCTACATTACTGGAGCAAATTCTGGCCAGTCATTCTCAGGTGGATGGCACCAGTGAGCTCCCTGATATTTCACTCATCGCGCAAAGTCTGACCAAGCCTCGATCCGGTCAGGTATTCCCCCAATGCCTGCCCGATATTCCCTCTGGCACCTTGGCGGCGCTCGGTCAGCAATATATCGATCAGACGCGACGACATCGACAGAATGCGCCTTTTTTTACAGACAAGATGCCCAACAATTTTGCTTACGTGGGGTTTATCAAGGCCATTCTTCCGAACGCTAAAATCATCGACGCCCGTCGCCATCCTATGGACAGTTGTTTTGGCTGCTTCAAACAGCATTTCGCAAAGGGGCAGACGTTCTCCTATTACCTTTTCGAGCTCGGTGAGTTTTATCTTGAGTACTGCGAAATGATGGCGCATTGGGATGATGCGTTACCCGGCGCGGTGTTGCGGGTTCAGTATGAGGAGGTAGTCGAGGATCTGGAGACACAGGTAAGAAGAATTCTCGACTATTGCGATCTCCCCTTTGAGGAGGGCTGTATTAACTTTCACGAGAACAAGCGCTCAGTCAGGACAGCGAGCTCAGAACAGGTGCGGCAACCCATTTATCGCGGGTCTGTTGCCACTTGGAAGCGCTACGGCGCCCATCTCGATGCTCTTGCGGAAATATTAGCGCCCGTGATGCCCTCATCGAGTAGCGGCGCACTATGACCACTGCTTTGCCCAAGCTGGTGGCCACCTCCGTAGTGCGTGGTTCACAGAAAGGCCAGAGCCATGGTGGGGTTTATCTGATTGATTTCAGTAGCCGTCAGGTCGAGCAGAAGATCGACTGGAATACGGGAGATATTGATTTCACCGGGCGCGGCTGGGACCGGGGTTTGCGCGGCATCGAGTTCACTGAAAACGAGATTTGGATTGCGGCGAGCGATGAGTTGTTTTGTTACTCGCCGGACTTTCAGTTGGTGGGGTCATATCGCAACCAGTATTTGCGGCACTGCCATGAGATATGCCGCCGGGACCACCTGCTATTTCTGACGTCCACAGGCTTTGACTCAATTTTGGCTTTCGATCTCAACGCGCGTCGCTATGTCTGGGGCCTGTATGTCTCAAAGAACGGTGCCGATTGGGTAGGCCAGCCTTTTGATCCTCAGGACCGCTCTGGCCCGGCCTTCGTCAATTCCTATCATTTGAATATGGTGAAGGTGGACGCTGACGGCGTGTCTTTCAGTGGCTTGAATACGCGCGCGTTATTGGCGCTCTCCAGTGACATGACAATCAACGAAATCTGTAGCTTGCCCAGAGGCTGTCACAATGCGATGCCTCACAATAACGGGGTGCTGTTTAACGATACCGCTGCGGACGTTGTTCGTTACGTGTCTAGATCAGCGTTACCGGTCGCGATACCGGTACCAACGTATCCCGAAGATCAGCTGGAGTATCAGGGAGTGGATGACTCTCGAGTGGCGCGACAAGGATTTGGGCGGGGGCTATGCACTATTGACGATCATCTTGTCGCTGCCGGCTCTTCGCCATCGACTATCTCGATAGTCGACTTAATCGAGGGCAGGACCATCACAGCAGTGAATTTGACGATGGACATTCGCAACGCGATTCATGGCCTGGAGTGTTGGCCTTCGCGCTGGACATAAAAAAACGGGCGTCATGCGCCCGTTTTTTTATTTTGAGTGGCCTACCAGAAGCGCCGCAGCGAGATTCCAAAGTTACGGGGTCGAATTACGTTGGAGCTATTGCGTCCCCACACCTGATCGAAGTCCTGAGAGTCCTCATAGGTGATGCCCCTCTCATCGGAGATGTTATTGACGAAGAGCCGCGCCTGCCACTGGTCAATTTCATAGGTGAGGATCGCATCCGTCACCCGATAATCACCCTGCGTTAGCCTCGCCGCAACGCCATCGGTAAGCTGGTTTGTCGAATCGCCCACAAAGTTATGTTGCAAACGGAAGGCGCCCGTGCCGCCAAAAAGATTGATTCCCGAGTAGTCGAGATACAGTGAATAACTTTGATCCGCAAATAGAGGTAGCGGAGTTTCTGCCTCCAATCCCGAGTCTATTTTTCCACCCTCAGCCCGAGGGTCATCGAAGAAAGGAGGGGCGTTCACATAGGCATCCTGAATGTCGGTCATATTGAAGCCGACCTCAAAGTTTTCTCCCAGCAGTGCTTTCAGCTCAATGTCAAAGCCCTTCACGGTGGCTTCACCAACATTGGCTACTACCACCTGAAATGGAACGCCAAAAGCGAAGCTGGGGTCTGTCACCTCCCCCTGCATGTCTTCCCATGTCATATCGTAATAAACCGCGTTCAATATGACTTTGCCGTCGGCAAATACCGACTTCAGACCGAATTCGATATTTTCGACCATGTCCGATTCGTAGGGGATGGGAAGGGTGGGGCCCCCCTTTGACACACCACGACCGCGGTTGATGCCCCCCACGCGATAGCCCTCCGAGTACACCCCGTAGACCATGATGTCTTCGTTAATCTGTAATTCGAGGCCGTATTTCGGGATGAAACCATCATCTTTTGCTTCGCGATAGGGAATGAGTTCCTCTAAGCGGTCATCGGGCCTTTCAACACCGTAGCTCAGCTCCCGATCTATCTCGTACCAGCGGCCCCCAACCAATGCCGTTAATCGGTCTTCGATGATTTCAATGTCCATTTCACCGAAGATGGCCTTATCAGTTCGGTCGGTACCTTGATAAGAATTCCACCATGAGTCAGTAGGTGCGATGCCGGGATAGTAGTAACTCCAAGCCTCAAAGGCCGGGGAGTTACGGTAGTCGTCGATATAGGTGTAGAAATCCCAGTACTCCTCGGACTCCAGCCAGAAGCCACCGAGAGTCCAATTGATTTTATCGGTCGCACCGGTGAGTCTGATTTCCTGAGTGAAGCTATCATTATTCTGGTCGTTGGTGAGATAACCCGTGGGGTCTAGGCCGAAATCGTAGGTCGGAAACCCGCCCTCGCAAGCCCCCGTTACCTCGTTGGTGTAGTAGCAGTTGCCGAGGAAATAATTAAAGTAGGCGGCATAAGACTGGGTATCGTGCTGATAGAACATGTCCCGGTCATAGTAAGACGTTGCAGATACCAACTGTGCGAAGCCAAGATCCCCCTCTATAACAAGGCTGGTTTGCATCCATTCGTCGGTTCGGAACTCTCTTGCAAATTTAATGACTTCTAGGTCACCCACGCCCGGGTCGTAATCGTTGAAGCCATCGGCCTCGAGGTCTTGATAGTTGGCGGTAGCGGTAACGGTCCAGTTATCGTTGACCAGCCAGCGAATTGAGGCCCGAGCACCCTGCCAATCCACCTCGTTGATGTCTTCAGCTACGAGGCCACTGTTATTCTTCAACCCACCGAGGCCGGTCCCGAAATAATCGTCGTAGACCGTATTGCCCAGAACATTGTCGATGTAGCCTGCATCCCGGGCACTGAATCCAGAGAGGCGAATCGCAACGGTATCGCTTAAGGGGATGTTGACGGTGCCGTCGATGTCATACCCGGTGCCGCCGTCAGTGGTGCTGGACACACCGCCGCCGATGTTGGCCTCGAACCCACTGGGATCGGGCTTGTTGGTAATCACACGGATCGCACCACTTTGTGACGATGCGCCATAGAGGGTCGATTGTGGCCCTGCGAGGGCCTCGATTCGGGCCAGATCAACCGGGTAGATGTCGGGCGCGAAAGAGGTTTGCGACATCGGCTGTTCGTCGAGATAAATCGCCGCGGTCGGATCGACTAAAAAGCCGCCACCATCACTCACGCCCCGGAAAACGATGGTGTTTTGTCCGGGCGTAGTGGTTTGAATGTTCAGGCCTGCCACGAAGCGGGAGAAGTCTTCCAATGTGGTGATGCCCTGCTTTTGAATATCCTCACCCGAGAGCGACTGCACCATCATCGGGATATCCTGCGAGGATTCCGCTCGCTGGCGCGCAGTGACCACCACTTCCTCTAATTCTGCGCTCCAGGCAAGACCCGCTCCACCGGTCCCGATGGCGGCTGCAACGCCAGCGGTTATGGCTCTTCGCCGAAAGAGAGAGTTCTGTTGTCCTGACGAATCCGTCATGATGGGCTCCTCGTTGTAGCGTCACCGGCTGTTACGCCATGCTCTGCTTTCCCTGCGCCCCGTTAGGCGCATGAAAAACACGGCGTTTCCGATGACGATATAGCAGATTACGCTCCGGGGCAACTTACTGAAATCGCGTTTGATTTCCCTGCGAGAGAGCAGGCCTCTCTGGACATGAGGAAGGGGCAGAATGAGTGAGTCACAATGGCTATCGCTGGCGCTCGTGTGTCTGTTGGGCGCTATGTCTCCGGGGCCCAGTCTGGTGGTCGTAGTCCGTCAAAGTTTTGGCGGTGGCAGTCGGGCGGGCATCGCTTGCGCCGTCGCCCATGGCTTCGGGATTTTCCTTTGGGCGGCTATGATGGTGAGCGGTCTGGGGGCATTGGTTATCGCAAGCCCCGATCTTTTTGCCGCATTTCGCTTCGCGGGCGTTGCTTTTTTGTTTTACTTGGGAATACAGGCGCTCAGGGCCACGTCCGCCGGGTCAGAGGAGGTAACAGCCCCCTTCGACGAAAATCATGGGTCGCCCGCCCGCGAAGGCTTTTTGATTGCGCTCACCAACCCGAAGATCGCTATATTTTTTGCGGCGCTGTTCAGTCAGTTCATCCGCCCCGATGCGCCGGCCGCCGAGCAATGGATGATTGCGGGCACCGCAGCGATCATCGATATATTGTGGTACGCCGCGGTAGCGCTGCTCCTCTCTCGAACCGCGGTGCTCGCGCAATTCCAGCGCCACAATTTATTGTTGAGCCGGATTTTCGGGGCGATACTTATCGCCGTGGCGCTCTCTGTGATCCTCTCCAACTGACGATGCCCATAGATGCAGGGAAAGGCGCGGCTGAGAGAGCGCGAGTTGCACCGCTCGGGTGAGACCGTGCTGGGTTGTCAGAGCGCAGCAAGCTCCTCGCCGAGTACGGCAAGAAACTGCGCGCCCACCGCGCCATCAATCACCCGATGGTCACAAGACAGCGTGGCATTGAGCACCGTGGCAACGCGTTGCTCGCCGTCGCTCACCACGACCTGTTGCTTGGCTTTTCCCAAAGCGAGGATCGCACCCATGGGCGGATTAACAATTGCAGTGAACTGCGTAATGCCATACATGCCCAGATTAGAGACAGTGAAGGATCCACCGGAAATATCCTCTTTGGTAAGCTTCCCGGTTTGAGCTTTGGTAGCGAGATCCGCTGTTGCGGCGGCAATTTCAGCTGGCGATTTACTGTCCGCGTCGTAAACCGTCGCGGGGTAAAGCCCGTCGTCAGTGGCAATCGCGACAGATACATGGGCTGCGCTGAACTGATGGATGTCATCACCCACCAGATTCACATTAATCCGCGGCTCTTTCTTCAAAGCCTGAGCCACGCACCAAACTATAAGATCATTAACCGATACTTTGACATCGCCCGATTCGTTTAGGGCGGTGCGATGCGCGAGCAGATCATCAAGTTCATACTCTGCAGTCAGATAGAAATGCGGGATGGTTTGCTTGGCCTCAGTCAAACGCCGAGCAATGGTTTTGCGGGTCGCGCTGAGCGGACTCACTGCCACGCCCTCGGGCGCACTAGAGCTCCCGCCAGCGGCGGCTTTGACGTCCTCGTCGGTAATCCGCCCGCGACGACCAGTGCCGGTGACGGTACCGAGATCCACGCCCAACTCATCTGCGAGCCTGCGAACGCTAGGGGATGAACGTGTGTAGGCATCGCCCGTTTGCACGGTCTGATGCGCTGCGGTTTGAGTGCTGCCTTCTTCCGTAGCGGGTTGTGCCGGGGCTTTGTTGTGTTGCGCAATGAAGGCGTCGATATCACTGTCCGCGACATCGGCGCTAGCAATTACCCCCAACAAGGCACCCACCGGGTGTGCATCGCCCTCTGACACGAGGACTCGACGAAGCACGCCGTCCACCGGTGAGTCCCAAACATTCACAATCTTGTCCGATTCCATCTCGAAGACTTCGTCGCCCTTGGCGATGGCATCTCCTTCTGATTTGTTCCAGCTGGTAATGGTGCCCTCGACCATCTCTATGCCCCACTTGGGCACGGCGATCGGATAAATATCGCTCACAACAACTATGCTCCTGCTTTGACCCTGCTCTAGGCGAGAGTGGCTCTGATCGCCGCCATAATTTTGTCCGCGTCAGGCAAATACGCCGCCTCCAACTCAGGGGAGAAAGGCGTTGGGCTGTGCGGCGCACACACTTGCTTGATCGGTGCCTTTAAGCTTTTGAACGCTTTATCGGCTGCAAGCCCGGCGATATCTGCAGTCAGTCCGCATCGCGGAGGTGCCTCGTCGACAACCACAAGTCGACCCGTGGCTTCGACAGATTCGAGGATAGCGGCCTCATCCAGCGGCGATGTTGTTCGCGGATCAATCAGGTCGCAGCTGATACCTTCTTCGGCCAGTGCATCTATGACGGCAGCCGCTTTCGGGACCATCTGTCCAAATGCCACTATCGTGACGTCATCACCCTCGCGGACAAAATTGGCCTGTCCAAAAGGAATCGTGTACATCTCATCGGGCACTTCTGCTGTTTCCTGATACAGAATCTTCGGCTCGAAGAACAAGACAGGATCGTCGTCCTGAATCGCTGACAACATCAAACCTTTGGCGTCGTAGGCGTTTGACGGCACGACTACCTTTAATCCAGGGAAGGACGTCATGACCTGATACATCGCCTGGCTATGTTGTCCCGCCGCGCTAAAGCCGCCGCCGGCGGAGAAACGAATAACAGCGGGACATCGGCTCTTGCCACCGAACATGTATCGGAATTTAGCCATCTGATTGACGATTTGGTCCATGCACACGCCAATAAAGTCAGCAAACATGATTTCGGCGACCGGGCGCATGCCCACTAAAGCAGCCCCCGCGGCAGCGCCCACAATTGCGGATTCCGAGATAGGCGTATCAATGCAGCGATCGGGCCAGCGGTGATAGATACCGCTGGTGACGCCAAACACGCCGCCTACCGAGCCCACGTCTCCGGCACTTCCTTTGCAGCCTGCGACGTCCTCTCCAATGACAAAAACCGATTCGTCCTGCTCCATTGCTTGGTGCAGGGCCTCATTGATCGCATCGCGCATCGTTTTCTCAGGCATGGCGATTCCCCCTCAGGCCGTAGCGGTGTATTGAATGTAAACGTCTTCCGTGACTTGCTCAGCGGTCGGTCGTGCGGCTGCCTTGGCGTCTGTCACAGATTGATCGATTTCTGCCAGAACCTCGGCATCGATCGCGTCGAGCTCAGCTTCAGTGAGCTCACCCGTCTCGGCCATTCTCTTGCGGAAGTTTTTCAGCGGGCAGTGGTTTTCTCTCAGATCCTCGAGCTCTCCCTCGGCACGGTAAGCTTGCGGATCACCCACGAAGTGGCCGTGATAACGACCTTGCTCCGCAAAAATACCTGCAGGGCCATTGCCAGCGCGAGCGTGAGCGATGGCTTTACCTGCTGCTTCATAGACGGCGAAGAAATCGGCGCCGTCGGCAACAAAGACGGGGAATCCAAAAGCTTCGGTGCGCGCCTTGAGGTCGTCACAGCCCACCGCATAGTTGATTGAAGTATGTTCCGAGTAATAGTTGTTCTCGATTACGAAGATCGCGGGTGCCTGCAATACGACGGCCATATTCATAGCCTCGAAGCAGGTACCCTGGTTGACTGACCCGTCTCCCGAGAACGAGACGGCAACCTTGCCGTTCTTGCGAATTTTTGCGGCCAATGCGGAGCCGACGGAAATGGGTGGACCGCCCGCGACAATGCCGTTGGCGCCGAGGATGCCCTTGTCGATATCTGCCACATGCATGGAGCCGCCTTTTCCTTTGCAAAGGCCTTCTGATGAGCCGAACAGTTCTTTCATCATGCCCGAGACGTCGGCGCCCTTAGCGATACAGTGGCCGTGGCCCCGGTGGGTAGAGATGATGGTGTCGCTCTCATCCAAGTGAGCACACACGCCGACCGCATTGGCCTCCTGTCCGGTATAGAGGTGGGTGAAGCCGGGAATCTGTCCGTTCATGATTTCTGCGTTAACACGCTCTTCGAATTCGCGAATTGTTGTCATTGTGCGGTAAACGCGCGACAGAGTTTCCTTTGGAATGGACACGATCGGTCTCCTTGGATGTCTTGATGTAGGCTGTTTCCCCGGCCGGGTTGACATCACAGTACGCGATACCGGGGATACGACGCGGCCTGATTCTTATGACCCAAAAACTCACCGCAAGGTAACGCTGACGCTAAAAACAGTCAACAGTGTTTTTTTTCTTTGGCGCTGTCTGCTCCTCGACGCAGGTCTGCCATTGGAGCGCCGGTGGGGTGAGGCACAGCGCGGGCACTGATCTCACAGTTCCCAATGTCATGATACGAGGCGGTCACTTGGCTCTCAGAAAGGCCCCCGAGTCTTCTCCCACAGATCCTCGCTGATGCCGTCCTGGATGATTTCGGCATAGATCGCTGCGCTGTGCCGCGCCGTTCGCGCAAAATCGTTGTCGTAGTCGACAGCGAATATCCCGAAGCGGGGCCCAAAACCTTCTGCCCACTCAAAATTGTCTAGGTGAGACCAGTGAAAGTACCCGTCGATATCGACACCCAACACGTTCATTGCGTACCAAACCTCTCTCAGGTGACTCACCAGAAAGGTTTGTCTCAGAGTGTCGGGCTGAGACGCGTCAGCGATCCCATTCTCCAATATCTGAATGGGTTTACCGTAGCGTTGCCACGCTTCATCAAGAATGTGACTGAATCCGATGGGGTAGAGGGCCCAGCCAAGATCACTGATGAGCTCATTGGGATCGCCCGGATCATGGGTATGGGTCACCGGACCCGCGGCCATGGCATCAATATCCATTTGCACGTAGAAGCGCCCGTAGTAGTTGATGCCCACGTAATCCTGCGTTCCTGCCAAGCCCTCGATTTCAGAGCTATAAGCAGTGTCGGTCATAGTGTAGGTGCCGGTTTCGATTGCGTCGAACAGATCCCATATAAAGGCCTGCTGTACGAAGCCCGCAGCCAGCCGATCCAAGGGTTGCCAATTTCTCCAGGGTTCGAAGGCGCGGGTATGTTGGGTCAGTCCGACTGAAATTGATTGGCCTCGCGCCGCAGCGTCCCGGTGAAGAATTCGATAGGCATCGGCGTGCGCTTTCAGGAGTTGTGTGACCACGGGTGCGACGTCGATGGGGCCGGCCCGTTGCTCAAGCGGTGGAAAAACTCCTTCAATGTAGCCCCA
>JAYPXQ010000005.1:58453-61660 GCA_038135595.1 Halieaceae bacterium
CCGATCGCCTGTGCCGGTTTTTCCCTCAGCGATGACGCGTCGCTCGAAAGCAGTCCAGTCGCTGGGCTGCTGGTGCTCCACATGTTGCGCCGCAACCGCTACACCCCAGGCGAAGTCGTCGGGAAAGCTGAGTGGATAGCCGCCCTCTATGCGCGATGCTGTTTGGCTCCCGCGCTCTTCTCCAATGAACCAGGGGGTGAATGTCGCTACGGCGAGCAATGCGGCAAGTGCAACGATAGCGGCAAGCGTGATGCGGTTCATATGAGGAGGTCTCCGATCAACGCCGATCCGTGATTTTTCTCGGCAACAGACAAACAAGTAAGGACGCGAACGCAAACGCCGGCAGAGGTCCCCCTGGGGGGTCGCTGCTTAAGGGTGAAGGGTGTTAGCGGGTTGTCTGCGCTGGCGGCTTCGGCGTCAGGATCTAAGGTCCACCATTTTTTCAGATCAAAGTTGCTCACAATGTCTTCTCCGCTGAGTCATTAGAACCATCGCAGTTTTCGGAATAAGAGTATTTGCGTCGCCATGATTGCGACAAGGATGCCACAGAAGATGAGAAAGGCTCGTGGGTCATCAGCCCCGGGGATGCCGAGAACATTGATCCCGAGCAGTCCCGTGAGAAAGCTCAGAGGCAAAAAAATTGAAGCGATAATTGAGAACACATAGGTGTTTCTATTGAGCCGCTCGGTGAGAATATTGGCCACCTCATTTTGAATTGAATGGGCGCGTTCCCTGATGGTTTGCAGATCCTCCACAAAGCGGGTCATATCGTTATGCGCCTCCTGCAGGCGCCGCTTAAGCTTTGGGTTTAGCCTCAGCGCGTCGGTTTCGTTTAAGCGTCCCACTGTGTCTTTTTGCGGCCCGAGAAATCGATTGAAAACGCTGGCCTGTCGCCGGATGGAAATGACCTTTTCGCGCACGCCCGTCAATTGCATATGAAGGATCTGGTCCTCGAGTTCGTCAATCCCCTCCGCGAGATCACCCATCACCGGAGCCAGTCGTTTGATGGAGCCCTCGATGAGGGTGGTCATTAAGTCGTTGATGTCGACGGGTCCGGTGCCGGATTGCAGTAATTCCTGCATCTCTGCAACGCCTCTCAGGTTGCGGAGCTGCACTGAGATAAAGCGGTGGGCCTCGATCCAGATACGAATGGAGACCATGTCTTCGGGCTCGGCATTCTCATTGAGATTAACACCCCGCAGAATCAGGAGCAGACCAGACTCTCTGGGGAGCATGCGGGGTCGTGTATCCTCCGCGAGCAACGCGTCGACCAGCGTCGAGTCAGGGAGGTCGGCATCGTGAGCTAGCCATTTTCGGGCCGAGGCTGAGCGCGCGCTGAGGTGAACCCACGTGGGTTTGCCTTCTGCGCCGGCTGATCTCAGCGCCTCTTCGGTAAGACACGTGCCCGACCCATCTCCGTTGAGCGCATAGGCGCAGATGAACGTATCTGGCATAGGAAGTCTCCGATTACGAGGCTTAATGGTCGAGGTGCTGCGCGCCGTACACTCGGATTATTCAGTTTTGTTGGGGCGTCACGAGCGAAGGATACGCCCCCGAGAAGCGATCTGAAAAAAATTTTTACGGCCCTTCCGGTCTCAGGCGTTTGCCCAAAGGGAGACGCTTGCTGCAAGGTTCACTCTCGATGGCCCCAACGGTTAGCTGCCAGCGGGTCAATCGGCGCCCCAAACTTTTCGGGGCGCCGCGAGGTGCTTGTGTTTAGCCCATACTCAGGCTTGGGGTAGGTAGATGACCCGCGAATCGAACAGCGCGGGATCTTGGCAGTCGGCGTCCTCTATCGCTTTGGCGGCGTGAGCAGACTCGCCATAGGCGGCGTAGCCGGCTTCCCGTTCGGCGTCGGTTGCCCAGAAATTGGTCCACATGTAGTCAGGCGTATTCTGATCGGTCAACTCGAATAACGGCGTCATGACGGTCCACCAATAGCTGGTTGCACCGACCTCGGCCTCAAAGCTGTCCATGAATCCTGCATGCATTGCCTCGAAAGCCTTGCGATCCGCTTCGCCTTTTCCTTCCTTGTACTCGCAGAAAATAAATTCCACCACACTGCTTCCGCTGGTATTGCGTGCGCTGGCCGGGCGACCCGGTGAGGGTGCAAAACCGTAGGCATGCTCTGCGGAGTAAGTGAACGTATTTTGCGTGAGTTCAAGCCAGCCCGGTTCATGGTTTGCGCCCCAGTCTGCCCACGCATTGTCACGCGCTTCCTGAGATGGCCATGCCATGACCCACAAGAAATCGAAATTATCGTTGGCGATTCGCGGAGTCATCACGGTGGCCACCATCAATCCCCAGTCGGCCTCGCCAGCGACATTCGACCAGTAATCGGCATGGGACCACAGTGCTTCTTCGGTGAACCCCTCGGCTTTTTGATGCCAGACAAATTCGACGATGGCGGGGACTTGCGGCGCGTCGCCACTTTCGGCCGCCGTTACGGGTGGCTCTGGTGTTGCGGGTGGTTCTGGCGCGTTACTGGCGCCCTTGTCGCCACCGCAGGCGGCGAGGGCGAGCAGGCTCAATGACAAAAGTAGCTTTTTCATAACGGTTCCCCCTTGTTTGTCTTGTTTTGTTTTTTGCGCCACCCCTCAGGGTGTGGGGTCAACTTACCGCGCATTGGATGCAAAAACAAACGAGGTTCAATGGGGAGTTTGGCACTGACAGCGCTGTGGCGCGCAGTCATTTTGCCGAGTGACGTGCCGACGCTTGGGTATCTCTGCAGGCGTTACCGCGGCAGCGGCCGGATCAGTGACGGGGTGTGTTGTGATCTCAGAGGGTGTCTAGAATCATCTGGATGTCTTCGCGGCTGGTGCGCGGATTGACGATGCAAAAGCGCAGAACGGTTTCGCCCTCGTGTTTGGTGGGCGTGACCAGACCAATGCCTTGTTCCAGCAACGCGTCACTCCACACTTTGTAGTCGTTCGGGCTCCAGCCGGGTCGCCGGAAAACGCAGATCGACAGGCGTTGCTCGGTGACCATCTCCAGATTGGGATGTGCCTCAATCATCGCCGCTGCGTCGCGAGCGCGCTCCAGCGTCACTTCCACGGCTTCGGCGTATGCGCGGGTGCCGTGTACTGCGAGGCTGAACCAAAAGGGCAGCCCGCGCGCGCGGCGGGAGAGGTGATGCGCGTAGTCACTCGGGTTCCAGATGCCATCGTAGAAGACCTCCAGATAATCACCGTGCTGTCGGTGCGCGCT
>JAYPXQ010000006.1:0-55215 GCA_038135595.1 Halieaceae bacterium
GGCGCCAGCCAGTCCGCATACTTCGGCTGAGCACCCCGCACTGCTTCAAAGTAAATCCGCTGCAGGGTTTCCGTCACCGGGCCGCGCACGCCGCTGCCGATCGTGCGATGATCGAGTTCGCGAATGGGCACGACTTCAGCCGCTGTGCCGGTAAAAAACGCCTCATCCGCCACGTAAACCTCGTCCCGCGTGATGCGTTTTTCCTTAACCGTGAGGCCCTGATCAGCTGCGATACGCAAAATGCTGTCCCGGGTAATCCCCTCAAGACAAGACGTCAGTTCAGGTGTGTAAAGCACGTTGTCACGAACCAAAAAGAAATTTTCGCCACTGCCCTCTGCCACGTAACCCTCGTTATCGAGTAGCAAGGCTTCCTCAAAGCCGGCATCCATAGCCTCCCGCAGCGCCAGAATGGAGTTAATGTAATTGCCGTTAGCCTTCGCTTTGCACATGGTGATATTGACGTGATGTCGGGTATAACTCGATGTCGCGATGCGAATACCGCGGTCTCTGGCCTCCGGGTCCATATAAGACGGCCAGGGCCACGACGCCACCATCACATGGGTTTTCAAATTATCGGCGCGCAACCCCATCCCCTCCGAGCCGAGAAAACACATCGGTCGGATATAACCCTCGTCGAGCCCATTTTCGCGAACCACGGCGCGCTGGGCTGCGTTTAGCGTCTCTTTATCAAACGGCATATCCATTCTCAGAATATGGGCAGACCGGAACAGGCGGTCGGTATGCTCCTTGAGCCGAAAAATGCTCGTGCCATCGGGTGTCTTATAGGCGCGCACCCCTTCAAACACGCCAAGTCCGTAATGAAAGGTGTGCGTGAGCACGTGAACCCGGGCTTCTTGCCAGGGCACCATTTCGCCATCAAGCCATATGTGGCCAGAAAGTGTTGAGAGATCCATATGGATTCCTTTGCTGCGGGTTTGATCGTCGACTTACCGTTTTGAATTCTACCTTGCTTGAAGCCCCGGCAATAAGGCCTCTGTTACCGCAATAACCGGGCTTCTCCAACGCGTATCCGTCGCCTCACCGGTTTCCGGCGCCTCACCTCGCAGTGCCAGCCGATGGATAGCACCACGGTAAGCGAGGTACGCCTCGGATAGCGTGTTGGCTGCCTCAGCCGACACCAGTTCCAATTTCTCCAGTGTTTCAAGCAATCGAATGACGTCTGACCAAGCCGTCAGCGCCGGATACTCGTGCGCATGGGCCAGCGTCAGGTATTGCACCACAAATTCAATATCGACAATACCGCCTGCCTCGAGTTTAAGTCGCGCTTGGGCCGAGGGCTGCGCTACCGCCTCATACTCCGCGCGCATTTTCCCCCGCATATCACAGACCTCTTTGGCCAGACTTTGGGAATCTCTCGGCAGGGACAGCACCTCTTGTCTCAGTTCCTCAAGGGACTGTTTTAAGAACGCGTCACCGGCAACCGTCCGGCTTCTGACCAAGGCCTGGTGCTCCCATGTCCAAGCAGACTCTAATTGATAGCGCTTTAGCGCCGACAACGAGGTAGCAACCAAACCCGAATCCCCATCGGGCCGGAGTCGAAGATCGATCTCATACAATCTTCCCGATGCGGTCTGAGATGACAAAACATGGACTACCCGCTGGGCAAGCCGGGTATAAAAGAGCGTGTTGTCGATCACTTTGGGGCCCGCCGTTTGGCCATCGGCGCCGTCAAATACAAACACCAGATCAAGATCCGAGCCATAGCTCAGTTCGATGCCGCCCAACTTGCCATACGCCATCACCGCGAACCCGGCGCGTTCCCCCTCTGGCTCACCAAAACGCTTGATCAGGTCGGCTCGCGCAACAGCGACTGCCTGCTCAACCATGATCTCCGCGAGAAAAGTCAGATTGTCACTCACCTTCATTATCGGCAATGTGCCGGAGAGCTCACTCGCGGCCACCCGCAGCACTACGCCATCTTTGATTCGACTCAGCGCACTCATCTGTGCCTCAAGGTCTTCTTCTGGAATGCGCAGAAGCTGCTGCCGCACCAGCGAACTCAGCTCGTCTCGCGCGGGCGCGCTATACAGCGTTGACTCGTGTAAGAGCTCATCAACCAACTCGGGGCGCGCCGCTAGCCGCTCCGCTAACCACTCGCTCGAAGCGACCAGCGTCAACAGGTGCGCCAATGCGCGCGGATTCTCTTGCAACAACACCAGATAAGCGCTGCGACGACAGACTGCGCGAACAAAGGGTAAAGCACGCGTGAGTGCAAGATCCGGCGCCCGTTCGCGGGCCGCTGCTTCGCACAGAATCGGGAGAAATGTCTCCAAGCGTTGACGTCCCTCTCCTTGGAGAGACGACACCCACGCCGTGTCGAGAAACCGGGATAAGGTGATCCACGTGGCGTCTGGCTGTTGATAACCAAAGGTTTGTAGCTGCGCGGCATCCAGCGCTGAGAAAACGACTCCGGCAGGAGAGGTTGCTGATGTCGAGGGATCGCGCGGATCGGCGATCAGTGCATTGAACGCCGCAGCGACAGCTTCCCGGGCCACGGCCCATTGCCCCTCCAACTCGGCCCAACCGGTGAAGCCGGCCAGCAGCGCAAGCTGCTCCCGGGCGGGTTGCTCGCCGGGGAGCGCTTGAGTTTGCCGATCCTGCATTGCCTGCACCGCGTGCTCCAGCCGACGGGCCAGCCGGTAATGATCAGCCAATAACGCCGCCTGATCCTGTGGCAGCGCACCGGTATCGGCTAGCCGCTCCAAGGCCGACAGCAACGGCGCGCACTGGAGCTCGGGCATACGGCCACCGTGGATCAATTGAAGGCTCTGGGCAATGAACTCTATTTCACGAATGCCACCTGCGCCACGCTTGAGATCCTGTGCAATACCCAGGCGATCGACCTCCCCTCGCATCATCGTTTTCATTTCTCGCAAAGCGGCAATGACCGAAAAATCGGTATAGCGGCGATAAACGAATCCGTTCAGCATATTCATGAGGCTTTGCTGTGCGGCGGGATGCCCGGTCACAGGTCGCGCCTTGATCATGGCGTAACGCTCCCACTCCCGGCCCTGCTCCTGATAGTAAAGCTCAAGGGCGTTGAAAGAGCCTACCAACGCACCACTGTCTCCGTAGGGGCGAAGTCGCATGTCGACACGAAATACAAACCCATCCTCGGTAACGGCATCCAGCAGTCGAATAACCGTTTGCCCAAGCCGGGTAAAGTAGGTTTGATTATCGAGGCACTGCTGCCCGCCCCGCGTCGTCCCCGACTCCGGATAGGCAAAGATCAGATCAATATCAGAAGAAAAATTCAGCTCCTGACCACCGAGCTTACCCATGGCGAGCACCACCAAAGACTGCACTTCATTCGACTCGCCGCCCATGGGCTCGCCAAATTTTGGTGAAAGCGCGCTCTGCGCACAGCGAACGGCAAACCGAATGCAACAGTCAGCTAATTGACTCAACTGCAAAAACACCGCCTCAATGGTGCTGATACCTGCCGCGTCTTGCCACAGAACGCGAAGCAATTGCTGGTTGCGGAAAATGCGGAGCACCCGCGTCACCTCAGCCTCTATTGCCGACACGCCAACCATCGATTCGAGCATTCGATCCCACTCGGCGGGCTCATCCGGCGTCGCACACAGCAAGCTGCCATCATCCAGTGCGCCCTCCAACCAGTCGCAATGGCGCGCCGCCATCTCGACAAAGAACTCGCTGCTGGCCAACAACGTTTCAAAGACGGATTCTTGTGCCCTATTCCTCACCCGGTCATACAACACGGTGTAGCCAGGCTCGCCAATGCGCGCAATCAAGCGCGCACGCGCCTCGTCAGCAACCTTCGTCAGCCCCTCGGCGAGTAGCCGATTTTCGAAACTCATGCATCCCCCCTTGAGCGGGTGATGCCCAGCGTATCGGCAACGCGCGCCGCTCGCCACAGGGATCAACGGCTACTGCCACTGCGATTTTTTACCTTTCTCGCACGGTGGTCACTCAGGTAGGATGCGTCCTCCTCGAGCCGGTCCAAGCCAAGACTGGCCACACCGAGAGAGTGCGCACCACAAAATGACTTCCACCCAGAACAATATCGCGTGGTTTCGCTACACAGCGCCGTACATCAAGGCGCACCGTGGCGGCACGTTTGTGGTTTATCTGGGTAACGGGTGTCTGGATGCCCCAACCCTGACAACGCTGGTGCACGACCTCGCCTTACTGCACTCCTTGGGGGTCCGGTTAGTCTTGGTTCATGCAACCCGCGCCGCCATCGATGCGTCCCTAAATACACGAGGTCAGCCCGGGACATTTCATCGGGGAATCCGGGTAACGGACGAGGCCACCCTTGCACTGGCCAGCGAGCTTGCGTCACAACAACGCCTCAAACTCGAACAACTCATTTCGATGGGTCTGCCCAATACCCCACTGCGCGGCGCCAGACTGCGGGTGATGAGTGGCAATATAGTGACTGCGAAGCCTCTCGGCATCCATGAAGGCGTCGATTATCAGCACAGTGGCAAAGTGCGCCGGGTTGACGCCACGGCGATCCACGCAATTCTTGACCATGATGCCATTGCGCTCATCTCCCCCTTGGGCTACTCGCCGGCGGGCGAGCTTTTCAGCGTCAGCGCAAGCGAAATCGCTGAGGTGGTAGCGATAACTCTGGGCGCCGACAAGCTGATTTTTCTCGACCGACAACCGGGACTCAATAACGGCGACGGTAGCTTGATCAGGCAGTCCACCGTGGCCGATGCCGCGCAACTGGACATCACCGACCCCGAGCAGGCGCGCCTCCGCGACGCTGCGTGTCACGCCTGCAGCAACGGCGTAAAGCGTTGCCACCTGATCAGCTTTGACAGAGAGGGAGCGCTGCTCGAAGAGCTTTTTACCCATGATGGCGCCGGCACCCTGATTGCCCAAAACCCCTACGAGCAAGCGAGGCCCGCCGATATCGACGATATTGCCAGCATTGTTGAACTGATTCGGCCCTTGGAGGAGAGCGGCGCGCTGGTGAAGCGCTCCCGTGAACTACTCGAAGAGGAGATCCACCATTTTGTCATTCTGGAACGCGACGGCCGCGTAATTGCCTGCGCAGCGCTGTACCCCTACGAGGAGGCAAAGGTCGGCGAAATCGCCTGCGTCGCCACGCATCCGGATTACCGCGGTACCGGCCGCGCTGAACAGCTGTTACATGAGCTACTGGCCCGCGCCAGCGCAAAGGCGCTGACCCATGTTTTTGCGCTAACGACCCAGAGTACCCACTGGTTTCTCGAACAGGGCTTCGCGACAGGTACTCAGGACCAACTTCCCGAGGAAAAGCAGCGTTTATACAACTGGCAGCGCAACGCCTCGGTGCTGATAAGGCCTGTCTCACCCTGAAGTCCAGCCAGTGTTAAGCTAGCGCCCCGTTTCTTGTACCCCTCGGAGATTTCGATGCCGCAATATCGATCCCGCACCTCTACCGCTGGACGCAACATGGCCGGCGCCCGCGCGCTGTGGCGTGCAACGGGTATGCAGGACAGCGACTTCGAAAAACCCATCATTGCCGTGGTGAACTCCTTTACCCAATTCGTACCAGGTCATGTGCACCTCAAGGATCTGGGGCAACTGGTAGCCCGGGAGATCGAAGCCGCGGGCGGTGTCGCCAAGGAATTCAACACCATTGCGGTAGATGACGGTATTGCCATGGGCCACGACGGGATGCTCTACAGTTTGCCCTCCCGCGACCTGATTGCCGACTCGGTTGAGTACATGGTCAATGCGCACTGTGCCGACGCCATGGTCTGCATTTCCAATTGCGACAAGATCACGCCAGGCATGCTCAACGCTGCCATGCGACTCAATATTCCAGTGGTCTTTGTCTCGGGTGGGCCGATGGAAGCAGGCAAAACAGCCCTCTCTGAGCACAAGCTCGATTTGGTCGACGCCATGGTGATCGCCGCCGACAGCAATGCTGACGATGCCACGGTCGAAGCCTACGAACGATCGGCCTGCCCTACCTGCGGTTCGTGCTCGGGCATGTTTACCGCCAATTCGATGAATTGCCTCACCGAGGCGCTGGGTCTCAGCCTGCCGGGTAACGGATCGTTGCTGGCCACCCATGCCGATCGGGAGCAGCTCTTCCTGCGCGCGGGGGGACTCATTGTGGACCTGGCCAAGCGCTGGTACGAGCAGGACGATGCCACCGCGTTACCTCGCGAAATTGCGAACCGTCGCGCCTTCGAAAATGCTATGAGTCTTGATATTGCGATGGGTGGCTCTACCAACACGATTCTGCATCTGCTGGCCGCCGCGCAGGAAGCGGGCGTGGACTTTGATATGGCCGCGATTGACCAGCTTTCCCGCAAGGTGCCGCAATTATGCAAGGTGGCTCCCAGCACCCCGCTCTACCACATGGAAGATGTCCACCGCGCCGGTGGCGTGATGGCAATTTTGGGGGAACTGGCGCGCAGTGAACTGCTGCATCTCGACTTACCGACCGTGCACAGCGCGACGCTCGGCGAAGCGCTCGCGCGCTGGGACATTATGCAAACTGACTCTGAAGAGGTGAAAACCCTCTTTGCAGCGGGCCCGGCAGGCATACCGACCCAGCAGGCGTTCAGTCAGAATCTGCGCTGGCCCACCCTCGACACTGACCGGGAACAAGGCTGTATCCGATCGCGTGCCCACGCCTATTCCGAAGAGGGTGGGCTCGCCGTGCTGTTTGGCAACCTCGCCGAATCAGGATGTGTCGTCAAAACCGCTGGCGTTGACGAGGACTCATTGCGGTTCACAGGGCCCGCCCACATTTGCGAAAGCCAGGAGGCTGCGGTGGCAGACATTCTGGAGGATCGGGTAAAAGCCGGTGACGTCGTGATTGTGCGCTACGAAGGGCCCCGTGGCGGTCCCGGCATGCAGGAAATGCTTTACCCCACCAGTTATCTCAAATCGAAGGGACTGGGGAAAGCCTGTGCGCTGATTACTGATGGCCGCTTCTCCGGCGGCACCTCCGGGCTATCGATTGGGCACGTTTCGCCCGAGGCCGCTGCCGGCGGCACCATAGGACTGATTGAGCAGGGCGATCCCATCGAAATCGATATCCCGGGACGGCGCATTAACGTTTTGGTCGACGAGGCGACGCTCGCCAGTCGGCGCGAGGCCATGAATGGTCGCGCTCACCCCTGGCAACCTGAGGTAGCGCGTCCGCGACAGGTGTCAACGGCATTGAAGGTCTATGCGAGCATGGTGACCAGTGCGGATAAAGGCGCGATTCGTGATCAGGCATTGATTGCGGGCCAAAACTAACTCAAATCTCAGACAGCGCCGCCAAATCGTCTCGTAATGCGGTCAGGCGCGCCCTGAGTTTTTTGTCCTGCTTATCAGAGCGCAGCAGCAGAACATCCCGCGACAGCTGGAGAATCACCTCTCCGTTGTGATCAATGCCGTCGCGGTATTCAGGTAACAGCGCCTCGTCACGACTGGCAATCAGCGCCCTCACGGGCTCGACCCAGTTTGGCTCGTCGCTCAACAAAATCTCAGACAGCGCCGAGATCCAAACGCGACGGTCTCGCAACCAGTAATGATCCAATCGCGTCATTGCGGCCACGCCCTGCCTGAGGCGAGATTTTTGCTCATCCGTCAGCGGGCCAAGGTAACGTCGGAGCTGCTTATCAAACCGCGCTTCAAGATCATCGCGATACTCCGCATCGTCGCGCGCCAGCCGGTCTGCTTCAAACTCTTCCTGCTTTGCCCACAGCGTCTCGATAAAACCGGCACGCTGCGCTGGCGTGAGATCCTCACCCGTGCTTAGCAAAAGTTCGAAAAATCGATCCTGCAACCGGATCGCAGCGGACTCAATACGCGCTGCCATGGCACGTGTCGCATCGAGTGACACACCGTTATCGAGAATCACCAGCGCATCATCAAGTAGCACGACATACACCGGCAGTTCCTCCAGCCGGTGCCATTCAAGCAGCGCATCTAGGCGTGTGGTAAATCTCGCCTGCTGATCACGATCCAGGGAAACATAATCATCGAGATACCAGCGAATAAGAATATCGACGCGGTTATAAATAAATTGCGTTGCGGAACAGCCGGACAAAATCGCGACGAACAGCATGCAGCCCAATAATGCGCGGCGGGGGGCGGACACACGTTCTTGGCGGGCCGGCGGCGCAGGAAGGAACCGCCGCGCGCTCATCCCGCTCGCTAAACTACATCTCAAGCGGCTTGGGATAACACCAGACCTCGTCCGTCGAGCGCCGAGAGAATAGCTGCCAGAGAAGCCTGAACGATATCGTGGCTACGACCAACGCCGCAGGGACGCTCTCCATCGATGTTGAGCTGCACGTAACAGACCGCCTCGGCATCTGCACTTTGTCCCAACGTGTGTTCAGAATATTCCACCACCACAATATGCCGCCCGGTAAACGCCTCCATCGCCTGCACAAAAGCGTCGACCACGCCGTTACCACGCCCGGAGAGTGGGATATCACCATCGGGGCCGTGCAGGATCACCTCCAGGCCGTCGGAACCGCCCTGTCGGGACAATTGATAGTCGCCAAGTTGCCATCTTTCAGAGGTACTTAAGTAGGTATCAACAAACAGTGCATAAATATCATCGGACGACACTTCTGATTCGCTGTCCTCAGCGAGCCCCTGAACGGCGCTGCTAAAATCCACCTGCAACCAGCGCGGCAGCTCCAGACCGTGGTCACGCCTGAGGACGTGAGCAACACCACCCTTCCCTGACTGACTGTTTATTCGGATGACTTCTTGATAAGTGCGGCCAATGTCCGCCGGATCAATCGGCAGATACGCGACATCCCAAGCCGTGTCCTCGTCTCTTTTAGAAAGGCACTTGTGGATTGCGTCCTGATGACTGCCAGAGAACGCAGTGAACACCAGCTCTCCCGCGTAGGGGTGTCGCGGATGCAGAGGTAATTGTGTGCACTCCCGAGCCACGGTGCAGATTTCGTCCATGTGACTGAAATCGAGCGTTGGATCGATACCCTGGCTGTAAAGATTCATCGCCATGGTCATGATGTCCATGTTGCCCGTTCGCTCGCCGTTGCCCAGCAGTGTCCCTTCGACACGATCGGCCCCTGCCATCACGCCAAGCTCCGCCGCTGCCACCGCACAACCTCGATCATTATGGGTATGAAGGGAAATAATGAGCGCCTCACGATGCTTCACGTGATCGCAGAACCACTCTATCTGATCTGCATAAATATTGGGGGTGCTCATCTCGACCGTCGCGGGCAAGTTAATAATCACCGGCTGCTCGGGCGTAGGCGCCAGCACCTCGTTAACGGCGTCACACACCGCTACGGCAAAATCCAATTCCGTGCCGGTAAAACTTTCGGGGCTATACTCAAACACCCATTCGGTTTCTGGGCGCGCGAGCGCCGCCTCCTTTACCAACCGGGCACCGTTGACGGCGATGTCACAAATACCCTGCCGATCAAGCCCAAAAACATACTCCCGCTGCACCGTTGAGGTGCTGTTGTAAAAATGGACTACCGCACGTCGGACGCCCTCAAGGGCTGCAAAGGTTTTCTCAATGAGATCGGGCCGTGCCTGGGTCAATACCTGTACTGTCACATCTGCCGGTATCCGATCTTCTTCAATCAGTTTTCTCAAAAAATCGAAATCATGGCTGGAAGCGGAAGGAAAGCCGACCTCGATCTGTTTGAATCCAATTGATAACAGTAACTCCCACAAACGCAGTTTTTGCGCTGCGTTCATGGGCTCTACCAAAGCCTGATTGCCATCTCGCAGATCTACTGAACACCACTGTGGTGCTCGTGTGATGGCGGCGTCAGGCCATCGACGGTCTTGTTTGGAGATAGGCTGAAACGCGCGGTATTTGCGGTGGTCGAAGCGCATGTCTGTCACTTTACTGATCCTGCTTTTTAAAGGCGGCGCACAGTGTAACCACGAGACGTCAGCGTTAATCTCTCTTTTTTACAAAATTGGGAGTATTTTTAGCTTTTTTCACTAACCTTTGATAATTTAGCGCGATGTATTGCCATATATTTGCGAATTTATGAACAATTCACAGCCGGCGCTCGATCGATTGGATCATCGGATTCTGCAGGTATTGCAGGCGGATGCAGGCCTCAGCAATCTGGAACTCGCGGAGCAAGTGGGGCTGTCACCAACCCCCTGCGCGAGACGCGTTAAGCGGCTCATTGCTGAAGGCGTGATCACGCGCCAAGTCGCGATGGTCGATCCGAAAAAACTGGGGCTGAACCTCACGGCGCACATCAGCGTCACCATGGACCGGCACACCCCTGATCGCTTCACCCTTTTTGAACAGCGGGTTTCGGAACTGCCCGAAGTGGTCGACTGCTGTGTCGTCACTGGCCAAAGCGCCGACTACCTCCTGAAGGCAGTCGTCCGAGACATGGAGCACTATGAGCAATTTTTATTGGGAAAACTGACTCGAATCGAGGGTGTCACCGGCGTGCATTCCAGTTTCGAACTCCGGCGGGTCGTCACGCGCACTGCCGTGTCGGCCCCCGAGGCCGGCCGCTAACGCGCCGCGAGTTCTTTTTCTACGAGATGCCGGGCAATCTCCAGCATGTTGGTCTGGTTGCCCGCGCCGCGGGTTTCAATGAGATATTTACCCGCAACCATCAACGTCGGCGTACCAGAAACCTTCGCTGAACGCGCACGCGAGTCGGCCTGTCTGACTTGGGAATCAACGCCAAAGGAGTCGAAGGCTTTGTCGAACTTGTCAGGGTCTACGCCGTTATCCTCGAACAGATCGCGCAACTCTAACCGGGATACCAAACGCTTACGCTGCACATGCATGGCGTCGAAAATCACGGGGTGCATGACGGCTTTCACCCCGAGCACCTCGGCAATATAAAACGCCTTCGCATGCATTCGCATCGGGTCGTTCCAGACTGCGGGTGACGGCTGAACCACCGCACCTTCAGGTAGCTGCTTTCCCCACGCCGTCAGCATGGGCTCGAAGGTGTAACAATGCCCACAGCCATACCAAAAAAATTCGGTGACAACGACATCGGCTGAGTTACCCACCGCAACAGGAGGGGTAATGACTTGGTAATGCTGCCCCTCCACCCAGCGTTCTTCAGCGGCAGAACGCAGGCTGAACGCGGCACTGAGTAATGCAGTCAGCGCGAGCAAATAAAAGATGTTAAAGCGCAGATGAATAAAAGACATAGGTTATCCCTCCTTGGAACGTATTCTTAAATTCTCAGCGCCGCCGCAGGACGGCGACGCTTCAGTGCGAATTAGGGGTTAGGTTGCAAACCAGCAATATAACTCGCGACCGCGTCGATCTCCATATCGCTCATCTGGAACGCAGTGGTGCGCATGATCTTGGCGTCACCGCCGTTGGTGCGGCCCGTTGGATCCTCATAGCCCTTTCGGAACATCCTCAGCTGCGCCGCGATGTAATCCGCATGTTGGCCGCCCAGTGCCGGGTAACCCGCCGGGCCGTTGCCATTTCCAGTTGGGCTGTGACAACCCGAACAAGCGGGTACTTGCCGCTCGGCAATACCCGCGAGATACACTTTTCGGCCCAAGTTAACTTTGTCTGGATCTGCACTGCCCGCCGACCGAGCCTGCGCGTTGTAAAAGGCGGCGATATCTGAAAGATCTGCGTCAGTCATGTTGTCGACCTGTCCAGCCATCAGCGCAACCGGGCGTCTGCCATCGCGAATGTCCTTCATTTGCTTGAGCAAATACTTGTGCCCAAGGCCTGCCAGCTTAGGAAACGTAGGGGCCGCACTGTTGCCGTCGACGCCATGGCAAGCGACACAGGTAGCCGCTTTCGCCTGACCCGCCTCAATGTCGCCGCCAGAGGCCAGCGCAGCCGAAGTGGCCAACAGCGATACTAATGCTGCAAAGCCAAGTGTCTTTTTATTCACTAACTGGCGCATAGAATGTCCCGTCGCTCTGTGGAGCCCGTGTGCGTTATGCAATCACAGGCCCCCTTTACATTTCAATGGTGAATGCTTACTGCGCCGTCGCCATATAGGTGATCAACGCCTTGTAATCTTCATCACTACAGCTATTGCACAAACCGCCCGGAGGCATGGCGTTAAGGCCATTGCGCACCGATGCGACAAGCGCGTCCATACCCTTTTCGAGCCGAGGTGCCCATGCGTCGGCATTACCAGTGGCGGGCGCACCTGCCACACCTACCGCGTGACATGCACCGCAAGAAGCAGCGTATTGAGACGGCGGGTCGCCGGCGAGCACTGCCGGCGCTGCAAGGGCGGCCATGGCAGCTGCCAACAGCGCCTGATTGCGAATGAATGTCATAGATTTCATGGTCATACCCTCAACTAAATCGAACACTATTCATGCCGGCGAAAACAGTCGTCCTCCCCAGCGTCGCGTTATGCTTTTACGAAGTAAAAAACGCACCGGCTCAGGTGCCCAAACGCTATTTTTTGCCGCCACCCTTAAAATTAACTTAAGCGTGCCGGTGGTGCTCTCGACACCGATCGCCGCCGCGCGGACAAGACTTTATGGGGCCCCGCCGCGACGAGCGTGGCATTATAGACGTTCCGTGTCCGGGCACAAATCGCAAAATGAATGACCTCAGCACCGCGCCACTACCCGCCAACTTCCGCAACGCGTTTTTTTTACAGAGCGCGAGCGCGATTGAAAATGCCCCTGCCGACCTCGGTTGGGAGGTGGCGTTTGCGGGCAGATCAAATTCTGGAAAATCGAGTGCGATCAATACATTAACAGGCCAAAACAAGCTCGCCAGAACCTCGCGAACGCCCGGAAGGACACAGCTGATCAACTTTTTTGCCCTAAGCGACAGCCAGCGACTGGTCGACCTTCCGGGTTATGGATTTGCCAAAGTGCCACTGGCGGTAAAGAAAAAATGGAATCAGCAGCTGGAGCGGTACCTGCAACATCGTCAAAGTCTTCGCGGCCTGGTGATGTTGATGGACATCAGACATCCGCTGACGGAGCCCGACCAACAAATGCTCGGCTGGGCGATAACCGCCGCTATGCCGGTGCACATTCTTTTAACCAAGGCCGACAAGCTAAAGCGAGGCCCGGCACAAAACACGCTGCTGTCGGTGCGCAAGCAGCTCGCGTCCCACGCTGAGCTGGTGAGCGTTCAGCTCTTCTCCTCTTTAAAAGGGGTCGGCGTTGATGCGCTGGGGCGTCAATTAAATCAATGGCTCACCGACGAATCCGTGCTCGAGGCCGACGAAAAATCGTAGCCCTCAGTGAGCCTCATCCCAGTTATCGCCCACCCCCACATCGACGATCAACGGCACATCGAGCAAATCCACGCCCGCCATCAACTCACTGACCCGGGCCCGCACCTCATCTACCGCGTTGGCATCAACCTCGAATACCAGCTCATCATGTACCTGCATAATCATGCGTGCGGCAATCTGTGAGTCACTGAGCCAACTATCCACGGCCAGCATAGCCAGCTTTATGATGTCAGCGGCAGTACCCTGCATCGGCGCGTTAATAGCGGTTCTCTCTGCGGCCTGCTGGCGCTGACGATTGCGCGCATTGATTTCTGGCAGATACAAACGCCGGCCCAAAAGCGTCTCGACGTAGCCGGTCTCGTGGGCGAGGGCCCGCGTCCGCGCCATGTAGTCGGCCACCCCGGGGTATCGATCAAAGTACAGATCAATGTACGCCTGCGCTTCGTTGCGACCAAGGCCCAGCTGCTTGCCGAGGCCAAACGCGGACATGCCGTAAATCAAGCCAAAATTTATCGCCTTCGCCTTGCGCCGCTGATCTCCAGAGACCTCGTCAATGCCGACACCAAATACCTCCGCGGCTGTGGCGCTGTGCACATCGAGCCCCTCGGCGAACGCGCCGAGGAGTCCCGCGTCCTGGGACAAGTGCGCCATGATGCGTAACTCGATCTGCGAGTAGTCCGCCGCAACAATCTTGCAGCCCGGGCTGGCAATAAAAGCTTGCCGAATGCGTCGACCTTCCTCGGTGCGAATCGGAATATTTTGCAGATTGGGGTCGGACGAGGACAGGCGGCCCGTCGCCGTCACGGCCTGATGATAGGACGTGTGCACGCGGCCGGTCCTAGCATCGATCATCTCAGGCAATTTATCCGTATAGGTAGATTTCAATTTGCTGAGACTGCGGTACTCCATCAATACAGCGGGGAGCGGGTAATCCAACGCCAGCTCGGCCAGCACCTCTTCGGCGGTAGACGGAGCCCCTTTCGGCGTTTTCTTCAATACCGGCAATTCGAGCTGATTGAAGAGAATCTCCCCCAGCTGCTTGGGTGACCCGAGATTAAACGGTCCGCCGGCCAATTCGTGAGCCTTCGCTTCCAGCGTCAGCATGCGCTCGCCCAGCTGCTGGCTGTGGGACGCGAGGGTGTCGCGACACACCAGCGCACCATTACGCTCAATGCGGGAGAGCACGGGTACCAGAGGTATCTCCAACTCTCGGTACAAACGAGACAGGCTCTCAACCCGATGCAAGCGATCTGATAGCACCTCGTGCAAGCGCCAGGTCACCTCGGCGTCTTCTGCCGCATAAGGTGCCGCTTGCTCAATCGGCACCTGATTAAATGTCAACTGCTTGACACCTTTTCCCGCCACATCCTCAAAGCTAATGGTGCTTTGACCCAGATGCGACAGCGCGAGGGTATCCAGATCATGCCGGCTTCCCGCCGAGTCAAGCACATAAGACTCCAACATGGTGTCTTCGTGGATACCCCGCAAATTGATGTTGTGATTGGCCAATACGTTCGCGTCATACTTGAGGTGCTGCCCTACTTTGCCAATTGACGGGTCCTCGAGAATCGGCCGCAGAAGATCCAGCGCCTGCGCCCTGTCGAGCTGATCAGGGGCGCCCGGGTAATCATGGGCAAGGGGCAGGTACGCCGCAGCGCCCGCCTCCAGGGCGAAGGAAACGCCGACAATCTCTGCCGCCATATAGTTGAGGCTGGTGGTCTCCGTATCAAAGGCAAACAAGGGGGCCGCTCGCAACCGGGACAGCCAGGCATCCAAGGTGGCCTGGTCGAGTATCGTGGTAATCGAGATCGCATCGCTGGCGCGAGATACCTCGGCGGGGGCCTCCGGCGCTTTAGTCTGCGGGGTCGTGCCGCTGGGGTCGTTGCCGGAGCGCAGGGCCTCAAGCCAGGTCTTGAACTCCAGCTCGCTGAACAGCGCTATCAACGCCTCATTGTCAGGAGGTGCTGAAACCAGATCTTGCGCCGCTAGACCGAGATCACAATCGGTCTTGATAGTCGCCAACGTGTAACTCAGCTCGGCATCCTCTCGCGCTGCCTCCAATTTGCCCATCAGGCTCTTGGCGCCCCGGATGGGCAGCTCGGCAACGTCCGACAGCCGCTCATAAATCGATGACATACCGCCCAGGTTTTGCAGCAAGGCCGTCGCCGATTTCTCACCTACCCCGGCCACACCGGGGATGTTGTCGACTTTGTCACCCATCAACGCCAGCAAATCGATAATGAGCTCCGGGGGCACGCCGAATTTCTCGATGACGCCGGCACGATCCATGGCCGTATTGTTCATGGTGTTGATGAGGGTCACATGCTCATTGACCAGCTGCGCCATATCTTTATCGCCCGTGGAAATGACGACTTTTCGACCGTCACCGGACGCCTCGAGCGCGAGCGTCCCAATGACATCATCCGCCTCAACACCTTCAATGCAGACCAAAGGCAGGCCCATGGCTCGGATAGCCGCATGAATGGGTGCAATTTGCTCCCTCAGCTCCTCGGGCATGGGTGGGCGATTCGCTTTGTAAGCCGCATAAATATCGTTACGAAACGTGGGGCCCTTGGCGTCGAAAACGACAACAACCTGATCACCGGCATAATCAGCCATCAGCTTGCGAATCATGCCAATCACACCTTTAGCGGCGCCGGTATTAAGACCCTTCGAGTTAGTCAGCGGCGGCAGCGCATGATAGGCACGAAATAAGTAGGAAGATCCATCGACCAAAATCAGTCGCTGCGTCATAGCGTCAGTGTTCCCATAGATATTGGGTGGACCGTAAGGTTACCCGCATTTTCGGGATATCGAGCGGAGCCCGGAAAAAACCATGGTAATCCCCGCGGGGATTCATCAGCGCAACGTTGGCACTATGCTCCATTTGATATCCGTTATCCGGGTCGCTGACCTTGCGAAAGGGCGCATTTAGACGCTGGGCAAAGCTGAGAATGTCCGCAAAATCTCCGGTCACGCCGAGAAAATCTGGATGGAAATACGGCACATATTCCGCCAGCCGCTCGGGTGTGTCTCGCGCCGGATCTACTGAAATCATAATCACCTGGGTCGTCTCTGCTTCAGTATCAGCGAGCTGCGCCTTGAGTTCAGCAAGCTCCATCAGGGTCGTGGGACAAATATCCGGGCAATGTGTAAAACCGAAAAATAGGAGTGTCCAGCGCCCTGTTAACTGGGCTCGGGAAAACGGTTTGCCAGAATGATCTAGCAACTCAAACGCGCCGGGGTCTCTCGGCGTATCAAATAAAAACAGACCATTCGCGCGTGTTTCTGCCAGACTCATGATGCGAGGTTCGCCCACGCGGTGAACGAAACTCGCAACCACCAGCACCATGAATGCCACAACGGCCGCTATCGTCCAGCGAACACCGGGGGTGTTAGATTTCGTCACTCGCTTTCCCTATCTTTTTTTACCGAGCCGCCCGCAGTAAAAGAACTTGCCTTGGGGGGTTTGCGGTAGCCATCAGCCTGTCATGCACCGTCAGAACTCGGACACACCGTTATCGACTCAGATTTCGCATCAGGCACCTGAGTGTTTCAACAAAAACCTCAAGTCGCTGATCACGTCTTTGTAATGCAATTCGTCAGACATCCGCATCATGATCCAGCCCGCAGGGTCCACAACATACCACTGTGCGCGCGAAACGCTGACCTCGGGAACCAACGCCTCGAGCATCGATGGCGGTAGCGTCAAGGGCGTCAGTCCCTGATGCTCTCGCGCCAACCATGGTGCCAAGGAGCGCGGTTTCGCCGCATCACCCTGCGAGGGCTCATCTCCCACAAGCAGGACCCCGTCGGGTGCCGTGTCACCCAACAACACCCTGTCGACCCGATTAAAATCCTTCCCCAGCGCCAGGTGAATCTGTCTAGTCTGGTAAAGCTGCTGCTGACAAACGATATCGCAGGTCTCGCCGCGCTGAACAACCAGCAGCCGCCACTTCACAGGGAGATCTCGCCAAAGCACTTCCGCAACGCCCTCGTGACGGAAAACTGTCTCAGTGACAGAGCGGGGCGGCGTAATCAAATCGCCATGGTTGGCAGTGCCAAAGCGATCCACGACATCCACATAACCGGCCTCAACAACCCACCACAACGCGGTCGCGGCCAACATCATGGCGACAGGAATACCGGCTATCAGCAGCAAGACCCGCCGCGCCCGCTTTTGTTGCAAGGTGGAATCGACGTGCTTCATGGGGCGCGCTCGGCCGATAGCAAAGCACGCACATTGGTCAGGCGAATAATCCCGATAACACACAACACCAAAGCCATTGCAAACCACTGCACCGCATAGCCAATATGTTTTGAGGGCGATTGATTAACAATGGGCCATTCTGCCTTGAGCGCCAATGGCGACTCAGGGGCAATTCTGATCTCATAAGGCAGCACATCACGCCCGGTAAGCCCGGTTAGGGTATGAGCCCAATCATCCCAGTAAAGGGTTTGCACAACCGCTGGCAGGCGCTCAGGTGGCAACGGCGTTTGCATCAGTAGCGGGTTACCTGCCGGCACATAAACCCTGCCCTCAACCGTCACAGGGTCCGCAGGCAAGCGTGGCTCCGGAAGCGTTCTGCGGGACGGATCACCGGGCAACCAACCCAAATTCACCGGAATCAGCGCGCCTTGGGTCTCGACAAGGGCAATCAAGTGATAGCCCACCTGTCCGCGGTGGATGCGATTATCCAGTAACAAATAGTCGTCTGGCCTGAATTGACCTTCCCAGCGAACAGCTCGATCTACCCACTGATCAGACCCGTCAGCAAGCGGTTCCTCGAGCATCGCCAGTGGCGCGATAGCGGATAAGGCGCTCCGTGCCTGCCACCGTGCCTCGAGGGCTGCCTTCTCTCCCGCGCGGCCAAGCTGCCAAAAACCAAGATTTAACAGCAACGCCATTAAGATAAGGCCCGCGATCACCGCGCGGACATCGCCCTTGACCGTCAGAGGCCCCCATGTTCGGTTAAACTGCATACCGGCAACCCGCTGGAAAGGTGCAGCGCCCTGAAGCCTGCAGTGAAAGACTCCCACAGGCCAAGCCCATGCTTAAACTCATCATCATCCTACTCATGATAGCGCTCGTAGCGAGCCTTGCCACTGGATTGGTATTCCTGATGTCTGATCAGGGAAGCTCACAAAAGCGACGCCTCTTCCACTCTCTGGGTGTTCGTCTTGGATTGGGCGCTTGCTTACTCGTCGTCATCACGTACGGCGTCATTACCGGTCAACTGGGACACCAGAACCCCTGGGATCCCGGCCCCAACTTGCCGGCCTCTTCGGAGTGATTGAGAGGGGCCTTCTCAAAAATCTCTCGAAAATCTCTCGAAAAAAGGTCGCACAAAAAAAGGCAAAGCAACCCTCACCCGCTTTGAGCGAAATGACAATAAAAAGGGCGCCACGGCGCCCTCCAATAACCGCCGCTCGATCAGAGAATGTAGACAAACAGAAACAGAAACACCCACACCACGTCGACGAAGTGCCAATACCAACTCGATGCCTCGAACCCAAAATGGTCGGTCGCAGTAAAGTGCTGATTTTTCAACGACCGCACCAGTTGCACCAGCAACATGGTCATCCCCATCGCCACGTGAAAGCCGTGGAAACCGGTGAGCATGAAGAAAGTTGAGCCATAGATGCCGGAGTTGAGCGTCAAACCAAACAGGGCGTAGGCTTCGTAGTATTCCGCTGCCTGCAAACCCAGAAACACCAGCGCCAGGCCGACGGTAATGCCCAGCCAACGATTAAATCTCTGGCGATTATCCGCGAGAAGTGCTGTGTGCGCGACGTGGACGGTGGCGCTGGATGACAGCAGGATGAGGGTGTTCCACATCGGCAACCACGCATACCAAGCGTGGGCGTCTGCGGGAGCCATGGATTTTTCCTGCGAAATAAAGGCGCCATTGTTCGCTATGACCTGAGCGTCGACTCCACCCACCACTTCCTGAGGCGTCGTCACAGGGGGCCAGGTAAATTCGAAGCCGGGCCAGAGCAAACCATTCATTCGACCACCATCACCTTCGCCGGCAAGCCATGGGCCGACAAACTGGCGCACGTATAGCAGAGCGCCAAAGAAGGCAGCAAAGAACATGACCTCGGAAAAGATAAACCAGAACATGCCCAGGACGTAGCTTTGGTTTAGCTGGCCACTGTTCATCCCAGCGATATTTTCTTTGATAACCGTGCCGAACCAGCTGGCCAATGTAAACACAAAGAAAACGAGACCGGCGGTGAGCACCCAGACCGAGTTCGATGACTCCCCTTGCGCACCAAAAGTCATGTCGTTGAGTACCAGTCCGGCCCCAAATACTGACAGTATCAGCCCTATCGTGGCACGGACGGCCAAGCTCGAGGACTCCGGCACGTAGTACTTTTCATAACCCTGGGCGGTGGTGGTATCGCTCGCCATAACTGTCTCCTAACAGGCCGCTTCTACAGCGCAGCCAAACTGTCCTGCGCCGTGCCCGTGATATCGAACAGGGTGTAGGAAAGCGTGATGGTGTGAATATCGTCGGGCAAATCCTGATCAACAATAAACTGCAAAGCCATATCTGCGGTGGCGTTACCGGCCAGCGCCTGCTGATCAAAACAGAAACATTCCGTTTTGTGGAAATACGCCGCGGCTCTGCTGGGTGAAATGCTCGGAATCGCCTGAGCGACCATGGCCGAGCTCGTCGGGTTTGCCGCGTGGAAAACGATGCCATTTGCTGCCCCCGGATGCACACGCATTACGCGCGCGTCGGGAGCAAAAGACCAGGGCATATCGTCGTTGTTAACGGCGACAAACTGAACTGTCACCTGCCGCGAGGTATCGACGGCAATAGGTGCCGATGTGTACGCCTGGCCTGATGTCTTGCCATTGATGCCGAGCGCGTCACAAAGCACGTTGTATAACGGCACCATCACCACAAAAACGAAGGCAAACATCAACACTGCCACCGCCAACAGCTTCAGCGCGGTGTCGGTGGCAGGAACGTTACTGAAACGCAGCCCGGACATCATTTATCTCGTTGTGGCAACGCCAAAGTCAGCAGCTAGATGGTGCCCGCGGGCTTGGGCACCGCCGGCGGCTCTTCAAACGTGTGGTAAGGCGCTGGCGTGGCCACGGTCCACTCAAGCCCTTCCGCTCCATCCCACACTTTTTCTTCAGACACCCGCTTGCCGGCGACGATCGTAGCAATCACGTTATAGAGAAACAGCAGTTGCGATGCGCCGTAAATAAATGCCCCAATAGAGGACATCATATTGAAGTCAGCAAACTGCAGCGCGTAATCGGGAATCCGTCGCGGCATACCCGCAAGGCCCACAAAGTGCTGCGGGAAGAAAGTAATGTTAAAGCCGATAAAGGAGATCCAGAAATGGGTTTTACCCATAGACTCGTTGTACATCCGACCACACCACTTTGGTAACCAGTAGTAAATCGCCGCCGTCATAGAAAATACAGCGCCCGCCACCATCACATAGTGAAAGTGCGCAACGACAAAGTAAGTGTCGTGGTACTGGAAGTCGGCCGGCGCTATCGAAAGCATCAAGCCAGTGAAGCCACCAAGGGTGAACAACACGAGAAAGCCGATGCAGAAGAGCATGGGCGTCTCAAAACTGAGTGCACCGCGCCACATAGTGGTGATCCAGTTGAAGACCTTAACGCCCGTAGGGACGGCAATGAGCATGGTCGCATACATAAAGAACAGCTCTCCGGCCACCGGCATACCTACCGTATACATGTGATGCGCCCAGACAATGAAGGACAAAAACGCAATGGACGCTGTGGCATAGACCATCGACGCATAGCCGAATAAGGGCTTTCGGGAGAACGCAGGAATAATCTGCGACACCACACCAAAGGCGGGCAGAATAATGATGTACACCTCGGGGTGTCCGAAAAACCAAAAAATATGCTGGAAGAGCACGGGATCACCGCCGCCCGCAGCCGAAAAGAAGCTGGTGCCAAAATGGATATCCATCAACATCATGGTGACAGCACCTGCCAGCACGGGCATCACCGCGACCAATAGAAAGGCGGTAATCAGCCAGGTCCAAACGAACAGTGGCATCTTCATATAGGTCATGCCGGGCGCACGCATATTCATCACCGTGGCGATGATGTTGATCGAGCCCATGATCGATGAGACGCCGAGAATATGGATGGCAAATATAAAGAAGGTCACTGAGGGCGCTGCGTAGGTCGTCGACAGCGGCGCGTAAAAGGTCCAGCCGAAAGCGGGCGCACCGCCTTCCATAAATAGGGTGGAGGCGAGCATCAGAAAAGCGGGGGGGAGAATCCAAAAACTCCAGTTATTCATTCGCGGTAAGGCCATATCGGGCGCGCCGATCATCATCGGTATCAACCAATTGGCCAGGCCAACGAAGGACGGCATGATGGCGCCAAACACCATGATCAAGCCGTGTAACGTAGTCATCTGATTAAAGAATGCCGGCTCAACCAGTTGCATGCCGGGCTGGAACAATTCCGCCCGAATCACCATTGCGAAAAAGCCGCCCAGTAGGAACATGGCAAAGGAAAACCACAGGTACATGGTCCCGATATCTTTGTGGTTGGTCGTAAACAACCAGCGCGTAACGCCCTTGGCAGGTCCGTGATGATGATCACCCATGGGAGTCTCTCCTATTAACCGTTCTTGGCGCCGGTGACATCACCGGGCTGGACGACATCGCCCGTATTGTTCCCAAATGCGTTGCGCTGGTAGGTCAGCACCGCAGCCATGTCGACCGCTGACAACTGCGCCCCAAAGGCTTGCATCGCCGTACCGGACACACCATTCGCGACCAGCGCCATGTGGGTGGCTATATCACCCAACACGACGGGGCTTCCCGCAATGGCCTTACCCACGCCGCCCTCTCCACCGGCGCCGTGGCAGGCCAGGCAGGCCGCGTCGTAGACGCGCTTGCCCTGATCCATCAGCTCATCGACCGACAGCGTCTGCATCGCCAGCTCAGTTTGTGCCGCAGCAACGCCACGCTTAGCAGCCATCCAGTTATCGAACTCGTCGCGCGAGACCGCGTGCACTTCCACCGGCATAAAACCGTGATAGGCGCCGCAGAGTTCTGTGCACTGCCCGCGATAAATGCCTTCCTCCGGAACCCGCGTCCACGCCTCGTTGATAAAGCCGGGAATCGCATCGCGCTTCACAGCGATTTCAGGAACCCACCAGGAATGAATTACATCGTTGGCGGTGATCAGAAAACGAACCTTCGTGTTCGTTGGAATGACCAGCGGTTCATCGACCTCGAGCAGATAATTTTCACCCTTCTGCCGGGTGTTGTAGATCTCTTCCTGAGGCGTGGCCAGGTTGGAAAAAAACGAGACCGTCTCACCGGACTCGTCCAGATACTCGTACTTCCACTTCCACTGATAGCCGGTGATGAGTATGTCGAGTTCCGACTCGTCGTTGTCATACACCTCGAGCAGCGTCGATGTGGCCGGGAAGGCCATGGCAATCAAAATCAAGAAAGGGACAACCGTCCATGCCACCTCGACCTTGGTGCTCTCATGAAACTGAGAAGCCTGGTGTCCTTTCGACTGACGATGCGCATAAATGGAGTAGAACATCGCGCCGAACACCAAAACCCCGATAACCACGCAGATCCACATAATCAGCATATGTAGCTCGAAGATATTGGCGCCGATTTCGGTGACACCCGGCGACATATTGACCTGATTTTCAGCGCCGGCCAGCGGTGCAAACAGGGCCAAGGCCGCTGCCGAGAAAACTCTCCCCATCTCGTGAGTACTCCGTTTCTTTGCATGGCGCGCTTACCCCGCGCCACTGAGGGGTCAAAAAGCGCGGGATTATAGCGAAATCGCAGAAAAAACCACGGGCAAAAGGTCACAGCCCGAGGGCGGCGCGTATGTTGCGTTGGCCACGATATGAATGCTAATGCTTTTTGCGAATTTAGAGCATAAACCGCGGTTATGTTGTCGGGCGGCAGGGTTTGGACGTCATCGAATCAGGGGTCTTTGTTATCAAGAATCTTGATGGCGTCCGCGGCAGTCTCCACGCGCCGAGCTGCGGCCCGTGTGACGCGCGTCACTGGCAACGCCAAGTTGTCACTCGGTCTGCTCTCCGTAAAGTCGCATGCGACGCAGCGCCTGACGTCTTGGTTCGTATCAACCACCATACGGTCCTCCGCATGACAATTCGGGCAAACCGCGCCGGCGATGAATCGTGGACGTTGATTGGGTTCGGGCTCGGATTCCGACATACTCTCGCTCACTCGATAAACGCGCGGTAATAAGCCGGGCCAGTGTAGCAACCCCAATCCACCGCTGGAGCATCATTGTGTCAGACATCGATTTTCGCGGCCTCTCAAATATCCGACAGGTGCTGGGTATCGTCCCTGTTCTTGGCGATCGCGTCCTGATTGACCCTACCGCGGTCGTCATGGGCGATGTTCATCTCGGTGACGATGCCAGCGTTTGGCCCCACGCGGCGATGCGCGGTGATGTCCAGATTATTCGCATTGGCGCGAGAACCAATATTCAAGATGGCGCGGTGCTGCACGTTACCCACGATGGCCCTTACAACCCGGGGGGCTATGCATTGCACATCGGCGACGACGTCACTATCGGTCACCGGGCACTGCTTCATGGCTGCACAGTCGGCAACAAAGTGTTGGTCGGCATGGGAGCCATCGTGATGGACATGGTGACCGTTGAGGATGAGGTGATGATCGCCGCTGGAGCGCTAGTCACACCAGGCAAGCGCCTTCGTAGCGGCTTCCTGTATGCCGGCAGCCCGGCAAAAGAGGTGCGTCCCTTAAGCGAGGAAGAGCGCCAATTTTTGCCCTACAGCGCCGCCGGCTACGTGTCACTCAAAGACCGCTATCTCAGTAGCACCTAACGCGCTATCTAAGCCTCGCGCAACGCAGATAGCACGGCCTCGGTATCGGGATACTCTCCCAGCCAAAGGAAGTAGCTTTCTGCCGCTTGCTCAACCAGCATGCCCAAACCATCGCGCACGTCTCGCGCACCGCGCTCCCGAGCCCAAGATAAAAATGGCGCAGCCGCGGGGCCATAAGCCATGTCGTAACAGACACACGCCTCGGCCAAAGCGATGGAGGGCGGTAGCGCCGGCATGCCTCCCGATAAGCCGGTGCTGGTGCCATTAATCACCACGTCCCAAGTATTGGCACCCGCCATTTCATATCCGCCACCGCACACCGCAACGTCACTCCCTGTATACGTTGCTGCGATCTCCTCTGCGCGACTGGCGGTGCGATTGACCACATAAATGGCAGCGGGCTGTTCCGACAGTAAAGCAGGCATGACCCCCTTCACCGCGCCACCCGCGCCCAAAATCAGAATCCGCGCATCGCGCAGAGACCACCGCGCATTGCCCACCATATCGGTGACGAGGCCTTTTCCGTCGGTGTTATCCGCGCGCACCTGACCGTCTTGATCGCGAGTGAGGAAGTTGGCGGCGCCCGCTAAGCGAGCGCGCTCTGACGAGACATTCGCCAGCGCAAACGCTCGAGACTTAAACGGCAACGTCACGTTGAGACCGCGACCGTCGTGCGCAAAAAAATCCCGAACCCAAGTTTCGAATACTTCGAGATCAACGTATTCAGCGCGATAATCAATCGTGTGTCCCGCCTGCTCCGCGAATGCGGCGTGAATCCGGGGTGACAGGCTGTGGGCGATCGGGTTACCCACTACTGCAAATCGGCCGGCGATCATCTTTATCGGCGCCTCCTTTGAATCGACAGATTTCCCGCCGAGAATTTACGGCGCGCCAGAATGTGACGGCGCCTTCTTTGCCTAAGTCAGCGCTGCCAGCCAGTCTCGTGGTGTCAGATAATCTGTCATCAGCCGCGCTTCTGCGGAGCCTGCCTCGGGCTGCAGGCCATATTCCCAGCGCACCAGCGGTGGCAAAGACATCAAAATGGCCTCTGTTCGCCCATTAGACTGCAGACCGAATAATGTGCCTCGGTCGTAAACAAGATTGAACTCAACGTAGCGGCCTCGGCGATACAGCTGCCACTGCCGCTCCGCCTCCGTCCACGGCAAGTCCTTGCGCCGCTCCAAGATGGGAAGATAGGCCTTCAAGTAGCTATCGCCGACGCTCTGCATAAAAGCAAAAGTCTGATCAAACCCCCACTCATTGAGGTCGTCGTAAAACAGCCCGCCGATGCCGCGAGGCTCCTGACGATGGGGCAGAAAAAAATAATCATCACACCATTTTTTAAAGCGTGGATATACGTCGTCGCCAAAAGGGTCGCAGGCCGCCTTAGCGGTCTGGTGCCAGGACACAGCGTCCTCGTCGTAGCCATAGTAGGGGGTCAAATCGAAACCGCCGCCCATCCACCAAACCGGCGGTTCCCCCGCCTTCTCCGCCATGAACATCCTGACATTCGCATGGGAGGTGGGCGCATGAGGATTTCGGGGATGGATCACTAAAGAGACGCCCATGGCGCGGAAGCTGCGGCCCGCCAGTTCGGGTCGATGCTGAGTAGCGGATGCCGGCATGCCTGCGCCCAGCACGTGACTAAAGTTAACGCCACCTTTTTCGATCACGTCGCCCTCGGCCAACACCCGACTGATGCCACCCCCGCCTTCCGGCCGCTCCCAGCTCTCGGTCGTGAACTCGCGGCCGCCGTCGAGGGCTGAGAGCGCATCGCAGATACGTATTTGCAATGACTTCAGATAAGCCTCTACCGCCGATGCGTCCATCCAACCCTCCTCAAACCATCGTCAGGCTCGCACTATTGAGCCATCTCCTATGCGACGTATTGTTGACGCTTTGCCGTCTGGGTCAAGCGCCCCCGGCATCACGGGTAATCGGGCGCCAAAATAGCGATGCAACCGCCAAACAGCGCTTGCCGGAGCCAATCCCGCCGGATTGGCACTGGTCGACACTAGCGGCCCACCGACCGCGCGACATAATGCAGCCAGCGCGGGGGCAGATGTGACCCGAATTGCCACTTCATGACTGTCCCCCGTGATCCAATCGGGAAATTGGTGGCGATGTGGCACCAACCAGGTGTTGGCGCCGGGCCAAGAGTCCAGCGCAGCACCCCGCTCAGTGGGAGATAAAGGGTCGAGCAGCGCCGCAAAAACATCCGGCGATGCCGCCACAAGGATGAGCCCTTTGCTGACGTCCCGGGACTTCATTCGCAACAGATCGAGCACTGCGCCCTCGTTATAGGGGTCGCAACTCAGGCCCCAGACACCCTCTGCCGGGCAGGCAATCACTGCCCCTGAACGAAGCTGTGATGCGACAACAGGCGCGCGCCAATGCGCATCGGATCGGGGTTTTTGAGTGCAATTCACAATAGGCGTTATCGGCGACAAAGCGACACCTTACCGCAGGCAGCGACCGCGGAGCCAATCCGGGCGCTAGCTAGTAAGTCGCTTGATAACCCGACCCCCTTCGCTGGAGCCGACCGGACACTTCCAAAGATGACAAAACAGCGAGACAGCGCTCTAGGCCCCAGCCCAGATGCGCTGCCAATACCTCAGGCGGCACCGGGCGGCATCGCGTTAGCGCGAGGATCGCTTTTTGATCGGGGTCCAGCGCAACATCGATTTGCGCGACAGATAGCAAATCACCCGCGGTAACATCAAACTGGGGGTAGCCCAGATATTCGTACAAAGCGTCGATCGAGCTTATTAACATCGCGCCATCGTCCAATAAGAAACGACAGCCAGCTCCCTCAGGGTGGTAGACCGACCAAGGCAAAGCCAAAACGTCCCGGCCCTGATCTGCCGCCGCAGACGCCGTCAGCAAGGTGCCACTGGGGCGGCCAGCCTCAATCACCAGCGTTGCCGCGCTAAAGCCGGATAATGTGCGATTGCGTCGATAAAAATGGTGCTTTCTTGGGGGTGTCCCCAGGGGGAATTCGCTGACGAGCGCGCCGTTTCGCTTGATCTTATTGGCGAGATGCCGATGGCGGGCGGGATAGAGGATATCCAACCCCGAGGGCAATACGGCAATTGTCTTGCCACCCGCCGCCATAGCGGACTGATGTGCGAGCCCGTCGATACCCAGCGCAAGGCCGCTTACCACCGTCCGCCCCGCTCGCGTCGCTACCGAGGTAAATTCAGTCGCAGCGCGCGCCCCGTCAAGCGAAGGTTTGCGCGTGCCGACAACAGATAAGGTGGCGGCTTGTAGCACCTCGAGCTCGCCATGGACGAGCAGAAACGGCGGGCGGTCCTCACACTCAGCGAGCAAAGGGGGATACTCTGGATCTTGCGCAGTAACCAAATGTAGCGGCGCTTCCTGAATAAGGCCTCGCAACGAAGCGGGCTCGCGGGCGGAAGCAATGTCGCGCCGCAAAGACTGCACGCCTAGCAACCGGGCTTCGTCAGCCGAGCATCCAAGGAGTGCATCAGGTGAATCGAAGCGTTGCAGCAGTCCATCTAGCCAGCAAGCACCTGCGCGGACTCCTGTACTCAGCGCGAGCCATTTGGCATCGGCGCCGGCATCAATGCCAAATTGGTGTGCCATTGCTCATCCTTGAGCCTCCCTCACGGTCAGATAGCGACCACTGAAAAACCCGTGGTCAAAAGCGAGTCACACTGCCCCGGGGGCCGCTACGCATCGGATTAGGCCTCACGGGCTGACAACGCGATCGCCCACCGACATCGCCCTGTTGGCTTCGAGCACCAGCCCAAAACTTGCGCGCTCATAAACCGCAAAGGCCATCAAAACGCCTGCGCGGATGTCGGGTAAGCGCACCGAGTCCCCTGTCACGGGGTCATCAACCGCCAGGCCAGACTGTTCGATCGCGAGCACATCACCCACGCGCAGCCCTTCCCGCTCACCCCGATTAATCACCACGATATCCAGAGGACCAATCTGGGTCAGGCCTCCTGCCACTGCAATCACAAAGCCATTTTCCAGGCTCGCCTGTGGGGCTTGTGGCAGGTAACGCAGCGCAAGCTGGGATGCGCCGACGGGGAGTAAGCGATCACCGATACGAATTTCCTGGCGCATCTGCTCTACCCACATTGCCGTGAGTTCGCCATCGTTGCGCTCGCCGCGCACATCGCTCGCACTCACTGCCCCAACATCCAAGACGAAGGTGCCAAGATGCTCGCCCGTGACGGGGTCTTCTAGTGCTTTGTCAGAGCGAACCAATCGGTAGTCCAGCGCTTGCGACACATCACCGCTAACAAACAACCTGTCGCCGACGCCGCTTAGCAATCGACCCGCGTCTCCCGAAACAACATAGGCGGCAGACGCCAACACCGCGGCGTCCACCACGCCGTAGTCGCGCAGGAAGGGGGCAATCGCTTCACGAGGAATCACCGGTATCGCCGATTCTCGGGGGCTTGCGCGAAGCTCAGGAGTCAACTTGATGTCGGACTGATCCTGCCGGGCCAGCCGTGGCACGCCATCCTCCCAGCACAGTCGGAGCTCATCACCCGGAAAGATAAGGTGCGGATTTTCTATTTCTGGATTCTCCGCCCACAGCGACTGCCAGCGCCAGGGATCGCGGAGGTATAACGCGGCGATATCCCAGAGCGTGTCACCTGATTGCACGCGGTAAATGAGTGGCACCTCGGGGTTAAGCGTCAAAGGCGGTCTCGGCTCTGCAACTGCGGTCACAGGGCCCAGACTAAAGAGTATCCAAATGAGTAAAACAGCGCGGCGGACACCCAGTGGCGACGCGGTGACATCGCCATTTGTAAGGCTCGGCGCGGCGATGCGCTTGAGCCTTTTGCTTTTTTCCAAGGTACTCACTCCGTTGTTTACCTCCGCCAGCATCAGCGCCCTTGAGCCATTTGAACGCGATCCATCACACCACGGCATCAAGGTATAATCTCAGTGTGGCGGGGAGCTAAGGACACGGCAAGACCAAATCCGAACACTTTTCCCCGTTTTCATTCAGACTCCAGCGCGGACTTTGGCATGGCTTTACTTCCGATTCTTGAATTTCCGGACCCTCGTTTGCGCACCGTCGCCGTGCCGGTAACCCACGTGGACGCGCGCATACAACAACTCATCGATGACATGTTCGAGACGATGTACGCGGCGCCAGGCATCGGCTTGGCCGCGAGTCAGGTTGATGTCCACGAGCGGGTCATCGTCATCGATATCTCTGAGGATCACTCGGATCCACGGGTGTTTATCAACCCCGAGATCTCAATCATCGATGAGACCCTGGGGCAGTACGACGAAGGCTGCCTTTCGGTCCCAGGGTTTTATGAGACGGTACAGAGACCCTCTCGGATCGAGGTAACGGCGATCGGCCGCGACGGGGCCGTTTTTCAAGAAACGCTCGATGGCCTCATGGGCATTTGCTTGCAACACGAGATTGATCATTTGGAAGGCAAGCTGTTTGTCGATTATTTATCGCCGCTCAAGAGGCAGCGCATCCGAAGCAAGCTGGTCAAAGATCAAAAACGGCGGGATTAACTGATGTCCCGCCCCCTGAATCTTGTCTTTGCTGGCACGCCTGCGTTTGCTGCAGAACATCTCGAGGCGCTGACGCAAAGTCCCCATCACATCACGGCGGTGCTGACACAGCCCGATCGACCGGCAGGGCGGGGCAAACGCCTGCAGCCCTCGGCGGTCAAGGCGCTGGCGCTGGATGCGGGATTACCGGTTCTACAACCCGAAACACTGAAAAACGAAAGCGCGCTTCAGGCGCTCAGTGCCATCGATGCCGATCTTATGATCGTTGTAGCCTACGGGCTGATTCTGCCGGCAGCGGTGCTGGCGATCCCCCGGCTGGGCTGCATCAATGTGCATGCATCGCTCCTGCCCAAATGGCGCGGTGCGGCGCCAATACAGCGCGCTATTGAGGCTGGAGACAGCGAGACCGGTGTCAGCATTATGGTGATGGAGGCGGGGCTCGATACGGGTCCTGTGGTGATGACGCGCGAGTTGACGATTAGAGAAGACCACACCGCGGGCACCTTGCAAGCCGATCTCGCGACACTGGGGGCTTCGGCGCTACTGGACACGTTGGCGGATATTGATCGTTTTTTGGAAGCGGCAGCCGCTCAAGAACACTCGCAAGCCACGTACGCCGATAAAATCGCGAAAAAAGAAGCGCTAATTGATTGGTCCGAAGACGCAAACGTACTGGCGCGCCGGATCAGGGCGTTCCAGCCGGCGCCCGGCTGCTTCACCTACCTGGATAACGATCGCGTCAAAATTGTCAGCGCATCGCCCTCCGCATCGTCTCATCGGGCCTCTCCCGGGGAAATCCTGCTGGCCGATAGTGATGGCATTCGGGTGGCATGTGGCGAAGGCATACTGGTCGTACACGCCGCGCAAATGCCCGGCGCGAAACCACAGTCAGCGGCAACACTGCTCAACGGCCACAAGACACGATTGCTACCAGGCACCACCTTCTCAAGCGTCGGCGAGGGTTGATGGTGGCTTCTGCACGAGCCCGCGCCGCCACAGTTATTCAGCGGGTACTCGAGGGCGAGTCACTCCATCGATTACTACCCGATGCGCTGAGCGATATTCCCCCATCGAGCCTGCCGCTGTGTCGGGAGCTGATATACGGCACGCTCCGCGAATGGCCGCTGCTCACAGCCATCGCCCGACAGTTCCTGAACAAATCGCTTCGGAAAAAAGACGCAGATATTAATGCCCTGATCTGCATCGGCCTTTATGAGCAATCCCATCTGCAAACGCCCGCACACGCCGCTTTATCCGAAACAGTAAATGCCGCCAAGGCCCTAAAAAAATCCTGGGCGACCGGCTTGGTCAACGGCGTGCTTCGCAACTATCAAAGAAGCGAAGCTTCGCTCATCGATGGGCTAAACGCCGCCGAGCGCGCCGCATTGCCCGGCTGGCTCTACGATCAACTGCTACGCGAATATGGTGACGCCGTCGGCGCTATTGCGGCGGCCTCTCGCAGCCGACCGCCGATGGCACTGCGCATCAACACGCGGCTTGTCTCTCGCGATCACTATCTTGACGCACTCAGCGCAGAGGGCATCAATGCCCGCAGCTGCCCAGAGGTCGACACGGGCATCGTGCTCGATCGCGGTGTGGACGTGATGACGCTACCCGGCTTTGCTGAAGGCTGGGTGAGCGTTCAGGACCGGTCTGCCCAGCTCGCCGCCCGACTGATTAATCCACAACCGGGGGAACGTATTCTGGATGCCTGCTCCGCTCCGGGTGGGAAGGCTTGTCATCTACTCGAACATCAGCCAGAGATTAGTGAGCTGGTGGCCTGCGATATCAGCGAGACACGGCTAAAGCGCGTAGCAGAAAACAGTGGCCGACTCTCTCTACCTATAAAAATTGTCAACGCTGACGCGTCGGCTTTGCCATCGGCGCTGCTGTCTGACCCCTTCGACGTCATTCTTGCCGATGTGCCCTGCTCGGCTACGGGGGTCATGCGCAGAAACCCAGACATCAAGCTGCATCGTCGCGAGGCCGACGTGGACGGCTTTGCCCGACAGCAATTGGCGATTCTCGAGGGCCTTTGGCCCGCCTTGAAACCGGGAGGTCGCCTGCTGTATGTCACTTGCTCAATTTTATGCGTCGAAAACGATGGGGTTGTCAGCGCCTTCTCCAAACGTCACGACGTATCAGTAGCGACTTTGCAACTTGAGAACGGGGTGGGCTGTGAGCATGGGTGGCAAATACTGCCCCACGTCGACGGCGGCGACGGACTGTATTTTTCGCTTCTGAAAAAGCCACCCGTCTGAGGCAGGGCCCCGCATGCCAACGTGACTAATCCACATGGCGTGTCAGGTTTGACATAGTTTATGGTGTAGCCGGGTCGTTGAGAGGGTCCACAGGCCGGTGAAAATCATTATCCTCGGAGCGGGTCAGGTCGGCGGTACGCTCGCCGAGCACCTGGCTGATGAGCAAAACGACATCACTGTCGTCGACGAGCATGCAGCCACACTTAAGCGCCTGCAGGAACGACTTGATATCAGAACGGTTCTGGGTAACGGCGCGCATCCCACCACCCTGCTCAATGCGGGTGCGGAAGACGCCGACATGCTCATTGCCGTTACCGACAGCGACGAAATTAACATGCTCGCCTGCTCGGTGGCGTTCACGCTGTATCGCACGCCCACCAAGATCAGTCGTATCCGCTCCGCAAAGTATCTCTCCGAGCAGGCCGCGCTGTTTGAATCGGGTGCCATCCCGGTAGATGTCATCATTGGCCCTGAGCAGCTCGTTACCAAAAACATAGAGCAACTGATCGCCAACCCGGGCTCACTACAGGTGCTGGATTTCGCCGAGGGCAAGATCAGATTAGTCGCGGTAAGAGCGCTAGCAGGAGGACCCATTGTGGGTCGTGAACTGCAGGAAATTAGGGAGCATATGCCGCGGGTCGACACCCGGGTGGCTGCAATTTTCAGACGCGGCGGCGACCCCATCATTCCGCAAGGCTCCACGGTGGTAGAGCCCGACGACGAGGTCTTTTTTATTGCCGCGCGAGAGCATATTCGCTCTGTCACTGCCGAGCTCAGAGAGGTTGACAAGCCCTACCATCGCATCATGATCGCCGGCGGCGGGAATATCGGCTCTACACTGGCTGAGCGGCTGGAAAAACACTATCAGGTGAAGGTGATTGAGCGCTCTTACGACCGCTGTCGAATCCTGTCAGACCTTCTGGAGGACACGCTCGTTCTCCACGGCAGCGGCAACGAGCCACTGTGATTGCAGCAAGAGAACATCGAAAACACCGACGTATTTTGTGCCCTCACCGATAACGACGAGTCGAACATCATGATGTCCCTGCTCGCGAAACGATTAGGGGCTAAAAAAGTCATCACACTCATCACCAACGCAGCCTACATTGACCTCATCGGCGACGACATTGATATCGCAATATCCCCACAACAGATAACCATCAGCAGTCTGTTGGCCCACGTGAGAAAAGGCGATATTGGCAACGTCCACTCCCTGAGGAGAGGTGCCGCCGAAGCGATAGAATTGACGGCCCACGGTGATGCCAATTCATCCAAGGTGGTAGGCAGACGTCTCGACGAACTGCCGCTACCGACGGGCACGACCGTGGGCGCCATATTGCGGGGCAAGGAGGTGCTCATCGCCCACGACCATATCGTGGTCGATGAGGACGACCATGTCATTTTATTCCTGACTGACCGCTCGCAAATCCCAGCTGTTGAAAAACTGTTTGCGGTAGGTTTCGGCTTTATCTGATGCAGTTTGCGATGGCGTTTAAGATCATTGGTGTACTGCTAATGCTATTTAGCAGCGCAATGTTGCCCTCGCTCTTCCTCTCCCTCGCACAACAAGACGGTGTGGAGTCGGCGTTTGCTACCGGTTTCGGAATGACGCTATTGGCGGGCGTGGTGCTCTGGCTACCAACACGCTCACTGAAAAGAGACCTGAATATTCGCGATGGATTTTTGGTAACTGCACTCTTTTGGTTGGTGCTGGGGAGCTTCGGCGCGATCCCCTTCTGGCTCAGCCCCGCGCTCAATCTTTCCGGCGCGGCTTCGGTGTTCGAATCCATCTCAGGACTGACAACAACCGGCGCTACCGTCATCACGGGGCTCGATGCGCTGCCGCAGTCGCTGCTGCTTTATCGACAGCTACTGCAGTGGCTCGGCGGTATCGGGATCGTGGTGCTAGCGGTTGCAGTACTCCCCATGCTCGGCATTGGTGGCATGCAGCTTTATCGTGCAGAGAGCGCCGGTCCCTCGAAAGAGCGAAAATTAACGCCGCGGATCACCAGCACCGCAAAAGCCCTCTTCGGCATCTATCTATTGCTCACCACGGCTTGCGGTGCGTCCTATTACTTCGCCGGAATGACGGCCTTCGATGCAATTTGTCACGCGTTCTCAACCGTCGCGATCGGCGGATTTTCCACCCATGATGCGAGTCTCGGTTACTACGACCAAAACGGCATTTTATTGATCAGCTCTTTTTTTATGGTGATATCAGCGATCAATTTTGGCCTGCATTTCATCGCGATTCAGCGTCGCGATATACGGGTGTATACCCACGACTCAGAAACCGCTTTCTTCCTGAGTGTGATTGGCCTCGCGACCTGCGTGATTTGCGTGTTGTTAGTCTTCACCGAAACTTTTAGCGTCGAAGATAGTTTGATTCATGGTCTGTTTCAGACGATCTCGATCGCTACTACTACCGGATTTACCACACAGGACTTCTCAGTCTGGCCTCTATTTTTGCCTGTTCTCCTTCTTATGCTGAGCTTCATGGGCGGATGCGTAGGGTCTACCGGCGGTGGCATGAAGGCGATGAGAATCCTGCTGATTTTTCGTCAAGGCGTTCGCGAACTCCGGCAATTGCTACATCCGAACGCTATCATCCCCCTCAAAATTGATTCGCGTCGGGTGCAAACGGAAATCATCAGTGCAGTGTGGAGTTTTTTCGCGGTCTACATGTTCTGCTTTGTGTCCATATGGCTTGCCCTGCTCGCGACAGGTTTGGACTTCTCATCTGCCTTCTCTGCAGTTGCGGCCACACTGAATAATTTGGGCCCGGGGTTAGGCGAGGTGGCCAGCAACTATGCCGGTGTCAGCGAGGTAGGAAAGCTGATCCTCTGCCTGGCTATGCTGATGGGCCGGCTCGAAGTCTTTACCTTACTGGTGCTATTCACCCCGGCATTCTGGCGTCATTGAGCCGCGCACCACGCTGGCCGAAAACGGCGGGTCACTTCAGACCACGAGATTGCTGAATCACTTCGTAGGCTGCCGTAATTTCCTGGGCGCGCCCGGTCGCGACCTTAAGCAGCTCGTCGGGAACACCCTCTGCAATCAATTTGTCCGGGTGGTTTTCACTCATCAGCTTCCTATAACGTCGCTTCAGCTCACTGTTGGATACATCTGGCGACAACCCTAACGCTGCGTAGGCCGTATCCAATCCTGAGGGTTCGTGGGTCGCTCCGCGCTGACGCCCGCCCTGTTGCTGGTAGGCACGCTGCTGAAATTGCGCCTGCGCGTTGATCATCGACAATAGCTGATCGATTTCACGCTGGGGGACCGAGAGCAAGCTCGCTATCTGATTGAGCGCTTTGCGTTCGGCAGAAGATAATGTGCCATCGGCAAGCGCAATACCTGCGAGGAAAACCAACAGCGTGTGCTGCGCCTGCCGGCGACCACCCAGGCACTCCTTGAACCGGGCAACGGTTAGCGACGGGTCAAATCCCGCCGCGGACCCCGCCTTGAAATGCGAGATGGCTGTTCGGCGTTGCTCGGCATTGAGCCTGAGCTGGACAAACAGGGTTTCGGTTTGTGCTACTTCTGCCTCTGATACGCGGCCATCGGCCTTTGCGACATACCCAAGCAGGGTAAAGGTCGTCTCAAAGAACTGGGCCCGCATCAGATTGACTGCATCGGGGCCCGACAATTGCAGGGCGCGCCACAGTCCCCGATCAAAAGCGTGGCCCAGTACTAGGCCGAATAACAGGCCAACCGGACCAAACGCTAAAAATCCGATGGCGCCCGCTAAAATCTTGCCCGTTACCTGCCTCACCGGGGAGCGCCACCTTCATCCAGCAGCGGTCGCACTGACCAATTGTAGTGATCCGCTTGCCCGGGTGGCTGAATGCGGAACCGTTTGTACTGCCACTGATACTGCCGCTCATTACCCATAATCAGTTTTTCCACACCGCGGTTGATGGCGGCAAGGGCTTCTTGAGGGTCATCACTGTATACCTCTGGCTCCGCTTCACGGTAAACCGCCCGGAAACCCTTGGGCGTTCTCAATACCGTGCCCATTACCGCAGCCGCCCCAGAACGCTTTATCAGGTTATGGGCCAAGGTCGCGGTAAAGCACTCAACACCAAAAAAAGGCGCATCCAAGCCGCCACTGGCCTCGCGGGGCACCTGGTCAGGCAAGATACCGGTGATACCGCCGCTACGAACGGCACGCACCAGTTCGGCGAGCCCTCTGGCAGTGGTAGGTACTAACTTGCCGCCGGTACGCTGTCTTGCCGTGTAAACCAGCTGGTCCAGTTTTTTCAATGCCAAGGGTTCGTATAGGGCAACCAAGTCACCCAGCGTCGCAACATGCATACCGAGCAACTCCCAATTACCCAAATGGGGGCCCAGAACAATCACCCCCTGACCCGAGGCCAGCGGTTTGGTAATGCAGGCCGAACCCTCGACCTCGATCAACGGCGCTATATCCGACCAGGGGTGGATCCATAGTCGGCCCATCTCCGCCATCAGCTCTGCCGTCGACTGCACACTTTGTTTAGCTACCGAGCGCCTTTTAGTCGACGTCCACGACGGATAGGCCAACTCAAGGTTCCTGACGGCCACGCGTCGCCATCGGGAGTTCAGGTAATAAAGTAGCGCACCTACCGACCTCCCGAATCCTCGCGCCCACGACAGCGGAAGACGGCGGGTAACCGCCATCATCAAGTGAATAAGCAGGAAAACTGTCCATTCCAGCCAAATGGGTTTTTGTGAGGCAGCCATAAAAGCGCGTTTTCTAAAGGTAATCTTCCGGAAAAGTGATTATGAAAAGGGCTTGGCAGTTATACTAACCCCTCACACACACTTTGGGCTGTTTCCTTGGTTCCCGCGACATTTCAAGACGTAATCCTACGATTGCAGGACTATTGGGCAGGCCATGGATGCGTTGTGCTGCAGCCACTGGACATGGAGGTCGGGGCAGGCACCTTCCACCCGGCGACTTTCTTGCGTGCGCTGGGACCAGAAAACTGGAATGCAGCGTATGTTCAGCCCAGCCGCAGACCCGCGGATGGCCGGTACGGGGAAAACCCCAATCGCCTGCAACACTACTATCAGTTTCAGGTAGTTATGAAGCCGTCTCCCAGCGACTTTCAGGCGCTTTATCTGGGCAGCCTTTATGCTCTCGGCATCGACCCACTCGAGCACGATATTCGCTTTGTTGAGGACAACTGGGAATCGCCCACGCTTGGCGCCTGGGGTCTTGGCTGGGAGGTTTGGCTCAACGGCATGGAAGTCAGCCAATTTACCTACTTCCAGCAAGCCGGTGGTCTGGAGTGTTACCCCGTTACCGGTGAGCTCACTTATGGCCTTGAACGCATCGCCATGTACCTACAGGACGTGGAGTCTGTTTACGACCTCGTTTGGGCTGAGACACCATCGGGCGCAGTGACCTATGGCGACGTCTATCATCAGAACGAAGTGGAAATGTCGTCCTATAACTTCTTGGAAGCGGACGTCGATAACTTGTTTGCTCAGTTTGAATTCTATGAAGGAGAGGCGAATCGGCTGGCGGAGAAAAAACTCCCTCTGCCCGCTTACGAATACGTAATGAAGGCCTCCCACACGTTCAATTTGCTCGACGCGCGCCATGCAATCGGAGTCACTGAGCGTCAACGCTACATCCTCAGAGTGCGCACGCTGGCGCGAGCGGCCGCCAAAGCCTATGTGGCAGCTCGCGGCGCCCTGGGTTTTCCTATGGCCGACCGGGATCTGGCCGCCGCCGCCTTAGCGGAGCTTGAGCCACAGCGGGAGCCATCAGCATGAGCACCCGGGACCTGCTGTTTGAGCTCGGCACGGAAGAGCTTCCTGCCGGCGAGATTTCGGCAATGGCCAGTGCTTTGGTCAACGCCCTTACCCGGGATCTCAAAAATTACTCCCTGAGTTATTCCCGAGCGGAACAATTTTCGACCCCGAGGCGCCTTGCCGTATTGGTGCGGGACGTCGCCGTTAAGGGGCCAGATCAAGAGCGGCATGTGATAGGCCCACCTGTTAGCGCAGCACGTGATGATCAAGGTCGTTGGACCGCTGCCGCGGAAGGCTTTGCCCGTAAACAAGGCATCGATACTGCAGCACTCAAGATTGCAGAAGCGAATGGCATAGAGCGTATCACCGCCCATGTGATTCAAACGGGTGTCGCAGCGCGGGAAGTGATCCCCGACATTGTTAAAAATGCGGTTAGTGCAATACCGGTGTCAAAGCGCATGCGCTGGGGTCGGTCGCGAGACGAATTTCTGCGGCCAGTGCAATGGTTGGTGCTACTGTTCGGGGACGAAATACTGCCTTACGAGCAGTTTGGGCTGAGCAGTGGCAGAGACAGTCGCGGGCATCGATTTCACCATAATGAAGCGGTTTCGCTACCCAGCCCGGGGGATTATCAAGTGCTGCTCCAGGACGCCCGCGTCATCGTCGATGAGGCAGAACGGCGACGCATCATCACGGAGCAAGTGTCTGCCCTTGTGGGCCCTGGAGAGACAGTCGCACTCTCTGAAGCGCTACTTGACGAAGTCACCGGCCTGGTCGAGTGGCCCATTGCCTTGCGCGGTAGCTTTGACCCCGCGTTTCTCGAGGTACCGGAAAAAGCGCTGATTTCTGCGATGAAAAATCATCAAAAATACTTTCACCTCAATGATGCCGCTACCGGTGCACTACTCCCCGCCTTTATTACCGTGGCCAATATTGACAGCAAAGCACCTGCGCGCGTGATTGCTGGTAACGAACGGGTCATCCGTCCACGTCTGGCTGACGCTGCCTTTTTCTTTGCTAACGATAAGCGCGTTGCGCTGGCGTCCAGACAGGCACGCTTGGCCAGTGTCGTTTTCCAGCAGAAGCTGGGCAGCTTGCTGGATAAAACCGAGAGGATGACGAATCTGGCAGCGCGGCTTGCAGAATCGATCGGCGCCAATGCAGATGTCACATTGCGGGCGGCCGCTCTCGCCAAGTGTGATCTCGTCTCGGAAATGGTGCTCGAATTTCCCGAGTTGCAGGGCAGCGCGGGGGCGCAATATGCGCTAAACGACGGCGAATCTGCAGTTGTGGCGCAGGCTATCGAAGAACACTATCTGCCGCGATTTGCTGGTGACGATTTACCGAGGTCTGCCGAAGGTAGTACCCTCGCTCTCGCAGACCGGCTGGATACGCTGGTGGGTATTTTTGGTATCGGCGAGCCCCCCACAGGGTCCAAGGATCCGTTTGCACTGCGTCGCGCTTCCTTGGCCGTCATCCGCATTCTGATTGACCTTGGGCAACCGATATCACTGCGGGACTTATTGAATTTTGCCCAAATGCAGCACACCGCATCGCTGACGGAGGATGCCGCGAGCGCAGTGCTGCACTACGTCTTCGAACGGCTCGACAGCTGGTATGCCGATCAGGGCGTATCTGCGGATGTGGTTCGCGCGGTACTGGCTTCAAGCGGCACAGACCTCTGGGATATTGATCTGCGAATCAACGCTCTGGCGACATTTTCCACTACCGAAACGGCACAACAGCTCGCCGCCGCCAACAAGCGCGTCGCTAACTTGCTTGCAAAAGCAGACAGGGGCGACTATCCGGCGCCAGAGACGGCGAAGTTTGTTGAAGCGGCGGAGCAGGCGCTATACGAGATGGTGTTATCGACCCAAGAAACCCTGTCCCCGCTCATCGCACAAAGAGAATATGCGTCAGCACTCGGCGCACTGGCAACATTACGACAACCTGTTGATGACTTCTTCAACGCGGTGATGGTGAACGCCGACGACCCCGATGTGCGAGTAAATCGACTGGCACTTCTCAACATGCTGCGCGAGCTGTTCACACAAATTGCCGATATTGCTCTCCTCTCCTCAGGAGCTGAATGAGCGCGGATCCGCAATTTTTGGTGGGCCTGCTTGTCGCAGGCAATGTCGCGTTGCTGTGCATCGTTGTGGTGCTGAGCCGAGGGAGGCAAGAGCTGGTCTCGCTTCGCGAAGCGGCAACCCAGCATAAGACAACCGCCACACTCGCAGAAAACCGCGCCAAATCCTTGGAAACCGAGGTGCTGGCGCTGAACAAGGAGCTGGCGTCATTAGCCGCGCAATTAAGCGCCCAGAGTGCGACCCTTACTGAGCGTGAAGCAGGCCACCAGAATCAGATGAAGTGGCTAGAGGAGTCGCGCACCGCGCTGCGATCAGAGCTCGAAGTCGTGGGCCAAAAACTGCTTGCTACTTCCGGCAAAGCACTTGAAAGCACCAACCAAAAAAGCCTCGACAGCTTGCTGAAGCCGCTCGCTGAAAAAATTGATCAGTTCCAGACAAGGGTTAATCAGGTACACACCGACATGGTTCGCAACAGTGCGTCTTTGTCCGAGCAAATCAAACATCTCGAATCGGTGGGTGTCTCCATGTCAGACGAAGCCCACAACCTGACCCGCGCGCTAAAAGGCGACAAGAAGTTAGTGGGCAATTGGGGCGAGGCGCAACTCGAGAAAACCCTGGAACTGGCGGGGCTTCGCCGGGGAGAGCACTACGATGCGCAAGTCACCGTCAAGGATGCCCAAGGCGATCGGCATGTCCCGGATTTTGTCATCCGCTTGCCAGAAGGAAAGAACCTCGTCATCGACAGCAAGGTCTCGCTGGTCGACTACGAGCGCGCCGTTACGGCAGAGTCAGAGGCAGAGCGAGCGAGCGCCTTGGAGGGTCATGCAAAAGCCGTTCGTAGCCATATCGACGCCCTGTCGGCCAAGGATTACGCGAATCTTCCCGGGATGGACAGCCCCGACTTCGTGCTGATGTTCATGCCGGTGGAGCCTGCGTACATCGAAGTCATGCGCAGCCAACGAGAGTTGTTCAATTACGGATACCAAAAGAATGTTGTGCTGGTATCGCATACTACCTTAATGCCCATACTGCGAACGGTCGCCAACCTATGGATGATTGAGCACAGCAACCGGGAAGCCCGGGAAATTAGCGATCGCGCGGGGGATATCTACAACACGGTGTGCCTACTGGGTGATCGGCTACAAGCGCTGGGGTCATCAATGACCACCGCGACTCAGAGATACAACGAAGCGGTGCGCGCCGTGCAGGGTCGACAGGGGTTGGCGGGAAAAGTCGCGCGCTTTAAAACGCTGTCAAAAAAAGCCAACAAGACGTTTCCGAAGAGTCTGGCGCCCATAGATCCAGAGATCGAACCGCTGGCCCTCGAGAACCGCGACGAGACAGACTTAGACGCTGACCAATAAGCGTATCGGGCCTGTGACTACAGCGATCAAATATCCAAATTAGCAACGGCCAGTGCATTTTGCTCGATGAATTCTCGCCGGGGCTCCACATCATCTCCCATGAGCGTAGAGAACATCTGGTCGGCCAAAAACGCATCCTCAACGGTAACCTGCAACATGCGACGGGCACCCGGATCCATCGTGGTCTCCCATAGCTGGCCCGGGTTCATCTCGCCCAAGCCCTTGTAGCGTTGGATGGTGCAGCCTTTACGGGCCTCCGCCAAAAGCCAATTGAGGCCATCAGCAAAATCCTGGGTTTCAAAACGCTTCTCGCCCCTCTGAAAAAACCCGTCCGGCTCTATCAACCCCTGCAATTGTTCACCTAAAGACCTCAGCGTCAAATACTCCGAGGAGCCAAAAAACCCTCTCCCCAGCACGGTGTCAGTGGCCACGCTGTGGGCCGTTCGCCTGACAACCGGGTAATAGGTCCCTCTCTCGGGGTCTTGTCGCACAAAGAGCTCATATTGAACCGACTTGTCTTTCAGAGTATGTAAGTGCTCACTTACTTCGTCAGCAAAGGCACTGACGGCATCCTCACTATTGAGCGATGCCACATCTAAGGTAGGCACCTGAAGCAGCGTCCACAACACCTCTCGGGGATAAACCCGCGCTAAGCGCTCAATGTCCGACGCCACGCCCTGATAAGCCGACACCAGATCCGCTAACGCAATACCAGAGAGAGGCGGTGCGCTGGCATTGGCAAACAACGCGGCCTCCTCGAGTGCCGAGTGCGTAAGGTACTCGGCCAAGGCCGCTTCATCTTTCAAATAGCGGCTCTGTTTTCCGCGCGCTAATTTGTACAAGGGTGGCTGTGCTATGTACACGTGCCCGCGCTCAATCAACTCTGGCATCTGCCTGAAGAAAAACGTCAGTAACAACGTTCTGATGTGGGAGCCATCCACGTCCGCGTCGGTCATGATAATGATGCGGTGGTAACGGAGTTTTTCGGGATCAAATTCGTCTTTTCCGATACCGCAGCCCAGCGCCGTCACCAGGGTCCCCACTTCGGCTGACCCCAGCATCTTGTCAAACCGCGCCTTTTCTACATTCAGTATTTTGCCTTTGAGGGGCAAGATCGCCTGAAAGCGACGGTCTCTGCCCTGTTTTGCTGAACCGCCCGCAGAATCACCCTCTACTAAGTAGAGCTCGCTCATAGCGGGGTCGCGCTCCTGACAATCGGCGAGCTTGCCAGGTAGTCCTGCGATATCCAGCGCTCCTTTCCGCCGCGTCATTTCTCGAGCTTTTCGGGCTGCCTCACGCGCCCTGGCAGCATCAATCATCTTGCCCACGACCAATTTGGCATCGGCCGGGTTTTCCAAGAGGAAATCGTTGAAAAATTGATTCATCGCCTGCTCAACCGCACCTTTGACTTCGCTGGACACCAGCTTGTCCTTGGTTTGGGAGGAAAACTTCGGGTCCGGGACTTTGACAGAAACAATGGAAGTCAGGCCTTCCCGCGCGTCATCTCCTGTGGTCGACACCTTCGCTTTTTTCGCAAGTCCTTCTTTTTCAATATAATTATTCAAGCATCGGGTGAGGCCAGCCCTGAAACCAGCAAGATGGGTACCACCGTCGCGTTGCGGGATATTATTGGTGTAGCAGTACAAGCCCTCCTGGAATCCATCGTTCCACTGCAGTGCGACCTCGACCTCAACCCCTTCCTCGGCCTGCGCCTGAAAATGGCACACTTTGGCAATGGGGGTTTTACTTTGATTAAGAAATTCAACAAACGCGCGAAGCCCACCCTCATAAGAGAATAGCTCCTCTTCACCCGTGCGTTCATCCTTGAGGAAAATTCTGACGCCGCTGTTTAAAAAAGCGAGCTCCCGGAGTCGCTTCCCCAACACGTCGTAATGGAAAGCAATGTTGCTGAAAGTCTCGGGAGAGGGGGTAAAGCGCACAGCCGTGCCGGTCTCAGACGTCTCACCCACGACCGCCAAAGGCGCCTGAGGCACGCCATGGGCATAGTTCTGCTCAAATAACTGCCCTTTTCGACGGATCGTTAGCTGCAAACTCGAGGAAAGTGCATTAACCACGGAAACACCCACCCCATGTAACCCACCCGAAACCTTGTAGGTGTTGTCATCAAACTTACCCCCGGCGTGAAGCACCGTCATAATCACCTCGGCGGCCGAGACCCCCTCTTCGTGCTGTTCCGTAGGAATCCCCCGACCGTTGTCGGACACCGATACCGATTCATCCGGATGGATCACGATATCGATTTGGCTGCAGTGCCCCGCAAGGGCCTCGTCGATACTGTTATCGACAAGCTCGAAGACCATGTGGTGCAGTCCCGTACCGTCGTCCGTATCACCGATATACATACCAGGCCGTTTCCTCACCGCGTCGAGCCCTTTCAACACGGTGATGCTCGAGGAATCGTAATCCCTTGGGAGTGGTGTACCGCCTTGCTTGTCTTCAGCCATCGTGTGTCAACCTTTTTGTCATTCGAACTACTGTTTTTCGTCTTCCATCGCGACGATCAGGGCTGAGGCAGTCACTCGCCCTGCCATCCGGCGCCTCCACAATACGCGAGCCCACGCGGGGAAAACTTACTCCACGGCGGTGAAAGCGCCATGTTCCACGTGGAACAACTTCATTGGCGCCGAACCCCAAGCCCTTTCCAGAGACCCGCGGTCTACTGCCGTCATGATGACCTGACGCCCGCTCCGCAACTGCTCACACACACTGGCACAATGGGTCTCATCGAGCTCTGCCGGCAAATCGTCGACCAAATACAACGGCGGCATCCGCGACGCCTCTTCAATAATCTGTCCCTGAGATAGCTTCAGCGCCACCAGCAGCAATTTCATCTGCCCGCGCGACAAAACTTCAGCCGCAGCAACGCCATCCGCGCTAAAGCGCAAATCTGCCCGATGCGGCCCTACCTGAGTAAAGCCCTGAGCCGCATCGCTCTCCGCATTCTTCTCCAGCGCTGCCTGAAGCGACTCTCGTCGATCCCAGCCCGCACGGAATACCATCTCAACTTTGGACAAATCACGCGATATCGCCGGGCCCAATTGCCCCAACTTTTCTGCGTATCGCTCTACCGCATTCGACCGCACTTCGGTCAACTTATCGCCTGTTTCGGCCAGCTCTCTGCGCCAGGCCCTATCGGTGGTCAGTATACCACGGCGGAGCCCGCTATTTCGCTGTTTAAGTGCGTGTGCGTAGCGCTTCCAGAGTGGCAGAAAGGCGTGTTCCACGTGGAACAAAGTGCCGTCGAGGAGGCGACGGCGACCCTCCGGGGCGCCCGTTAACAAGGCGAGACCCTCGGTATCGAGCAATACTAGGGGAAGCTGCTGGGCTAGCTCGGACAAAGAGGGGACCGGCTCGCCATCGACCCTGGCGCGCACGAGGCCATCGCGATGTTTTTCTATGCCCATAACAAATGGGCGATCGCCCCTATTTACGCGCCCAACGACCCGGCATGAGGGCGCGTCGTGCTGTATGACGGGCTTAGACTGGTGGGTGCGAAAAGACCGCCCCACACCCAGTAAGTGCAAGGCCTCGAGAAAACTGGTTTTCCCAGAGCCATTGGGGCCGAACAGCGCGGTTGCGCCCCTCGCAAGGCTAACCTCCAACTTGGCTAGATTGCGAACACACTTGATCTCTACATGCTCAAGCATTCAATGCAATCAGATTGCTTAGAGGCGCATGGGCATTACAACATATAATCGCTCAGGCTCTTGGTCGGAGGGTTGCTGCGCGTGCTCCAGCAGGGCTGAGCTGGCTTCGTCAGAAAGGCAGAGTCGCACCTGGGCCTGACTCAGCACTGAGAGCACGTCCAGCAGGTAGCTAACATTGAAGCCGATTTCCATCTCTGCGCCGCTATACTCCACAGCGACAACCTCTTCGGCCTGCTCCTGCTCGGGGTTGTTGGCGGTAATATCAAGGCTATTTTGCGACAATCTCAGCCGTACGCCACGGTATTTCTCGTTGGAAAGAATCGCCGTGCGCGTAAAAGCTTGCTTGAGTTCGGCTCGATCCCCCACCACCAACTTGTCGGGATTTTTCGGTATTACGCGCTCATAATCGGGGAACTTGCCGTCAACGAGCTTGGAAGTGAAGGTAAACTGTTCTGTGGTGGCGCGAATATGATTGGTGCCAATGGACAATGCGATGGGCGCAGTACCCTCCAAAAGACGCGAAAGCTCCAGCACGCCTTTGCGGGGAATAATAACGCCTAAATCTGTCGCTTCGACGCGCTGCGGTGCCGTCGCTAGTGCCAGCCGGTGACCATCAGTTGCAACGACCCGTAGCCGACCACCCAGCACCTCAAAATAAAGGCCGTTAAGATAGTAACGGACGTCCTGCTGCGCCATGGCAAATGCGGTGCCGTCTATCAACTGCTTAACCAGCGCTTGCTCCATCTCCAGCGAGATATCACCCGCATTCGCCTCTACAGCGGGAAAATCTGCCGCCGGCAACGTCGATAGGGTAAAGCGGCTGCGGCCCGCTTTTACCGTCGCCTTTCCCCCCTCAACAGAAAATTCTATATTAGAACCCTCTGGCAACGACTTACAAATATCCACCAGCTTGCGGGCTGGCACAGTCACATCACCGTCCACGCCGGGCGCCTCTAGGTCCAAGCGACCAACAAGCTCGACCTCCAAGTCGGTGCCAGTTAAGGATAGCTTGGAACCCTCAAGCGCAATCAGCACATTGGAGAGAATCGGCAACGTCTGCCGCCGCTCCACCACTCCCGCTACTAAATTGAGTGGTTTGATCAGCGTGTCGCGGGCAATCGAGAATTTCATGTCTTTGAGCTCAGGTTATGGGGCAATAATAAGGGCATGGATCGCATCAAGTCTCCGGCGCACCATTATGTCGTCAGCGAACGCAACAGGTTCTGATAATCCTCGCTGATGTCGGAGTTGATATCTCGCAACTCCTTTATCTTACGGCATGCGTGGAGCACTGTCGTATGATCACGACCGCCAAAAGCGTCTCCTATCTCGGGCAGGCTGTGCTGCGTCAACTCCTTGGCCAGCGCCATGGCAACCTGCCGCGGCCTGGCAACGCTCCTGTTGCGGCGTTTTGACATCAGGTCAGCGACCTTAATCTTGTAATATTCGGCCGCCTTTCGCTTGATGTTATCAAGCGAAACCTGCTTGTCTTGAAGCGCTAACAAATCTTTAAGGCTGTCTTTAATGAGCTCGATATCAAAGGGGCGGCCCGTAAAGTTGGCGCTGGCTATTACCCGCTTGAGCGCGCCCTCTAGCTCTCTCACGTTAGACCGAATCCGCTGGGCTATAAAAAACGCGGCATCGGGGGCCAGTGTGATGTGGCTCTGTTCCGCCTTTTTCATCAATATCGCTACCCGAGTTTCCAGGTCAGGGGGCTCCACTGCCACGGTCAGCCCCCAGCCGAACCGCGATTTTAATCGTTCCTCTACACCTTCGATCTCTTTCGGGTAACGATCGCACGTCAGAATCATTTGCTGCCCGCCCTCAAGCAGCGCATTGAAGGTGTGAAAAAACTCCTCCTGAGAACGGTCTTTGTTAGCAAAGAACTGGATGTCGTCAATCAGCAAAGCATCGACCGACCGATAAAATCGTTTGAAATCATTGATGGCATTCAACTGCAGGGCCTTGACCATATCGCCGACAAATCGTTCAGAGTGCAAATAAACAATTTTGGCATCGGGGTTTTGTCGCCGCATGGCATTCCCCACCGCATGCATCAGATGGGTTTTGCCCAGACCTACGCCACCATAAAGAAACAGGGGGTTGTAGGACGCGCCGGGATGCTCGGCCACCTGCTGAGCTGCAGCCAAAGCCAGCTGGTTGCTTTTTCCTTCTACAAAGCGCTCGAAGGTATAACCCTCAACAAGGCTGGACGAGCTCACTAACGCGGCCGCGGGCGAACGAGATGACGCAGGGTGAACCGTCTGAATTTTCGGAGCCGCCCCCTGAGAGGTCCGCTCCACAGGTTGCAGTGGCTTGGGCGGGGACGCGGCGTCCCCGGCCACGGTAACCGATACCTGGGCAACGGCAGGCGATACCACATCCATGAGATACGCCGAGATCATGGGTACATATCGCTCCACAACAAAGTCGCGGATAAACCGATTGGGCGCGGCCAAAGTCAACCCAGAGTCGCACCACTGTGCTTGTAAGGGTCTTATCCAGGTGTTGAATTGTTGCTGGGGGATGTCTCCACCCAGTCGACGCAAGCAATGCTGCCAGGGATCCGTAATCGGCTGAGGGGCTGCCAACGCAATCGCTCCTTTATTTTATCTCTGTTTTTATGGTCTTTTTCCGGTTTTTTGGGTGTTGGCGCAGTGACAGTGGCGCGACGCTCTCTAGGAGGGCGCTGCGCGTAAACGGACGCTGACATCTCTACCGCGAAGCGTAGTTATCCACACCGAGAAAATGTTATCAACAAGTATTTTTACTATATAAATCAGATACTTTTTTCGTTTTATGGCGCGTACATAACAATCTGCACGGATGCAAGAAAAACTTTTTGTGGCTGTGTATAACCTGTTCACAACTTTGGGTTAATGTGTGCGTTGCCGATCGGCAGGACCCCGGACCAGCGCGGGAGAAAACACGGCGAGTAAGCGCCCACTTACTCTAAAAACAAACAATTGGCGCTTTTCTGGGAGCGCGTTTCGCCAACCCCACAAAGTCGTGGGTCACACCGCCCAGTGGATGATAAAAATTATCGGCCGGGAAAGTCTTATGTTGGCTGCACAACTCATGTGGTTGCCAATGGCATTGACCGCCCCTATAATCCGCGCCCCCGAGCGTGGTGGATGGCACAAGCAGGCTGGCTGTCCCTATGCGCGTCGTCCCGTATTAAGACAATTTTTTAGTAGGTCAATGCCATGAAGCGTACATTCCAACCCAGCGTTTTGAAGAGAAAGCGTACCCATGGTTTCCGTGCTCGAATGGCCACCAAAAATGGCCGCCAAGTGCTGTCCCGGCGGCGCGCTCGCGGGCGCAAAAGGCTGTCGGCATAAGTTACGACTCGCAGGGCCTTGATAAGTGGCCCATGTCAAAGTTTCCTCTCTCGGCAAGGCTCTGTTCGCCGCGCCACTATCGCGGTGTATTTGATGCGCCCCGTTTGCGCGTCAGCACATCATCTTTTTTAGCGCTCGCCATTCCGTCCTCGTCTACTGCCTCAAGGCTGGGCATCGTTGTCGCAAAAAAAAATATTCGTAAAGCCCATCGAAGAAACAGGATAAAGCGCATCATCAGAGAACAGTTCCGGCTATCTCGGCCTTCCTATCCGCTCGATCTTGTTGTTTTGGCGAGAGCTTCTGCAGATCAACTCACTAACGCTAAAGCCCGGGAAGATTTGAAAGCGCTCTGGGCTGCTATCGACAAAAAAGCGGAAGCCCTGTGAGCTTGCTAAACAACATCGACCAAACCGTAGCGCGTTGCCTGTGTCTTATTATTCGAGGGTATCAGCTGACATTGAGCCCATGGCTCGGAAGGTGGTGTCGCTTCACACCCACTTGTTCACAATACGGGATTGACGCGCTGAAGACCCACGGTACCCTAGCCGGCTGTTGGCTCACTGTGCGTCGGCTTGCTCGCTGCCACCCCTGGTGTGCGGGCGGATATGACCCGGTGCCCCAACAACCATCAAAACGTCACTCAGACTGAGGCAAAACTCATGGACATCCCCCGTTACGCTTTGATCGCTGCAAGCGCTCTGCTAGGCCTGATGCTGCTGGGGGAGTGGACCCGTTTTAGCGCTGAGGAGCAGGCGTTACTCCCTCAGAGCCCCATTGTTGAATCCATTGCAACGGACGCTGCCGCCTCCTTGCCAGAGGGCAACTTAACCGCGCGCGACGCTCCCGTGCAGGATGACCTGCCCAGCGAGGAAGATCTTGCGGGATCTCCCGGCGGCGACCCATACCTTGAGGCCGCAACAAGTCGAGGCTCATTGGTCAGCGTTACCACGGATGTGCTCAATCTGGTGATTGATCTCGAGGGAGGAGATGTGGTCGGGGCCGCATTTAAAGACTATCCAAAAACCCTAGAGGACCTCTCTGACCCCTTCGTGCTGCTAGAGAGAAACGGCCAGAGAACCTACGTCGCTCAATCAGGTCTGGTGGGCCCAGATGGAATAGATCAGGTCAAACGCGCACGCTATCAATCAGACCGAACCGCCTACGCGCTGGACGACACCGAATCGATGATTGTCGAATTGCGTCACGAAAACAGTGACAGCGAAATTGAAGTCATAAAGCGTTTCCGCTTCACGCGCGGCAGTCATAGCATTGTGATTGATCACGACATCAAAAACCGTTCGAGCAACGCCGCCCAACTCACACCCTTCGCGCAATTGAAAAGGGACAGCTCCCCGGCGCCCAGCGACAACAATTCAGGCATGGGCATGCGTCCATTTCTCGGCTCCGCGCTGACTCATACAGAGCAGCGTTTCGAAAAATTTGATTTCGAGGAAATGGCAGAGAGTCCCTTCAAAGCAGATTTGCAGGGGGGCTGGGTTGCAATGCTCCAGCACTATTTTGTTAGCGCATGGGTACCCAGCGCGGAAGAAACACACCGCTTCAGAACTCGTCATACCAGCAATGGATTCAATATTATTGGATATACCGGGCCAGCACTCTCAATCGCTCCGGGAGAATCGGCCACCGTAACCAGCACGCTTTATGTCGGCCCAAAAAATCAGGCGGTGCTATCTGACTTGGCGCCCCATCTTGACTTGGTTGTTGATTACGGCTGGCTGTGGTGGATCGCTCAACCGCTTTTTTGGTTACTCACCCTAATTCAATCGGTGGTCATCAATTGGGGTGTCGCGATTATTATTTTGACCCTGCTCGTTAAGCTGGCTTTTTTTCAACTTTCAGCCGCCGGATACAAATCGATGGCGCGAATGAGAAAAGTGCAGCCTCGCATTGTGGCCATTCGTGACGAATATGCGAACGACAAAGCCAAACAATCTCAAGCGATGATGGAGTTATACAAAAAAGAAAAAATTAATCCTCTGGGCGGCTGTTTTCCCATCTTGGTACAAATGCCTGTGTTTATAGCGCTGTACTGGGTATTGATGGAATCAGTAGAACTCCGCCAGGCGCCGTTTGCATTGTGGATAGAAGACCTATCTATGATGGATCCCTACTTTGTCTTACCTATCTTGATGGGGGCGAGCATGTACTACATGCAAAAACTGAACCCGCCGCCGCCAGACCCAATGCAAGCGAAAATCATGCAGTGGATGCCCATCGTCTTTACGTTTTTCTTCCTGTGGTTCCCCGCCGGCCTCGTGCTTTACTGGCTCTGTAACAACCTGCTGTCGATGGCACAGCAATACGTCATAAACCGGCGTATCGAGGCCGGTAGCCTCTAGCGGCCGTATGGATCAGCAAGCCGGTCTGATCAACAGCGCTGGTCTTGATCAAGACACCATCGCCGCCATTGCTACTCCTCCGGGAAAGGGTGGCGTGGCGATCATCAGGCTCTCTGGCGGCCAAGCCTGGACCATCGCCCGAAGCCTATGCACGCGCAGCTTAGAGGCGCGCACTCCCACGCTCTGCACTTTCAGACATGACGACGCCATCATCGATCAGGGACTGGTGCTTCTTTTTCAAGGACCCAACTCTTTCACGGGGGAGGACGTCGCAGAATTACACTGCCACGGTGGGGTCGTTATCACCACGATGCTGCTCGAAGCCTGTCATGCGCTAGGCGCACGAATGGCACGACCGGGAGAGTTTTCGGAGCGGGCATTTATGAACAATAAGCTTGACCTCGCCCAAGCAGAGGGACTGGCTGATTTGATCGATGCGCCCACTCGGCAAGCAGCGCGACAAGCGGCCGCATCATTGCAGGGAGCGTTTTCCGCAGCAGTAAACGCTGTCGGTCATGATCTATTACATCTCAGAATGTATATCGAAGCGGCTATTGATTTCCCGGAGGAAGAGGTCGACTTTCTGTCGGATCAATCTGTTCAACTCAAACTCTCAAGCACGTTGGCCAGGCTTTGCGAGCTCATTACAAATGCCCGACAAGGCGCTCTGATGAGTAAGACAGCGAAAATCGTTCTCACTGGCAAACCTAACGTTGGAAAAAGCAGTTTGATGAATCGGCTGGCCCGCGAGTCGGTAGCCATTGTTACGGATGTCCCTGGCACGACCCGAGATGTTGTTAAACAGGCCATCAATCTAGGTGGTCTCGCTTTTGAATTCGCCGATACCGCCGGCATTCGCGAATCGTCAGATACCATCGAGCGCGAGGGCATTGAACGGGCTCGCAAAGAGCTGGATACCGCCGATCTCATTATCCGGGTTGTTGATGACACTGAAGCGGACGAGAGTGAAAGAGAGCACGTCGACACTGCCGTTCCCGAAATTCAGGTACTTAACAAGATTGACCTCTCGGAGCGTGCAGCCGGGGCGCTACCAGAAACCGGCATCGTTACCGTTGCCGTGTCCGCAGTAACAGGAGCGGGTATCGACGCGCTAGAAGTTGCAATTTTGGCCGCACTTGGTCACTCCACCGACTCCGTAGCAACCCCTTTCAGTGCCCGAGAACGTCACGTGTCTATCCTTCAGGCGACTCGCGCAATACTGCAAAGCGGCATCGATCGGTTCAATAAGTCTGGCGCGGGTGAAATTCTGGCTGAAGATCTGAGGATGGCTCACGATACACTGGGGGAAATAACGGGCGTCGTGCGGGCAGATGACCTGCTAGGAGAAATTTTTTCTTCTTTTTGTATTGGTAAATAATCGCCCACCCACCCTCGATTCGGATATTCCTCTGAATCGAGGGGTTCCGCTCAACATGCAGTCGACGCTGGCAGCAAACGAAAACAACTTCACTTTAATCACGCCTTATCCACAAGGCATCAACAACACAGTCTTGAGTAGCTAATGTCCCAACACCCGCAGGGCAAATACTGTGCGCAAAAGTCACTGAACCCAGTGGAAACCCTGTTGGCGTGATCTTTGCGCGACACAATCCTATTTTTGCTCACGGGTTACTCCCGGTAGAAGCAAGGCTTTAAACGGTGTTTCCCAAAGGGATATCAGAACCATAACTAACTGTTTTTATTTCTTTTAATCTTGTTATCCCGTTATTTCATAGCCCCTAATAACTACAATATTTAAATACTCTTCATAACAATAAATATATTTAAATGATGTATTGAATGAAATTCAGTACGACTAATTCCCGCGCAATGAAGAGTTCATCCTGTTTGTTTGCGCGTTTATACTCCCCACCCCCTTGCAAACGGCGGTTAGATCGCAATGCAACACCCCAACGGCTATGACGTTATCGTAATCGGAGGCGGACACGCGGGCACAGAAGCGACTCTGGCTGCTGCCCGGATGGGTGCCCGCACGCTGTTGATTACTCATGCCGTAGACACGCTAGGTCAGATGTCATGCAACCCGGCTATCGGGGGAATCGGCAAAAGCCACCTCGTGCGCGAAGTGGATGCCATGGGCGGCATTATGGCGCGCGCAACTGATTTATCCGGCATCCAGTTCAGGGTATTGAACGCGAGAAAAGGACCTGCTGTGAGGGCGACCCGCGCTCAAGCCGACCGCGTTCTCTATCGTCAGGCGATCCGCAATACCCTCGAGAATGCGGAAAATGTCGAGATTTTTCAGGATGCCGTAGAGGACATTCAGATCGTTGGCAACGCGGTTTCAGGTGTCATTACTCGTACCGGCATTATTTTCTCAGCAAAGACAGTTGTGCTCACAGCAGGCACTTTTCTTAACGGTAAAATGCATGTGGGGGAATCTCAGGCCTCTGGTGGACGCATGGGTGACGCCGCCGCCGTGGGCTTGGCCGATCGCCTGAGGGAGGTTTGTCCACGAGTAGGTCGTCTAAAAACCGGAACACCTCCTCGTATTGATGCCAGATCCGTCAATTTTGGGTTGATGGCCGAGCAATGGGGCGATGAACCTCGCCCAGTGATGTCCTTGATGGGGAGCCGTGAGGATCATCCCGAACAACGGTGTTGTTGGATTACCCAGACCAATGAGCAGACCCACGAGCTGATTCGATCAGGTCTTGATCGGTCTCCACTGTTTGGCGGTGTGATCGAGGGTGTAGGGCCACGCTACTGTCCGAGCATTGAGGACAAAATTCATCGCTTTGCCGATAAAACCTCCCATCAGATTTTTATTGAACCGGAGGGACTGACGACGCATGAGCTCTACCCCAACGGTATTTCAACGTCGTTGCCATTTGATATTCAGCTTGGTTTGGTGCGATCTATCAAAGGCCTGGAAGAGGCGCACATCACAAGACCGGGATACGCCATCGAGTACGATTATTTCGATCCGCGTGATTTGCGCCATACGTTGGAAACAAAAACCGTGTCTGGCTTGTTTTTTGCGGGACAAATCAATGGCACTACGGGTTATGAGGAGGCGGCCGCGCAGGGTTTGGTGGCGGGAATTAACGCGGCGTGTGCCGTGCGAGAAAGTGAACCTTGGGAACCGCGTCGCGATGAAGCTTATATTGGCGTGCTTATTGATGACTTGGTGACGCTGGGTACCACTGAGCCCTATCGCATGTTCACTTCTAGAGCGGAGTACCGGCTGCAGCTGAGAGAAGATAATGCAGATTTGAGACTCACCGAGCAGGCTAGGTCCTTGGGAGTGGTCGGCGAGGCCCAATGGCGCTATTTCTCCGAAAAGAGAGAAGCGATCAGCCGTGAAAAGCGGCGTCTTGAGAGTGAGTATGTGCAGCCTGACTCGGCGGTAGCGCGCAAGATCATGCCGCACCTGTCAAAGCCGCTGGCGCGAGAGTACTCTCTGGCCGATTTGATAAAGCGCCCAGAAATCACCTCGGCGTTGCTATACAGCGCCGCGCCGCCAGACAGACCTGTTGAAGAGTCTGTCGCTGAACAGGTAACCATCCAATTAAAATACGCGGGGTATATCGATCGCCAGCAAGAAGATGTCTCGCGTTTGCAAAGACACGAGGCCATGGTCATTCCCGAAAACATTAATTTTTACGAGGTGGATGGCCTGTCCCATGAGATTTGTCAGAAGCTGAGTGATCTTCGACCCGCTAACTTGGCGCGCGCCGGGAGGATACCGGGCGTGACTCCCGCGGCTATGTCTTTGCTCTTGGTATATCTCAAGAAACGCGCGCTGGTGGAGTCGTCTCGCGCGACGGCGAATGGCTGATCACGACGTTCAATTCCTGCAAGCATCGACGCTGAGTATGGGTCTTTCGCTGGGTGATACTCAGTTGAGGCAATTGGTCGGATACGTTGATTTGCTGGAGAAATGGAACCGCACCTATAACCTTACGGCCATTCGAAACAGGCAGGAAATACTGGTACGGCATGTCTTGGAGAGTCTTGCTGTATTACCTTTTATTGAGGGATCACGGCGACTTGATGTCGGTACCGGGGCTGGCATTCCAGGCATTCCTCTGGCGATTGTCGACACGGATAATCGGTATACGTTGCTTGACAGCAATGGTAAAAAAACCCGATTTCTGTCTGAAGTGAAAAGGCAGCTGGGTTTGACTACCATCCAGATCAAGACGGCGCGGGTTGAATCTTGGACGCCGGACGGTGCTTACGATGCCTTAGTAACTAGGGCTTTCGCAGATCTGAGAACAACGCTGGATAGAATAGACCATGTTTTTGGCCATGAAGGTTCACTCTACACAATGACTACGGATAGCGCCGCTGAGGTCAGTACCGTTATGCCAGATACTATGCGGCTTGGCGCAGTACATGAAGTCAGTGTGCCGGGACAGGATTGGTCTTTTAATCTGATCAAGATTCAACGAAGCCACGGTGAAGCGCTATGAAGGTTGTCGCAATAGCCAACCAAAAAGGGGGCGTGGGAAAAACCACCACTGCCGTGAACCTTTCCGCCGCGCTCGGGGCTATGGAAAAAAGGGTCTTGCTTGTCGATTTGGATCCTCAAGGCAATGCGTCGGTATCGGTTGGAGTCAACAAAAGTGATATCCCTGCTGGCACTTATGAGCTGTTGGTGGAACAAACGCCGCTGGCCGAAGTCGCAATGTCTCTGCCACAACTTCGCATGGATGTGGTGCCTTCCAACGGCGATTTAACGGCTGCCGAAGTGGCTTTGCTGGCGGTGGATGACCGGGAACAACGGCTAAAGCAGGGTCTGGAGGCGGCGCGGGCACAGTACGATTTCGTCATCATTGATTGCCCCCCATCACTGAATATGCTCACCCTAAATG
>JAYPXQ010000006.1:55225-58255 GCA_038135595.1 Halieaceae bacterium
GCTGATTACCATGCAATGTGAGTACTTTGCGTTGGAGGGTTTGTCCGCTTTGCTCGAGACGGTGGGCTCTATTAACCAGACAGTGAATCCCGCTTTGCGCGTCGAAGGGATACTGCGCACGCTGTACGACCCCAGAAATGCACTGACCAACGAGGTCTCTGAGCAGCTTCATCAACATTTTGAGGGGTTGGTATACCGCACGGTGATTCCGCGGAATGTCCGCTTGGCCGAAGCGCCCAGTCATGGGCTGCCAGGAATTGTTTATGATCGTCTCGCGCGCGGCGCCACCGCGTATATGGCTCTGGCGGGGGAGTTTATGCGTAGGCAAGAACACCATCCTAAGGACAACACTTAATGGTGCAAAAGCGAAAATTAAATCGAGGCCTTGAAGCGCTACTCGGCGCCAGTGTCGCGGCGAAACCACCGCAGGCAGCAAGCGGCGCCGCCGACACCCAGGACGCTTCAGAGCCCTCGGCGCCGCTGAGTGAAATTCCGATAGAACAGCTGCAACGCGGCGTTTACCAACCGCGAAGCGAATTCGAGCCAGAGGCGCTGGACACACTGGCAGCGAGTATTAAGGCGCAAGGTATTTTGCAGCCAGTGGTGGTTCGCCCGATATCTCAACATCGATACGAGATTCTCTCGGGAGAGAGGCGCTGGCGGGCGGCGCAGCTTGCGGGCCTCGACCGGGTGCCCGTGGTAATTCGTGATGTCCCCGATGAAGATGCGATTGCCATCGCGTTAATCGAAAACATTCAGCGAGAAGATTTAAATCCGGTAGAAGAGGCCTTTGGTTTAAAGCGTCTCCAAGATGAATTTGGCCTGAATCAAGAGCAGATTGCGCAAGCGGTGGGTCGCTCCCGTTCGGCTGTTGCCAACAGCCTTCGACTACTGAACCTGCATGGCGATATTCAAAAAATGCTGGGTCAGGGCGCCATTGAGGTGGGGCATGCCAAAGTCCTGCTGGGGCTTGACAGCGCGGACCAGCTGAGAGCCGCGAGACAGGTGGCCAAGCGCGGTCTGTCGGTCCGCCAAACGGAGGCCCTTGTCAAAAGCTGGGGGGGCGATGCTGCGGTGAAGCCGAATAAGGATCCCAACGTTAGCCGCCTGGAGCAGGATTTGAGTGATCGCTTTGGTGCCCGCGTGAGAATTCACCATCAGCAGAACGGCCGGGGCCGGCTGGAAATACAATACACGACCCTCGATGAGCTGGACGGTATTTTGAAGAGATTGGATTAAATCCCATATGTTGAAGGGTTTAGGCCTTTCATCTACACTCCCCCCCGCATGAGAGGGGGGCTGGGTTTATCTTGGCCGAACACGCTTTTTCCGGACCTTTCGCGACGACACGCAAGCGGCTCTTAAAAGCCGTTTTCGCGACAACGCTGATCATTTGTGTCGCCGCCGCGGTTGCCGGAGCAATATATGGCGTTCACATTTCTCTGGACATGTTGCTGGGCGCGGTGGTTGTGCTGCTGCCGACCGGCTGGGTTGCGCTGGCCCTGACGTCGGCTCGGTCCAAGTTGAGCCCGATATGGCTGGGATTGGCTCGATACAGCCTAGCCGCTTTGGGCTTCGCTACCCTCTTCGCCATGAGGTCGGGTAGTCACCCTCTGGCGGTGCTGGCGGGGAGTGCGATGGGTGTGTTTTTGCCCACGGCACTGGTAGCGAAAAGCAAGTGGTCCGGCCGATATGGCGGACAAGAAGATTAAATTGACGGCCTTTTGGTGAGGGCGCAGGGAGCATCGCAGCAATAATGGCGGCAAACGGCGACAGTCAGACCGTATCAGAATACATCGTTCACCATCTGACCAATTTGACTTATGGCAAGTTGCCAGAGGGATATGCGCGTGACGACGGCAGCACGGTGCCAGAGGGAGGCCAGTGGACGCTGGCCCATGGCGCCGATGAAATCGCCGCGATGGGCTTTAACGCTGTCCATGTTGACTCGATGTTGTGGTCAGTCGGGCTGGGCATCATTTTTTGTTGGCTTTTTCGCCGCGTTGCAACCCGGGCAACAGCAGGGGTGCCTGCGGGCTGGGTTAACTTTGTAGAAATGGTCGTCGAGTTCATTGATGGCACGGTCAAGGACACGTTTCATGGAAGAAACCCGCTTATTGCGCCGCTGGCGCTGACCATTTTTGTCTGGGTCTTCTTAATGAATTTAATGGATTTGATCCCGGTGGATTTGATCCCTCACTCGCTGATGTTAGCGGGGGTCGACTACCAGAAAATCGTCCCCTCCACCGACCCAAACATCACCATGGGCATGGCCATTGGCGTGTTTGTGCTGATGCTGTTTTATTCGATCAAGGTAAAGGGGTTTGGATTTGTCAGAGAGCTGACAATGAACCCGTTTAACCACCCCCTTTTTATCCCCGTAAATCTCTTCATGGAGGTTGTGGGATTGCTGGCAAAGCCTTTTTCTCTGGGCTTACGACTGTTCGGCAATATGTATGCTGGTGAGATGATTTTTATTCTGATCGCCGCGTTGTTCAGCGTTGGGCTGTTTTGGATGTTGCCCGCGGCGCTGTTACAGATAGGCTGGGCGATTTTCCATATTTTGGTAATCACCTTGCAGGCTTTTATCTTTATGGTTCTGACCATCGTGTACCTCAGCATGGCGCACGAGGACCATTGATTTTCACTGTGTATTTTAGGAGATAACCATGGAACTGATTTACGTTGCCGCCGCCATCATGATGGGGTTGGGTGGAATGGGCGCTGCTATCGGCGTTGGCATTCTGGGCGGTAAGTTGATTGAGGGTTCTGCGCGACAGCCCGAGCTAGCGCCCAAATTACAAGGCACTTTCTTTTTGGGTGCGGGTCTGGTCGACGCGATCCCGATTATCGGCGTGGGAATTGCCATGTACCTGATTTTTGTGGTCGCGGGTTAATCGCCTTCTTTTTTCTGGGGCACAACAAAACGTGTCCTATGAACACCACGGGAGCAGCGTGTGAACATTAACCTCACTTTGATCGGACAGCTCATTGCCTTCGTCGCGTTTGTGGCGTTTTGCATGCGCTACG
>JAYPXQ010000007.1:0-16275 GCA_038135595.1 Halieaceae bacterium
GATCGAAATTATCTGCGGCAGGTAGTGATACCCGCCGTTGAAGCGCGCTGGCCCGGCTACAGGCACACAGTGGTGCGTGCCGCCCAGTTGCAAAGCCAAGTACAGCGGCGGCTCTCCCGACTGCCACTACCCCTCACTCACACTATAATGGGGGAGCCGGCACTGGAAATTGATGCAGAGATCGATACCGAGTTGCTGGCGGCGCAACTTCACCAATGGCTGAGCGAATCGACGGCGGAGGTTCCCGACAAGCGCCGGTTGGCCGAGTTTGCGCGCCAGGCCTTGACCGCACAGCCAGACAGATTACCCGAGCTCGCTTGGGATGAGCGGTGTTTGAGGGTGTGGCGAGGCCGGGTAATTGATGTGTCCGAGCCCGAGGCGAGTCAGGGGCTGCCAGAGAGCATTGTGGTGGGGCAGGCGCTGGCGGGTGCTTGGGGCGAGCTCAGTTGGAGCGTCGACGAATCCGGCCCCACGCTCTGTGAGGGCGCCAAATTGACCGTGCTGCCCAGCCATCGAGTCGCTTCGCTGACCTCCCCGGCGGGGGTTCGTAAGCCCACCCATAAGTGGCTTCAGGAAAGAGATGTGCCGCCTTGGTGGCGATCTCAACTCCCTGTTTTGCATGATAATAATAACCCTGTCTGGATTTTGCCGGTGGGCCCCCTTGAGGGGATTGGCGCGCGTGATGTGTCGTGTAAAGGTCGGGGCATGAGGCCGGTTTGGCGACCTTTTTCAGCACTTTGAATTGAGCCTTACCCGGCTTCCTGTTAGACTAATCGTCCATCAGAGGGTCGTTCCCGAGAGGCGCCGAAACAGGTGTCCGGGCCACTCTTTTTTTGGTGGAATCCATGACGAAATATGTCTTCGTTACTGGTGGTGTGGTGTCCTCGCTTGGTAAGGGGATTGCAGCCGCCTCGCTCGCCGCGTTGCTTGAAGCCCGCGGCCTCAAAGTCACCCTCCTCAAACTAGACCCTTACATCAACGTCGACCCCGGCACTATGAGCCCGTTTCAGCATGGGGAGGTGTTTGTGACCGATGACGGAGCAGAGACCGACCTCGATCTTGGGCATTACGAGCGTTTTACCCGCGCCACCATGAGCCGGGCCAACAACTTTACCGCCGGGCGGGTCTACGATGAGGTGCTGCGCAAGGAACGCAGGGGTGACTACCTCGGTGGCACGGTGCAGGTAATCCCCCACATTACCGACGAGATCAAGCGCCGGGTGATTGAAGGGGCGGGAAGCGCGCAGGTCGCCGTGGTCGAGGTGGGCGGCACCGCCGGTGATATTGAGAGCCAGCCTTTTCTCGAAGCGGTTCGTCAGTTAAAACTGGAATTGGGGGCGAGCAATGCCTTGCTCATGCATCTGACCCTCATCCCCTACATTCCCACCGCGGGGGAGATCAAAACCAAACCCACTCAGCATTCGGTTAAGGAGCTGCGTTCAATCGGTCTGCAACCGGAGGTATTGCTCTGTCGCTGTTCGGTTGAGGTCGACGACAGCGCTCGACGCAAGATTTCGCTGTTCACCAACGTAGAGGAGCGCGCGGTCATTCCCCTGTTGGACGCGGATTCGATTTACCAAATTCCCGGGCACTTGAATGCCAGCGGTTTGGATGCCTACATTCTGGAGAGGTTTGCACTGGATCAGCCTGCTGCGGACTTGTCTGAGTGGGAGGACGTCGTCAGGCGGGAGTTCAGTCAGCGTCAGGGCGTCGTCAGAGTCGGCATGGTGGGCAAGTATGTTGATCTGGTGGATGCCTACAAATCGCTGAACGAAGCGTTGGATCACGCGGGTCTGCAAACTGATACCAGGGTGGACATCTCGTACATCGATGCCGAGGAAATAGAATCCAAGGGCGTGAGACTGTTGGCTGAGTTGGACGCGATATTGGTGCCCGGTGGCTTTGGTGATCGCGGTATTCAGGGCAAGATCGACGCGGTTCGGTTTGCGCGGGAGCAGGGAATTCCGTTTCTGGGTATCTGTCTCGGCATGCACATGGCCCTGATCGAGTACGCCCGCCACGTCTGCGATCTGAAAGGCGCGCACTCAACAGAAATGCAGCCCGACACCCCGCATCCAATCGTAGCGCTGATCACCGAGTGGCAGACGGCGGATGGCAGTGTAGAGCAGCGTTCCGAGGACTCTGACCTCGGAGGCACCATGCGGCTCGGCGCACAAACCTGCCAACTGGTTGAAGGTACGTGCACCCGGGAAATCTACGGCGCAGATCAGATCTCGGAGCGTCACCGTCATCGTTACGAGGTGAACAGCAACTATGTCGGCAGGCTCGAAGATGCGGGTATGAAGATGAGTGGCTGGTCTCTCGATGGTGAACTGGTAGAGATCATCGAATTGCCCTCACATCCGTGGTTTGTGGCATGCCAATTTCACCCGGAGTTCAAGTCACGGCCTCGGGGTGGTCACCCTCTGTTTACCAGTTACATCGAAGCGGCACTGGCTGTCTCGAAGCACCGCGGTGGTAGCGCGTGACGGGTTTGCATCGCACCGTTGAGGTGGGACCCTGCACCTTCGCAAATGACAAGCCGTTGGTGTTGATCGGCGGCATTAACGTGCTCGAGAGTCGTGATCTGGCCCTTGAGAGCGCAGCGGTTTTTGAGCGAACTGCGCGTTCACTGGGGATGCCCTACGTCTTCAAAGCCTCGTTCGATAAAGCCAATCGCTCTTCGGTGCATTCGTTTCGTGGTCCGGGTATGGAGGAGGGGCTCAGGTTACTCGCCGAGGTCAAAAGCACTTTTAACGTACCCACCATTACCGACGTCCACTCGCCAGAGCAGGCTTCCCCGGTGTCTGAAGTCTGCGACATCCTTCAATTACCGGCTTTTTTGGCGCGGCAAACAGACCTGGTCGAAGCCATGGCGAGAACGGGTGCGGCCATTAATATCAAGAAGCCGCAGTTCCTGAGCCCGGAGCAGATGGCGAACGTGGTCGAAAAGTTCCGTGAATGTGGCAACGACCGCCTAATGGTCTGCGAGCGTGGCAGTAATTTCGGCTATGACAATCTCGTCGTGGATATATTGGGCTTTGATGTGATGCGTCATGTGACCGGGGGTTGTCCGCTGATCTTCGACGTTACCCACGCGCTGCAACGGCGTGACCCCGGCGATGTGGCCTCTGGCGGAAGACGCTCGCAGATTGTCAGTCTCGCTAAAGCGGGTGTGGCGGTGGGGATAGCCGGTTTGTTTTTGGAGGCGCACCCGGATCCGGATAACGCGTTGTGTGATGGACCTAGCGCCCTTCCCCTGGCGCAACTCGAGCCGTTTTTAGCTCAGGTAAAAGCAGTGGATGATCTTGTGAAAGCGCAGTCCCCGCTGACAATCAGTTAGAACCCTCAGTGACAGGAGTCCCTTTGTGAGTGAGATCGTCGATGTACGCGCGTTCGAGGTGCTGGATTCTCGGGGGAATCCCACCGTGATGGCCGAGGTTACGTTGGGCGACGACAGTGTCGGAAGTGCTTGTGCTCCCTCGGGTGCGAGTACCGGCACTCGTGAGGCGTTGGAGCTGCGCGACGGGGACGTTACCCGGTATTTGGGCAAGGGCGTTTTGACAGCTGTGGGCCATGCCAATGGACCGATCAGAGAGTTGTTGATTGGCCATGACGCGCTGGACCAGTCGGGCATCGATCAGCGCATGATTGAGGCTGACGGGACTGAGAACAAAGCTCGCTTTGGTGCCAATGCGATTCTCGCGGTATCTCTGGCAGCTGCCAAAGCGGCCGCCATGTCAGCCAAAAAGCCGCTATACCAACATATTGCTGATCTTGCTGGAGTTGCCAATTTATCCTTGCCCGTGCCGATGATGAATATTCTCAATGGCGGCGAGCATGCCGATAACAATGTTGATATTCAGGAGTTCATGATTCAGCCGGTGTCTGCCGCGAACTTCGCTGAAGCGTTGCGCATGGGAGCAGAGGTTTTTCACCACCTGAAAAAGACTTTGTCCTCGCGAGGGCTCGCAACTGCAGTCGGAGACGAGGGCGGGTTTGCACCCAACCTGCCGTCCAACGCCGCCGCGCTTGAAGTGATAGCAGAGGCGGTTGCGAGCGCAGGTTATGCGCTAGGTGAGGACATCACCCTTGCGCTGGATTGTGCCGCGTCTGAGTTTTATCGCGACGGGCGATACCATCTGGCGGGAGACGGTCGTGATTTCGACAGTAGCGGTTTTGCGGATTATCTGTCGGGCCTGGTCGACCTTCATCCGATCGTCTCCATTGAGGACGGGTTGGATGAATCTGATTGGGCGGGGTGGCGGATACTCACAGAAAAACTGGGCAAGCGCGTGCAGTTGGTGGGTGACGATTTGTTTGTCACCAATACCCAGATCCTGAAGCGCGGTATTGATGAGGGCATCGCCAATTCCATACTCATAAAATTCAATCAGATAGGCTCCCTCACCGAGACTCTTAACGCGATTGCTATGGCAAAAGCCGCGGGGTACACGGCGGTGATTTCTCATCGCTCAGGCGAGACTGAGGACGCCACTATTGCCGACCTCGCGGTGGGAACGGGGGCCGGTCAGATCAAAACGGGATCCCTCTGTCGATCCGATCGAGTGGCCAAATACAACCGATTGCTCCGCATCGAGTCGGAGCTGGGATTGACAGCCCCCTATCCGGGTCGAGATATCCTCATGGGGCGCTAATGCGCTGGCTCGTTGTCTGTTTGTCAGGGTTATTCCTGTTGCTGCAATACCGACTGTGGTTTGCAGAGGGCGGCTTAGCGGAAGCAAATCGCTTGCAGACCCAATTGCAACAAGCCGAGCAAGAAAATCAGAAATTGATTGAGCGGAATGCTCGCTTGACGCGAGAAGTGGTGGCGCTTCAGAACGGCGACGAAGCCGTAGAGAAAAATGCCCGGGAGAATTTGGGGCTGATCAAGGACGGTGAGGTTTACTACCAGTTCGTCGAAGAGCAAGAAGCGCCGTGAGCAGCATCTGGGCAGTCGTCCCCGCAGCTGGAACTGGGCGTCGGCTGGGTGGTGAAACCCCCAAGCAATATCGCGAGATCGCGAGAATCCCACTGTTAGAGCACACCCTGCGAGCGCTGCTGCGGTCCCCGGATATACGCGGGATTATGGTGGCGCTGGATCCCTCTGATCGGCGCGCAGACGGCATTCCGAGTCTTGTCGATGTGCGAGTAGAGACGACTTCGGGCGGTGCTGAGAGATCAGCATCTGTGCTGGCAGGCCTGAACGCCCTTGCCGACAGGGTGACGTCGGATGACTGGGTTTTGGTTCATGACGCGGCAAGGCCTTGTCTGGACTATCCGTCACTCTGCGCATTGATCGAGCACGCGCGTGGCTGTGGTGAAGGGGTGATTCTCGCGGAGCCCGTTGCGGATACGCTAAAACGTGTAGATGGGGAGGGAGCGATTACCGCCACGGTGGATCGGAGTGCGTTATGGCGTGCGCAAACGCCCCAGCTGTTTCCTTTTCACCAGTTACACCGTGCCCTTAACGCATGCCTGGCCGATGGCGTGAGCGTGACGGATGAGGCGATGGCTGTGGAGTTGGCTGGTGGGCGGGTTCGAGTGCTGCCGGGGCCACCGAGCAACATTAAAGTCACGCTCGAAGCAGACCTTGCCTTCGCAGAGCTGCTGTTGCTTCAACAAAATAGGGAGGGCTCGTGATGCGTATTGGCCACGGCTTTGACGTTCACGCCTTTTGTCCCGGTGATCACCTCATGTTAGGTGGAGTTCGTATTGACTGTGACCGGGGCTTGGAGGCGCATTCAGATGGTGACGTCGCTTTGCACGCACTCTGCGACGCGCTATTGGGCGCAGCGGCGCTCGGAGATATTGGTCAACACTTTCCCGATACGGATCCCGCGTTTCGTAACGCGGACAGTCGCACACTGCTTCGGTCCGTGATGGACAAAATTGGTCAAGCGGGTTTGCGGGTCGGTAACGTTGACGTGACCATCATCGCTCAAGCGCCCCGCCTGGGAGATTATTTGCCGGCCATGCGCACCTGCGTCGCCGCCGATTGTCGGGTCGACGAGGGGCAGATTAATTTCAAGGCGACGACCACGGAGCGGCTGGGTTATATCGGTCGGGAAGAGGGCATCGCGTGTCACGCTGTGGTGTTACTGCAGAATGAGGTCCACACCTAATGAGTCAATTGGGTATTGGCATGACCTCCCAGCGCACCCGTGAGCGATTGATTCAGCGGCTGATGGAGCAGGGCATTACCCGCTTCGAGGTGTTAGAGGCTATTCGCAGTATGCCGCGGCATCTGTTTGTTGATGAAGCGCTGGCGCATCGCTCCTATGAGGATACGGCATTACCCATTGGCTACGGTCAGACGCTCTCGCAACCCTACATGGTTGCGAAAATGAGTGAACTGGCATTGGCTGCGGGTCGGCCGAAGCGGGTGCTCGAGTTGGGGAGCGGCTCTGGTTACCAGACCGCGATTTTGGCTTCTTTGGTGGAAGAGATTTGCGCCATAGAGCGGATTAAACCGTTGCTCGACCGTGCGCGAAAACAGTTACGGGCACTCAAAATTCGCAACGTGCGCTGGCGACATGGTGACGGGCTTGAGGGATGGGCATCCGAGGCACCCTTCGATCTCATTTTGGGAGCTGCGGCGCCCGAGCATCTGCCGCAAACGCTGCTCGCTCAGTTAGCACCGGGCGGGCGCTTGATTCTGCCAGTTGGCGGGCGCAGACAGAAGCTGATAATGGTCACTGCAACCGAAGAGGGCTTCGCGGAGGAAGTGATTGAAGAAGTTAACTTCGTGCCCATGATCAGCGGAACATCTCGTTAGTGCAGGGTCCAACCGGCATATTTCTGCGAGGTTTGGCCATGGGTGCGGCCGACGTGGTGCCTGGCGTTTCCGGCGGCACGGTTGCGCTGATCACGGGTATTTACGAGCGGCTGATCAGCGCTCTGGTGGCGGCCGACAAGGAAGCGCTTATCCTGTTATTGCACGGCCGGTGGCGCGCGCTTTGGTATCGACTCGATGGCCCTTTTTTAGCGTGGCTTCTGGCGGGCATTTTGACGGCGGTTTTCTCTTTGGCGTCAGCCATGCATTGGTTACTTGAGTATTACCCGCAGCCGCTGTGGGCATTTTTTTCGGGCTTGATCTTAATCAGCGGCATCGTGCTGGTCAGGGACGAAGTTAACGTCGCGAAGCTTGATCACCTCCTGATATTTACCCTGGGTGTCGCACTGGCAGTCGTTATAGACACCTTACCGCCGTCCGGATTTTTGGCTGGCTTGCCGGGGCTGTTCTTTGCGGGGGCGATTGCCATTTGCGCCATGATTTTGCCCGGTATTTCGGGCAGCTTTATCCTAGTGCTACTCGGGATGTACGCGCCCGTGCTGGCGGCCATCAGGGGGCTGCAGTTCGATCAACTAGCCGTGTTCGCCTTGGGCTGTGCGGTGGGTTTATTGTGTTTTACGCGATTACTGGGTTGGCTGTTAAAGCGTGCTCGTCTCAGATTATTAGCGCTGCTCAGCGGTATTCTGTTGGGATCGCTGATAACGGTATGGCCCTGGCAGAGCGCTGTATCCGTTGGCGCCGGCCAGCCACTTGAGCATTGGACCCGGCCGGTGTTGCCCACCCATTCATCGATCGTAGATCCGCAATGGCTGTTGTGTGGCGGCGGGTTTGTTCTCGGAATGCTCGTGGTTTGGTTGCTGCACAGATGGTCGGGGCGAGCCCATCGATAAGCCCTTGATGCGTGTCACCAGGGCATGGCTACTGGGCTGTGTCGCGGCGTCCGGATGCGCCGAACATCCCCCCGCGGTGATCGAAGACCGGTCCAGCATCGCCGAAACGAGCGCACCCGAGGTCAGACGCGCGAGCCAGATCTCTATGACTGACAGGGGTGAACTGCCCATAGGGCCTGATTACGTTGTTCAGCCTGGCGATACCCTCTACGCCATTGCTTTTAGGCTGGGTATGGACTACCGATCGCTGGCCGCGCTCAACCAGATCGACGCGCCCTATGTCATCAGGGTAGGTCAGTCCCTGGCCACGGAAGCACCCAAGGTGGTGGTCGCGGCGGCATCCGCCAGCAGCGCAGAGGGTGACGCGGCCATGACCACTGGCACGCCCGAATTGGCATCTGCAGCGGGTGCAAATGGTAAGGTGGCTGCCGACACTGCGACCGTGGGCAAGGGGTCAACGACATCGGCTCGTCGACCGGGAGCGTCTGCCACTACTTCCCCTGCAAAGGCCGCCCCTCCCGAACCGCAACCTGTCGCCCCAACCCCCAAGCCTGTTGCATCGCCGAAGCCCAAGCCGCCGCCGGCGGCAATCGCCAATGCGCCGGTGGACCGATGGGGCTGGCCCGTGAAAGGACGGATCATTCGTTCATACGCTGAAGACGTCCATAAGGGTATTGATTTGGCCGGTGCCCGCGGCGATCAGGTTCGCGCCAGCGCAGCGGGCGTCGTTGTCTATGCAGGTACGGGAGTGACGGGGTACGGGGCACTGATCATCATCAAGCACAATGACACCTATCTCAGTGCCTATGGGCACAACGACGAGCTCCTCGCCGCCGAGGGAGAGCAGGTGTCTGCAGGAAAGTTGATCGCGCGAATGGGCAGCTCGGGTACCGATTCAGTCAAACTGCATTTTGAAATTCGTCGTAACGGGCGTCCGATCGATCCTGCTACGTTACTGAGCTCCCGCTAAGAAGTCGCCGCTCAGGCGCCAGATTATCGCTCGAGTAATTCCAGCTTGCCCGGCTTGCCCGCCCAGTCTTCAGCATCTGCGGGCGGCTCTTTGCGCTCGGTAATGTTCGGCCAGATCTCAGCGAGCTCCGCGTTGAGCTGAAGGAATTCTTCCTGATCTGCGGGTAGCTCATCCTCAGAAAATATGGCGTCCACCGGACACTCGGGCTCGCACAGGGCGCAGTCGATGCACTCGTCAGGATGTATCACCAGAAAATTCGGACCCTCGTAGAAACAATCTACCGGACACACTTCTACACAATCCGTGTGCTTGCATTTGATGCAATCTTCGCCAACAACAAATGTCATACTGCTACCTCTCTCATCCCACGGCGAAGGATACTGGTTAGCGGGAATTTTGAAAACCGCTCAGCTTTCGTCTTCAAGCTTTTGTTTCATGGCGTAGATCCAGTCGAGCGCCTCCCGCGCGCTCATCGAATCGGGTTCCAGCGTAGCCAGGGCATCCAGAATGCGCGATTGCGAGACTGGGGATGGGGCGACAAACAGCTCGGCCTGTGAGGGCGCAGGTCCTGATGCCTGACCGCTTTCGAGTTCGCGCAGTTTTTCTTGGGCGATGCCAAGGATAGTGCCGGGTATACCCGCAAGTTTGGCGACCTGAATCCCGAAGCTCCGGTTAGCGGGGCCCTCCTGAATCTGATGCAGGAACACCACGTGCTCTTCATGCTCGGTGGCATCGAGATGAACATTCGCCATCGCGCGATGCTGCTCGGGCAGCGCTGTGAGCTCGAAATAGTGTGTGGCAAAGAAGGTCAGTGCGCGAATGTCATTCGCCAGTGCCAGTGCCGTGGCCCAGGCGATGCTCAAGCCATCAAAGGTGCTGGTTCCGCGGCCGATCTCGTCCATGATCACCAGGCTTCGCTCAGTGGCGTTATGCAGAATATTGGCGGTTTCGGTCATCTCCACCATAAAGGTCGATCGCCCGCTGGCGAGATCATCGGACGACCCGATTCGGGTAAAGATGCGATCAAGGCAGGATAAGGTAACGGCTTGTGCGGGTACGAACGCCCCCACGTGTGCCAGCAGCGCGATTAGCGCATTCTGTCGCATGTAGGTTGATTTGCCGCCCATGTTGGGCCCGGTTATTAAGAGCATGCGGCGCTTTCGATCCAGGTGCGTATCGTTAGCGATAAAGGGGGTATCGCGGGCCGCCTCGACCACCGGGTGTCTGCCTCCTTCTACCCTGAGTAGCGTGGTGTCGCTGAATTGAGGGCGGCAGAGAGACATCACGCAGGCTCGCTCCGCAAAGCACGCCAGCACATCGAGATCGCACAATGCGGTCGCCGTTGCCTGGAGTTTGCTCAGGGATTGCCCGATTTTTTTAACCAGCGCCTCGTACAGATATTTCTCGCGGGATAGTGCACGGCTTTTGCTAGAGAGCGCCTTGTCTTCAAAGGTTTTCAGCTCGGGCGTAATGAATCGCTCCACATTTTTCAGCGTCTGGCGGCGTTGGTAGGTCGCAGGCGCTTGCTCGGATTGCGCCCGACTGATCTCGATGTAGTAACCGTGTACGCGGTTGTAGCCCACCTTCAGCGTTGACAAGCCGGTTGTAGCGCGCTCCCGTTGTTCGAGGTCCAGCAGGTAACCGCCCGCATTCTCACTGATGCTCCGCAATTCATCGAGTTCCTCGTCATAACCCTCGGCGATGACGCCGCCATCGCGGATTAATACGGGGGGATTCTCGACGATTGCGGTCTCAATAAGCTCCGTGAGTTCATCGTAGTCGGGCAAAGAATCCGCAAGCTGATCGAGCAGTTCGGCACCGCTCGGCAAGCGGCCTCGAATCAACGGCAATTGCATCAGGCTGCTACCCAGGCGGCTGAGGTCTCTCGGTCTCGCCGAACCCAGTGCCACCCTCGATAAGATTCGCTCCAAGTCCGCTATATCGTTAAGGGCCTCGCGCAGCGGCTCAAAACCGTAGTCATTGACCAGTCGTTGCACGGCGTCGAGTCTTTTTTCAATGACGAGCCGATCGTTGATGGGACGATGCAACCAACGTCTGAGATGGCGCGCTCCCATAGCTGTGATGGTGCTGTCGTAGACGGCATAGAGGGTGTGTTCTTCACCGCCGTTCAGCGTGACATCGATCTCGAGGTTACGGCGCGTGGCAGCGTCGAGAATGACGGCGTCGACCTGTGATTCGGGATGAATGGCGCGGATATGCGGAAGTTCTCCGCGCTGGGTATCTTTGACGTAGGAGAGTAGCGCGCCAGCAGCGGTAATGGCCAGACCCATGTCAGCGCAGCCAAAACCCTCGAGGTTATGGGTTTGGAACTGTCTTTGCAGGTCTTCCCGCGCATTGGTTTCGTCAAAATACCAGTCGGCCTGCCGGCGAATTGCGCCCGGCCAGGAGGCATCTTCGAATGTACTGGATTCGGGAATCAGAATCTCCGCCGGCGAAAGGCGCGCCAATTCCGCGTCGAGCGTGCTGTCGTCTTCAACCTCTGCAACCAGGAATCGACCGCTACTTACATCCAGCCAGGCCAGGCCGTAGCCCGATTTTGCGACGGCGATGGCAAGAAGAAGCGCATCGTGTCGTGCGTCGAGCAGCGATTCCTCAGTCAATGTGCCGGGCGTAACGATACGAACGACTTCGCGCGCGACCGGTCCCTTGGTTGTGGCCGGGTCACCGGTTTGTTCGGCTATGGCCACCGACCGGCCCGCTTTGACCAGTCGTGCCAGATATCCCTCCGCAGCATGGTAGGGCACCCCGGCCATCGGGATTGCTTCGCCCGCTGATTTGCCGCGGCTGGTGAGGGTAATGTCCAGCAATTTGGAGGCAATCTCAGCGTCGTCGTAGAACAGCTCGTAGAAATCCCCCATGCGATAGAACAAGAGCTCGCCTGGATGGGCGCGCTTGATCGCCAGATATTGCTGCATCATGGGCGTATGCGGGTTATCGTCAGTCGAGGTATTCATCGGGCTTCGGGCTGGGTTTTCCTCATTATATTCGGCTTCGATATCTAGTGTGTCTGGCATATCTGAAACATCTAGCCCAGCATCGTCCAGGGGCGCCAGCGCACGGCTATCTAGCCATAGCGACAGACCCACAGCAACACGCAGTCTCGCTGGCCCTCAATGAGTTGCCGGCGACACAGGGCGCCGTGATTCGAGATTTGAATGACATGTTCAATGCCACTGCCGCTCAGAATATGGGGCGGTTCAAGATAGAGAATGCGATCGGTTTTTTTGGCGCCAGCGATGCACTTGACGCAGTATCAGCCTAAGGCGCACTCGATATTCGAAGGCAGGTGAAAGGGTTCCCTCGGCGCTGAATACCTTGGCTTTTTAGGCGCGACGCAATCCAGTGGTAATGCTCACGGCACAAAGCCGAGCCAGAGGATCGTCTGAGTAGCGAGGAAAAGTGCGATGCCGGCCCAGATGACAAAAAGCACCACGAGGGCGATGCCGTCCTTCAACCAGCCGGGCCGCTCAATGCCGAGCTTAGCAAAAATCACCCATGGCCCTGCGATAAACGCCAGAACGATAAGCATATCGGCAATTAACCAGACAAATTGTTGCAATCGCGATTTCCTTTTACCCGCATGTTTGCAAAGTCTACACCCCCGCGGTGGGGTTATTCGAAATGATCGAACCGGTCTGTCCGCTCAGGATAGATGGGCTCGGTCTGTGGCCCAGTCATTTTTATTGATCAACACGGCGGATATAAGTCGTCGCGATAAGTGTGCCTTGAACAGGGACGACAACAAGATCAAAAGTTAATCGTCCCTGGTTCGGGTTGCGTGATCATGAGCGCGTTGCACTCCTTGTAGTTTGAGTGGTGCGTTGTAGTTTGAGTGTGCGCTATCCCCTCTGGCTGTGAATCTTCCTCTTGCCGTTGTAAGGTCGTGCTGCATGGCTGCAAAGCTTTTTCACTAGGGCGCCGCCCGAAATCTAGGCTTCTAAAAAAACCAAGGATTCTGAGAGAAGTCCGGGTTAAACCTTGTGAACATTGCGGCTTATCGGTCGGTCAAATAAGAGAGCAATGGGAAGGAAGATGACTGCAACCAAGACTGCGACTGACATCATTGAGTCAGCCCCCATGGGATTTAGGCAGTGGGTGATTGTTGTCATTTGCATCGGTGTGCTCGCACTCGATGGCTACGACGTGCTCTCAATCGCCTTTGCGGCGCCCGGCCTCGCCGAGGAGTGGGGGCTATCGAAGGCAGCGCTCGGCATTATCTTGCCTCTTGAATTGGTGGGAATGGCGCTAGGTTCTGTTGCGCTCGGCGGTTACGCAGACTCCCGCGGTCGTCGCCCAACCCTGTTACTGGGCTTGCTGATTTTAACTGTGGGAATGGCCATCGCTGGCATTGCGCCTAATGTCTGGGTGCTGGGACTGGCGCGCGTATTCACTGGTTTGGGTATTGGGGGCCTGTTGGCAACGGCCACCGCCACGTCCTCGGATTTCTGTAATGCCAAGTATCGTGCGGTTGCGGTAGTGCTGGTCGCGGGTGGTTTTCCGCTTGGCGTTTACATTGGCGCAACTTTTCTTGCGCCGCTGTTAGCAAGCTTTGATTGGCGCATTACCTTTTACCTTGGTAGCGCCATGAGTCTGATCTCTTTGCCGGCGGTGTATTTTTTGATACCTGAGAGCATTGCATATCTGGAGAGGGCGGGGGGTGTAAACGCGCAAACGGAGACGCGACGGGTTATGCGGTCTCTTGGGCATCCGGCTCCAGATAACTTGGCCACTCATCGTGGGGGAGTGCTTCAGCCTATCGGCATGAAATCGCTGTTCGCCCCAAGCTTGATATCGATTACCGTGCTTATGAGTATTGCCTATTTCGGTACCGTGGGAACCTACTATTATTTTGTAAAGTGGATGCCCACCATTATTACCGATCTGGGTTATTCCATTTCTGAAGCAACCCACGTTCTCGGGATCGTGAGTCTTGGTGGCGTTGTGGGCTCGGTTGGTGTGGGGCTATTAATAAGGGTGGCATCGATAAGGCCGGTGTTGACCGTGTGTCTCGGCGCGGCCGCAATCAGTATCGTTGGGTTTCCTTACTTCACCGATACGCTCGAGAGCATGAGATCTATTGGCTTTCTTGCGGGTGTTTTTATATTTGCGGCGCTCTCGGGATATTTTGGCCTATTTGCGGTTTCTTTTCCCTCCTCTTTGCTGGGCTCAGGTTCGGGTTTGGTTCTTGCTATCGGTCGAGGTGGCGCTGTTCTGGGTCCTTTGATCCCAGGCGTTCTCTTCACGGCAGGATTCACTGTCAAAACGGTCGCTCTTGTCATGGCGTCAGGCGTGATTTGCGCGGCTTTTGCCGTTGTCTTGTTGAGGACTCGCGGCAGCGGGCTCGCTGGGGCGCCCATCGCTGACTGATGGCATCGGGTTGCCTGCCGATTCGCTGGGTTTCGCCTGCGGTTAACGGTTTTGAGCGATAATGATGAGGGTTTAGCGGGTTGAGGTCTGCAGCATCGTAGGCGGCTGAGAACCGAGTTCGACCCGCACTTTCGACAGAAGGGACAAGTTCCATGCTCGATGCAAAAACGCTTCAGGAGGCTGTGCGCGCGAACGTCGATGCAGCGCTAAGCGAAGATGTGGGCGCCGGCGATATCTCCGCGCTGTTGATCCCAGAGCGGGGGTCTTCGGTTGCCCGCATTATCGCGCGCGAGAGAGCTGTCATCGCCGGTCATCTGTGGGCGGAGGCTGTATTCCAGCGCTTGGATCCGGCGCTAAAGATAGATTGGCGGGTGCAAGAGGGGGACTGGGTAGAGCCAGATCAAGCCATTGTTGTGCTCGAGGGGAATTCTAGAGCATTGCTCACCGGAGAGCGTCCAGCGATGAACTTTCTGCAGACCCTCTCCGCAACTGCGACCGAGAGCCGATTGCTCAGTGACAGCATCGCGGATACCCAAGTCAGGCTTTTGGATACGAGAAAAACGCTCCCTGGATTACGCGTTGCCCAGAAGCATGCAGTGGCAGTGGGCGGTTGCTCGAATCATAGGATCGGGCTCTACGATGCTTTTTTGATTAAGGAAAATCACATCACTGCCTGCGGTTCAATCGAGCAAGCTGTTACTGCCGCCCGAGCGGCGGCGCCGGACAAGCCTGTGGAGGTGGAGGTTGAGAATCTGACTGAGCTCGAGCAAGCATTATCAGCGGGCGCGGACATCATCATGCTGGATAACTTTGCCCTCGAGGATATGCGCGTAGCGGTGTCTCGAGCCGCCGGTAAAGCTAAGCTCGAGGCGTCGGGCGGCATCAATGATCAGACGCTGCGGCCGATTGCGGAGACCGGGGTGGATTATATTTCTGTCGGTGCGCTCACCAAAAACTGCAGAGCTATCGATTTGTCCATGCGATTCGATTAACCGGGGCAAGGCTGCTTTTTCTGTTGTGGAATCGCGCTTTGACGACGTGTCTTTGCCAAAAATTTAACTGAGTTAGCGTGGCAATATGGACTACATCATCGAACCACCAAAAACGCCATCAGTCGCCGTCAACGGCAGCGACGCGCGGTTCCCTGTTCGGCGGATATTCTGCGTTGGCCGAAATTATGAAGCACACGCTCGCGAGATGGGGGCGGACCCAACTCGAGAGCCACCGTTCTTCTTCACCAAGCCGGCCGACGCGGTTGTAGACAGTGAACAGTCCATACCGTATCCGGCTGAGACAGCGAATTTGCATTACGAGGCCGAGCTGGTGGTGGCGATTGGCAAAGGCGGCTTTCGCATTAGGGAAGCCGACGCGGCGGATCATATTTTTGGATACGCAGTGGGTAACGACTTAACGCGTCGCGATCTGCAATTCGTCGCGCGCGAGGCGGGTCGGCCCTGGGACTGGGGAAAGGCGTTTGATCGATCAGCCCTTTGTGCGCCTATTCACGCCATCTCTGACACGGGAGAGATGACCGCGGGAGAGATCAAACTCTCTGTCAACGGAGAGACCAAGCAGCGGTCTGATGTCTCGCTGTTAATTTGGAGCGTGCGGGAAATCATCTCGATACTATCGTGTTCCATGGAGCTGAAACCCGGCGATCTCATCTATACGGGGACGCCCGAGGGAGTGGGTCCGATTGGGGTGGGAGACACGATGGTGGCCTCGATCGTCGGTCTTACTGATCTGGTCACGTACATCGGAGAGCCAGTCTGACCAGGAAAATGCATATCGTGCCAGTGTGAAAGCCGCGCAGGTTGGGCGAGGGTGGCAAAAAATCGCTAGATATACGTTGAGTTCAGAGAGGGATAGGGAAATGCACGAACTCGATGCCCATGATGATGAGTTTGAAATACAGCTTATTGATGGCTTCGAAGACTGCTTGCTCGGATGTATTTATGAAGAGGACGGAACACCTGTCCCTTGCTATAGCAGTGCGAGCGTCATATCAAAACTCAAGGCGCGAGGCATGACAGAGGATGAGGCGGTGGGTGGGTTGAATGCACTCACGGACGGCGTGACCATGCTGTGGGTGCATCCGTTGGAGATCGCCTAACCGAGATAGTTACCCACCAAGGTTAGCGGCCGTATCAGTGCTAGCGCGTCGGACTTAGCCTCATCGTTACCGTTCTTATTGTTGCACGGCCTCTTGTTGCACGGCCTCAACCACACAA
>JAYPXQ010000007.1:16285-25698 GCA_038135595.1 Halieaceae bacterium
CCTCCTGCGTCGTCCATTCACCCTTGGGTTTTTCTTTCAGATCGTCGCACCAGGCCTCGCTGCCGATGGTTGTGCTATCAAAAATACAGTGTGCCGCGTAGGTTTTCGCGTCGGCACCGGTCCAGTCACCTTTACTTTTTTCATCCATGGCCTGGCACCAGCCCTCGCTACCGGGCTTGTCTGCGCACGCGACCAAGATCGCCGATGCTATGAGTATGGCAAGAGGCTTGAGAAGCGAGGAGCTTGAGTTGCGTTGCATAAAGGGAAACCTCTCTGGTGATGAACGAGTAGTCCGACACTACCAGAGTTTTTGACGAAGATTGGTGCAAATCGCGACAGCGCCCTCTGATTCTAAGTGTCTCGTTGTTGACGTCTATAGCGCCTGGTTTAAGGTGATTGGGCGGGGCGAGTATTGCGACCCTGCATTAATCACTTTAGGAAGGGGATGATAATGATTAAAAGATGGATAATTGCTGTTATCGCAGCATTTTGGGTGCCACTTACGTTAGCGCAGGATCTTGATTACGGAGAGGGCGAGTTCGTAGCGAACTTTGATATCGACGCAGCCCACACGACTGATGGCACTAACTACAAAATTTCAGCCTCAGGTGAGGCGGGCCCTTACGGGCGGGTTTGGTTGTCTTATGAATTCACCGACAAATTGGGTATGGGTGATGCCGGAGAGTTTACCGGTTTTGCCTGGACGCAAAACGGCGAGGAGTTTGCCACCGCAACCTTGCAGGGCGTATATCGCCGAAAAGGCACCATTTTTCAGATGTACTCACTCGATATGGTGTCCAATGGCGTTATCAACATCGTCTCTGGTGAGGCGGATTTTGTCGCGAAGACCCTGACTTTCAAGGTGTCACCGCTCAAATGAACAAGTTTGGTGGGGTATTGAAGACCCTACCGGAACACCATTTGCTGAAACTAAAAAAAGGGGGCGTAAGCCCCCTTGGAAGACATTGCACAGAAGTCTGAACGTCAGCTGTTATCCCATCGGGCGAACAGAAAAACGTAGACGGTCAAAACGAAGTTAATCACCACTTGTACTAACGACAATGCCATCATCCAGCCAGGCGGGTTGATGGTTTCTCCGATGGGCAAGTTATTCCCATTGAGGAAGTCAGCAGCAATCTCAGATCCATTCCCCGCCATTTCACTGAGCGTCGATAGCATCATAAAAAATGCATTTTGCGAGCCCATGGTAAAGAAAGTCAGCATGACGACGCCGATAAGCGCGGACACCATCGCTGCTCCCCTGATCGTGGTTGAGAAGTTTCTGAAAAGGTAGGCCACTACCACTACTGACAGTGGCATCAGTACGCCACACAAAAACAGCGTGGCAAATACGGAACGATTAACCCCAATGAAGCCGAAAACGTCGAGTTCAGACATCTTTTTCCCCCAGGTTGTTGTTATTGTTGCGCTACTGCGCACTTCCCAAACTACCTTCATAACGCGAGTGGTGCAAGTTTTCGGGTGTTGTGTGCGAGCTTAAAGGGGGCCTCACTGGGTTTAGCTTCTCAGGGAGGATGGGTTCGATTGAGTGTATTACTGGGGGTTTCTATGGGAATCGTTCGTGCGGCCATCGTTTTGCTGATGTGCCTTGTTGTTTATCAGCCGAGGGCACAAGACGCCGTCAATGAAGAGACGGCTGTGGCGGCCCTGCGCGGTTTTTTTGACGCGTTGTCGGTGGAGAATTATCCGAATCCAAGCATGAGTCAGCGCGTTACCCATGATTTTTTGATTTTTGAAATGGGAGCAGCTTTCGACTGGCGCCGCTTTGAGGCCTTCCTCGACGACGCGGGTTATGAAAACTGGATTTCTACTGAGTGGCGATTTTCTGAGATGCGCGTGAGCTTGGGCGATGATTCGGCACATATCAGCTACAAGAATACGGGTGAATTCGTCTATCCCGACCCAGATGAGCCCGGACAGGCGTTAATTGAGCGTAACGTCTGGTTGGAGAGCGCCTACCTGGTCACAGAGGCGGGAGCGCTGAAACTGAAATTTTTACAATCGGATAACATCAGCCGCGAAGTTGCGTCGTTACCTTGATCCTCTGTCAGTATCCCGAGCCAAAGCGGCCATTGCGTTAAGTGGCGCCGGGGTCCAGCATGATTTTGCAGTGCGCGTTGGGTGTTCGCAGGCTTTCGAAAGCCTGCGAAAACGCGTCGAAGCCGACGGTATCGGTACACATATGCGTGACGTCAAGTTTATCTCGCGCCATAAGACCCGCAATCATGTCGAAGTCGGCTTTGTCATAGGCAACAACAAAACGCACCGACAGTTCTTTCATCACGGCGGCAGCGGGCACGAGGGTGTCGGGTCGCGCACAGAAACCAACGACCACCACTTCACCGCCGTAGCGCGAATACGTGATTGCTTCAGCAAGCATCCCGGGCACGCCCACGCACTCGAATATAACGTCGGGCATGCCTCCTGCGGCTTTGATAATCTCGGGAAGCACCGCCTCGGGAGCCCCCGAGGCGAGGCCCACATCGGCACCAAATTGCATTGTGCTTTCACGTCGAATGGTTTCTGGTTCTGTCACGGTAATGTGATAAGCGCCCATAAACCGAGACCAAAAGGAGACAGCCAGCCCCACCGGACCCGCGCCCAGTATGAGTACGCGCTTGCCGCGAATGTTTGCGCTCATGTTGACGGCGTGCAGACCGACGGCGAGGGGTTCAATCAACGCGCCCTCTACCCAATCAACGCTATCGGGTAGAAGAATGGAATTGTGGGTGTCGAGCGCTAGGTACTCCGCAAAGCCACCGGAGCGCTGTAGGCCGACAATAATGTTGCTCTCGCACTGCAGCGGTTTGCCCGTCTGACAAGGCAGGCAATGCCCGCAAGAGAGGGAGGGTAGGCCTGTTACCTTGCGTCCCGGCTTCCAATCACTCGGACACTGGGTGCCAACCTCAACGATTTCCCCCGCGAATTCATGGCCCATCACCGTGCCGGGCACTAGAAGGCCATCATGTTCTTCGGTCGCGTGTAGGTCGGTGCCGCAGATGCCACAGCGCTTTACCGCGATAACGACCTGACCCGCCGCTGGCGACGGGTCATCGACGTGCTCAATAGCGAGAGGGGCTCCAGGTTCATGAAATACCGCTGCGCGCATGGATAAGGCCTCCGTAGCGTGAAAGTTAACAGGGTGCGCTGTTGTTGCGCTAAAGGGAAGCCCTGACGCGCGTTGGTATTGATGGAACTTGATGAGCAAGGGCCATTGATGCGTTTTCTGTGGCCGGTTTACCGTTATTTGGAGTGTAAAGCGAGCGCCCGACGGTTCTCCTCGAGATCGCGGTCCAGGCTACGAGTAGCCATCCACAGGAAGTAGACGCCCAGAAAGCCAATAGTAAGCGCGGTGACCATCGCGTAGCGCAGGTTATTGTCGCCAAAGGGTTCGGCAAATACATCGCTCAATACGCCAACGGTCAGTGGCCCCAGGCCCAGACCAATAAGGTTCAGCACGAAGTAAAGAATCGCAGAGGCCATGGCGCGCATGCCGGGGGAGACGAGATTATGACAGGTGGCGATACAGGGGCCGAGATACAGTGCGCTGAGTATTTGCGATGGAATCATGGCGGCGACGATGAGCGTCGTGTTCTCACCAAACAGGGTGTAGTAGGCCGGGATCATGGCGGAGAGGGCGCCAAGAATAGGAATCCAGACATACCAACGCATGTCGCGAGTAGCCAATCTGTCGGCCAAGAACCCACCCAAAAAAGTACCGGTGGCGCCAGATAGCCCTGATATGAGGCCTAATATGGCCCCCACCTCTGCCAGCGACATGCCGTGATTTCGCATCAGAAAGGAGGGCATGAAATTGCCATTGCCATAGGAGACAAATGCGCTGAAGGCGCAGCCTACAGAAAGATACCAGAAGGTGGGCCGCCCCCTGAGTGCGGCAAGTGTTTCTGACAGGCTGGACTGAACGGGGGCCGTCGCCTCGTCGTACTGGCCGCGGCGGGGTTCTTTTACTATCCAAAGCACGGCAAGGGCATACAGGATGCCGGGAATGCCGATAACAAAAAAGGCATTTCGCCAGCCAAAATTTTCAGCAATCCAACCGCCCGCCGCAAATCCGAATAACACACCGATATAGATGCCCATGCTGTAAAAGGAGAGGGCCGTGCCCCGGCTACTGGGCGGAAAGTAATCACTGATCATCGAGTGAGAAGGTGGGGAGCCGCCGGCTTCGCCCACGCCAACCCCGAGGCGAGCAGCCAGCAGTTGTCCGTAGTTTTGAACGAGTCCTGAGAGGGCGGTCAGGAGACTCCAGAACGCAAGGGAAGCGGCGACGATGTTGCGGCGATTGGCTCGGTCCGCCAGCCACGCGATAGGGATACCGGCGGTAACGTAGACCAGTGCAAAGCTAAAGCCCGTAAGTAAACCCAGTTGTGCGTCGCTGAGCCCTAAATCCGCTTTGATGGGTTCCTGCAGAATGACAAGGATCTGGCGATCGATAAAGTTGAAGGTATAGACCAGCGTCAGCATGACCAACACCGTCCATCGATAGCGCGTGCTTTCTGCCGCAAAGGGTTCGGAGGTCATCGTGTGGTCACATTTTTGGGAATCGCCTCAGCATCATGACAGCTTATGCCGTTTACCGCACCGGAGTGTTAGCATGGCGGTATGCCAGAAAACACGGATCGCCTGACACACCTCGATGACACGGGCCGGGCGCATATTGTTGATGTCACGGAAAAGGCCGTCTCTGCGAGGGAGGCGGTCGCGGAGTCGTGCGTGCGCATGCAGGCGTCGACCCTTGGCGCCATTACCGACAATGCCTTACCTAAGGGCGATGTGATGGCCGTCGCCCGTATTGCCGGCATTCAGGCGGCTAAAAAATGTGCAGACTTGATCCCGCTGTGTCATCCCTTGCCCCTGTCTTCGGTCCGGGTTGAATTGACGCCGGATGCCGAATTGCCAGGCGTCCGAATCGCGGCGACCTGCAAAGTCACGGGCCAGACCGGTGTTGAGATGGAGGCACTGACAGCGGCTTCAGTGGCTGCGCTGACCCTATACGACATGTGTAAGGCAATCGATCGTGGCATGAGCATCGAGCACACCCGTTTGGTTCATAAAGTGGGTGGCGCCAGCGGAGAGTGGCATCGTGAGCATCACGATTAAGTTGTTTGCGTCTCTTCGGGAGGCGCTGGGTGAGGCCGAGCTGCAATTGGAACTCGGTGCCTTGCCGCCAGCAGAAGTGGTCGATGGCGCGATCCGGGTAGAGTCGATCAAAGCGGTGCTTTCGGCGCGAGGCGCTGATTGGAGCGATGCGATCAATCAGCCAAATCTGGTGCATGCCCTGAATCACAAGGTCGTTTACCTTGATGCCCTCGTGAAAGACGGCGATGAATTGGCGCTGTTCCCGCCGATGACGGGTGGCTGACATGTCCGTATCACTACAGGCAGAGCCAATTGACGTAGCCGCGGAATACGCGGCCTTGGTGGGAGAAACGCCGGGTGCCGCAGTAGCAACATTCACGGGGTATGTGCGCGACCACACCGGGGATAAAGCCGTGGGCGCGTTGGAACTTGAGCATTACCCGGAAATGGCGCTCACGGTACTTCAGGGATTGGGTCAGCAGGCGGTGAAACGCTTCGGGCTCAGTAATTGGCGCATTGTGCATCGGTTTGGATTATTGCCCGTTAGCGAGACGATTGTGTGGGTTGGCGCAGTGGCAGATCACCGGGGAGAGGCAATCAGCGCCTGCGAATTTATGATGGACACCCTCAAAACTGATGCGCCGTTTTGGAAGCGAGAGCAAGGACCCGAGGGTGCACATTGGGTAGCGACCCGCGCGCAGGATGGCGAGCGCCGGGCGCGTTGGGGGCAGGGTGGTGGCGTATGAAATTTTGTAGCCAATGCGGCGCTACGGTCAGCTTGCAAGTGCCGATTGATGACGATCGCGAGCGCCACGTTTGTAGCGCCTGTGAAACCATTCATTACATCAACCCAAAGGTCATCGTGGGGTGCTTACCAACGGTGGGAGACCGCATACTGCTCTGCAGGCGAGCGATTGAGCCGCGTTACGGCAAGTGGACGTTGCCCGCGGGCTTTATGGAAAACGGCGAGGCCTCGGCGGAGGGTGCTGCTCGAGAGACCTGGGAGGAAGCGGCGGCCAAAGCCATAGACTTGGAGCTGTACCGTATATTTGATGTGCCCCACATTAATCAGGTCTATCTCTTCTATCGCTGTCATCTCGAGAATGAAGCCTTTGGTATTGGTCCCGAATCGCTCGAGAGTGCGCTCTTCACCGAGCAGGAGATTCCTTGGGACGAGCTCGCATTCCCTGTGGTGCGAGAAATGCTTCAGGAGTACCTCGTGGATCGTAAGACCGGCGACTTTCCTATCCGCAATACGGTCATATCTTACGGGCGTAAGCCACCGACTGAGCTCTGACGTCACCGCTTTGCCCTCCCGGATTTGATCCTCGGCGGGGCGCCACTCGTAAGTACCATCGTATTTAATTAACGACACAGAGGTTGGTATGGCATTTCCGAAGGTGGGCAACCTTGCGCCCAAATTTTCCCTTCAAGATCACGAGGGCAATAAAGTTTCGCTGACGGATTTCAAGGGTAAATCCGCCGTGGTGGTTTACTTCTACCCCAAAGCGATGACGCCTGGTTGCACGATCCAGGCTCAGGGGTTGCGCGATTCAGCCAAAGCGCTGAAGGGGCTGAATACCGTGGTGCTGGGCATTAGTCCTGACCCAGTCAACAAGCTGGCGAAGTTTGTCGAGCGGGATGAGTTGAACTTTCAACTGCTCAGTGATGAAGACCACGCCGTGGCCGACAGCTATGGCGCCTGGGGCCCTAAGAAATTCATGGGCCGGGAATTCGATGGCATTTTGCGCACCACTTTTATTGTCGGTAAGGACGGCAAGCTGAAGGCCGTGATGGACAAATTTAAAACCAAGGACCACCATACTGAACTTCTGGCAGCACTCGAATCCCTTGACCTTGGCTGATTGCCGGCTTTACCTTTTTTGAGTGGAGGGCATAAGCTCTCAGGCAGTGCGGGTGTAGTTCAATGGTAGAACGAGAGCTTCCCAAGCTTTAAACGTGGGTTCGATTCCCATCACCCGCTCCATTTAAGCATCGGTCGATTTAGAGGCGACCGTCTCCTATCGTTTGGTTTTAAGCGCTCTCAAGAACGGCCACCAAACTTGAATGTCGCCGATCAAGCATTTAGGTCTATCCGAATCTTGCTTAATGCCTATTAGATCTTGGCGCGTTTCTCTGGGTGGGCGTAGCGTCTGCCTCGGGTGCTTTATACGCCCGTCAACTTAGTGCTTGGAGAAAGCCATGAAAATACTCGTTTCAGTTATTGCGCTGCTGCTATCGATGGTTGTCTACGGGGAGTATCGTTACGACCCCGTTGTGACGGCGGGCGCTGCAGATCTCAGTGAAGTCGTGCAACATTCTCACGGGGGCGAGCCCCACGATGATGAACCTGAGGACGACGAGCCCGAGGATGATGAGCCGGAAGGCGATGAGCCCGACGACGATGACCCCGATGCTTGATAAAATTAAGCGTGAGCAATCAGTAATCGCTAGCGGTTGCTGATTGCTGAATCGGCGCCTTCTGATCAATCTTGCCGGGGGCGCCGGTGTTTTCTTTTGGCCTGAGTCATTCCACCACAGACACGCTGACCAGCTACGATTTCACTGATTGAGCGGGGAGCTGTGATCAGCTCGAAAGCTTTCCTCTGCCTTACGGGAGCGGCTACTGCTCCCTGTATTTTTTATTTTTTTAAATCGAAGGGGTCGCCTGCCAAGTGCAACATGTAGTGGTTGGCCAGTGCTGCCTTGCGATGGCGTGATACTGCTGCAAACTCAGGGTCTGCGAGCATATTGGAGAAGTCAGCGCGCCTGGGGAAAAACATCAGTGCGGCGATATCCCATTCAATCTGCTCGTCGCCAATCATTACCTGGGCTACGGCGGTGCTAAATACGACCCGCCCGCCGCATCGTGCGATGAAGGTACCCGCGACTTCACCATATCGTTCAAAGGCTGTGGCGCCTGATACCTCGGCTTCGAGCGTGCCGAATTCCGGATCCTCGGGTGCGTAGCGCGCAGTTCCGCGAAACTGGAATAAGTTGAGGACGCCGAGAGGTGCGTCGGCGGGTAAAGACATCAGAGTTTGAATTTGGTGTTCTGTTGGTTCAGCCATTAATACCTCTCAAGCTAGCCTGTAAAAAGTGAGCCCTTGCCGGCTACGCACCTATGGGATCGGGTGATGCTGGTCAGTGAGCGCACGTCGCTGTGTCGTTTTTCACCCCGTTGTTCCAGGCCCTGTGCCCGATTTGACCTCGCGGAACGCAATGCCTTTATCAGGCTCGTGTTCTTTGGGCAGGCCTAGGACTTTCTCGGCAATAATATTGCGTTGAATTTGGTCGGTGCCCCCACCGATTGAGTTCATGTAGGCCTTGGCGGCGTCAAAATTGGTGTTGGCCGCGTCGCTGTTGTCAGGGCCATCCAGCAGTGCCTCGGGGCCGAGAAGGTCAGTAGCGATTGCCGCCTCGCCATGTTGAATTCGTGACATCGCTAATTTACTCAGCGACATGAGTGACATTGAGCCCTTTGTCATCATTTCGGTCATCGCGCGCTCATTATTCAGGTTGTTGACCTCCCGGTAAGCGAGAGCTTGTGCCAGGCGCTGCCTGATGACGGGGTCGTTGAGTTTGTGGGTTTTCTCGGCCAGTTCGAGCAGAGGCGGGCGGCTTCGAGTTGCACTGTTGCGCCGGCGTCCCGTGATGCCTTGTCCCATAATAAGACGCTCGTAAGCGATAGCCGTTTGAAAAGATCCCCAGCCCTCGTTGAGATTGCCAATCATGAAGCGCTCAGGAACGACCGCATTCTCGATGAAAATTTCGTTGAACTCGGATTCGCCGGTGATCTGATTAATAGGGCGAATCTCGACCCCGGGCTGTTTCATTGGAAATAAAAAGAAGGTGATCCCGCGATGCTTGGGGGCATCCCAGTCCGTGCGTGCCAGTAACATGCCGTAATCCGCCTCGCGCGCGTTTGATGTCCACACCTTTTGTCCGTTGATGACGTACTGCTCGCCATCTCGCTCAGCTCTCGTGCGAATGCCTGCAAGGTCGGAGCCTGCATTGGGTTCGGAGTACAGGAGGCAGCAGATGGGTCCAGTCAGTAACTCGGGAAGCATTTCGCGTTTCAGCGCATCGCTGCCGGCCTTGAAAACAGTGATGGCGCCGAGATGATATCTATCCAGACCCGTGCCCGGGGCATTGCGCTCTGCGAAGGCTTTCTCAATGACTTTGCATTGTGCAGAGGTCATCCCCAGGCCAAACCACTCAGATGGCCAGGAGGGAACCGCTAGCCCGGCTTCGAGCACTTGCTGACGCCAGTGTCTCCGGTCGTAGGTGGG
>JAYPXQ010000007.1:25798-52188 GCA_038135595.1 Halieaceae bacterium
CCGCTAGCCCGGCTTCGAGCACTTGCTGACGCCAGTGTCTCCGGTCGTAGGTGGGTTCAGTCAGCGGGCGCCGATTTTCACTGTCCCAATGCGTGTCCAGCCAGCTGAGAACAGCAACGCGCAGCGCTTCGAGTGAGGCATCTGTATCGAATTGGCTCATGCGGCAGCCTCCCACGTGTTCAAGTAGGCTTCGCGATGGGTGTTGGAGTCACCAAGCATAGAGAGAGTGGCGCGGGCGCGACGCCAGTAGAGGTGCGCAACGTGCTCTCGCGTATAAGCGATACCGCCATGTAACTGTATTGCCTGAGCCGACACATCGCGGAACGCGTCGTTGCAGATAAATCCGGCTAGAGCCACTGACCGGGCTGCCAGGCTGTCGGCTGAAGCCAGCGCGTTGGCTGCCGCATGCGCCGCACTGGTGGCTGATTCAACTTCGAGAAAGAGATCCGCCGCGATGTGCTTGAGCGCTTGGAACGAACCAATGGGGCGGCCAAATTGGTATCGCGTCTTGAGATAGTCAACCGTAATCTCGAACATTGCACGCATCGCGCCCGTTTGTAGGGCCGATAATGTGGCTACGCCCTGCAAACGGACACGCTCAAGATCGTCTGGTTTTAATCCAGTAAGCTCAATACCGGGGGCACAGTTGAGCCCGATGGTTGCCGGCCTTAGCGCGGGGTCATTGGCAGTTTGTTCCTCGATAGCGTATTCCGTATCCGCCGACACCATAAAACAACGCGTCTGAGACTCTGAGTCGATTGCGAGTAATAAATAGTCGGCGTGGGCGCCGTGCATGACTAAGGACACTTCACCGGAAATCCTATCGCTATCGTCTACTTTCAAGGTGCAAGTGGCATCTCGATACGGAGCAAGTGTCGCGTTACCGCCGATGGCAATGGTGGCAGTTCCCTGGGCAATGGATGACAGAACCTCCCTCATTTTTTCGGCGACATCGCTGGATTCAATCAGAGCCGGCGCGATCACGCAGGTTTCTATAAAAGGAACGGGTAGCAGTGAACAGCCCAGCTCTTCTGCGACCATGGCGGCATCAAGCGCACTGCCACCGATGCCCCCATAGGCTTCACTGATTATGATGCCAAGCAGGCCCATGTCGGCCAGCTGCCGCCACACCGCCCCATCGTAACCGCGATCACGCTGCATGCCTTCACGCAGTCTCTCCTCTCCGGCCTCAGCGCGCAGAAAGCGAACCAGTGTCTCTCGAATCTCCTCGCGCTCAGATTCTTGAATTGTGCTCACGCGTAGCATCTCCTGGTTACGTGCTTAGATGTATTCTGCTCCTGCCATTCTGCAGTAGTAGGGCGGTCATTATTTGCGGTCGAGCTCAACAACAAAGTCTTCCAGTGCTTTTCGCAAGTCTGCGATTTCTTCCTCGAGCTGGGTCACGCGACTGCGTTCTTGATTGTAGAGCACCATGGCGTTGGCCTGATGCTCGAGAGTTTTACCTTAGGCGGCCTGGCGATCAGGGCCCTCATCGGCAACAGGTTGCTGTGTCAGGCTGACGCACCAGCAAATCAAAATTCCCATCAAAAGCATGCTTCCATAAATGATTTCTGGTGCCATTAGAAACTGCATGCCATACCCCTTGCGTGGTCAACCAACGCCGAGTTAGAGAAAATCACCACTAACGTAGTACCACTCATCATCGACTCTGGCAAAGTGGCTCTTCTCGTGGAGTCTATGGCCCTTGCCATTCACTTTAAAGCGAGCGACAAATTCAACATATCCCACCTTATCGTCGATGGTGCCGTCCTCCGTTACTCGAATGCTTAAGCCTAGCCAACGCTGTCTTGCGTCAAATGGGACTGTCTTGGGGCGAGTCGTGGGGTGCCAGGTGGCAAGAAGATAGTGTTCGTCGCGGTAAACAAAAGCACAGTAACGCGAGCGCATTAATTGTTCGGCAGTGAGTGCTCTGCGCTCACCACTGAGCAATGGGCCGCAGCACCTCTCATGGTTTTTTTGGATGCCGCAGGGACAATTTGCCGATTTTGCCGAGGGTTTCATGAGCCTGTCGCGGTGAGATAACACGCTCATATTACATGCGGGAGCGGGCTGGTTTGACCGGCCCTCGGTGCTATATTCGCTTAACCCGTGCACGTTGGTAGCGGAGGCCGATTGAGGTGTCGATTGGTGTGAAGTGGTTTCCCGCATGAAGGCCGCCGTTTGTCGCGCTTTCGGCGATCCTTTGTCAGTGGAGGAGCTTGCCATTGCCGCGCCGCGGACCGGCGAGGTGCGAGTGCACCTGTCGGCCTGTGCTATCTGTCATAGCGATATTATGTTCGCCGACGGCGCGTGGGGCGGTGATTTACCCGTGGTATTGGGGCACGAGGCCTCGGGAGTTATCGATATTGTGGGTGCAGGAGTGACCGACCTCAGCGTGGGTGATCACGTGGTAGTCACCCTGATTCGCTCTTGTGGGCATTGTGGGTACTGCATTCGCGCTATCGAAACGCAGTGCGTCGGGACTTTTCCGTTTGACGGGTGCTCACCGCTTTCAGATCGCTCAGGCAATGCCGTTCAACAGGGGCTCAAAACCGGGGCCTTTGCCGAATGGGTGGTGGTGGATCAAAGCCAAGTTTGCGTGATACCGAAATCGGTGCCGCTAGACGTAGCGTCGATATTGGGCTGTGGCGTGATGACGGGATTCGGTGCGGTTGTGAATACGGCGAAGGTCGCTTCAGGCAGCTCAGTCGCCGTAATCGGCTGTGGCGGTGTGGGCGTGAATAGTATTCAAGCCGCCGCAGTCAGTGGTGCCCCTGTCGTCATTGCTATCGACATTCATGAAGAGAAGCTGGCGCTGGCAAAAAAGTTCGGTGCCACACATGTGATCAATAGCCAAGAGCAAGACGTTCCGGATGGCGTGATGGCGATAACACAGCAGCGGGGAGTGGATTTTGCTTTTGTTACCGTCGGCGTTAAGCGCGCAGCAGAGCAGGCCATGCAGCTGCTCGCGAGAGCGGGCAGTGTGGTGGTCGTGGGGATGCCCGCCTCGGGCGTTTTCGCAGAGTACGACCCCGGTGAGTTGGCCTCAAAGGGCCAATCACTCCTTGGCTCGAAAATGGGGTCGAGCTCAGTAAACCGAGATATCCCGCATTTAGTTGACCTTTATCAATGCGGCACGCTGAAGCTCGATGAAATGATCAGCGGGCGCTATACGCTAGAAAATATTAATGACGCGATTGCCTCGGTAAAGCGGGGGGAAGCCTTGCGTAATTTGGTGATTTTCTGATGGTCGTAACGGACTTTGAGACCTTCGTAGTCGCCAACCCGCCGCCACGATTTGGTGGTCGCTATTTTATTTTTGTAAAGCTGGTTACCGATACCGGGATTGTGGGTTATGGCGAGGTGTATTGCGCGACCTTCAGCGCGGGCACTGTAGAAACCATGTTGAAAGATACGGCGGAACGATACGTCATCGGGCACGATCCGTTTCATATAGAGAGGCTCTGGCGGCGGGTCTATGGGTCGGGCTACAACCTGCGTCCTGATGTCTCTTTGGTAAGTGTGTTGTCAGGTCTTGAAATGGCCTGCTGGGATATCGTGGGCAAAGCCTGTGACAAGCCCGCCTACGAGTTATTGGGCGGAAAAATCCATGACCGATTGCGCACCTATACCTATATCTATCCCGAGTCCGGTGACGTCTACCCTGTGGGTGACGACCCTGATCATGTTTATGTCAATCCACACCGGGCGGCGGAGCGCGCGCTGGATTATGTAGCGATGGGCTTTACCGCCGTTAAATTTGACCCTGCGGGGCCGTATACCGTTTTCGACGGTGGTATGCCTACGGGGCAAGAGTTGGAGCGTTCGGTTGAGTTTATGCGCCTTATTCGGGAGGCGGTGGGGGGCGAAGTCGACCTACTGTTTGGCACCCACGGTCAATTTACGACCGCGGGCGCTATCCGGCTGGCGCGGCAGATTGAGCGATATGATCCGCTCTGGTTCGAGGAGCCCGTACCGCCTGAAAATACCGCGCAAATGGCTCGCGTGGCCCGAGCGACCTCCATCCCTGTTGCCACGGGAGAGCGCTTGTGCACCAAGTTTGAGTTCGCGAGGGTGCTGGATGAACGCGCCGCCGCCATTTTGCAGCTGAATCTTGGCCGCGTGGGGGGGTTGCTCGAGGCGAAGAAGATCGCATCTATGGCTGAGGTACACTACGCGCAAATCGCGCCCCACCTGTACTGCGGTCCGATTGTGGGCGCAGCCAATATTCAGCTCGCCACCTGCACGCCCAATTTTCTGATTCTTGAAGGGATCGAAACCTGGGGTGGTTTTCACGCAGATTTGTTGGAAACGCGAATACGATGGGAAGAGGGCTGTGTCATCCCCCCTGAAGAACCGGGTTTAGGCGTTTCCCTGAACGAGGCCGTTGCGCGGGGAAATCCCTATACCGAGGACGCCCTCCATCTGGAGATGGGTCCCTCTCCCGTGCGCTGAACCGATCGGCGCATGTCATAGGCTGATCCGTTTGTAATCACGATAGTGAGGCGTCCAGAAGATCTGGTCGATACGGGCGTGTAACTGTGCATCTGAGATTTCCAAGGCGTGGCCTTGCGCCTGCGCGACCTTGGCTACCGCAAAGGCGATCGATTTGCTCACTTCTGCAATTTGCCGCAGGGGCGGCAGCAGGTCGCCACTTCCCGCCGAGGCCATGGGAGAAGCCGCCGCTAACACTTCACTACTTGCCAGCAGCATTTCATCCGTGACGCGATTTGCGCGCACCGCCAACACGCCGAGTCCTATGCCGGGAAAAATGTAGCTGTTATTGCATTGCGCGATGCGATGCAGCTTGCCTTGGTGGTTCACCGGTTGGAAAGGACTGCCCGTGGCGATGATGGCTTTGCCGTTGGTCCAGCGAACAATATCCTCAGGCGTGGCCTCTGCCCGACTCACGGGATTACTCAACGGAAAAATGATGGGTGCATCGCTGTGCTGTGTCATGCCTTTGATGATCGCTTCGGTGAACAGCCCTGGTTGTCCCGATACGCCAATCAGTATCGTGGGGCGTCCGTGGGTCACCACTTCCTCGAGACTGGGCCATTGGCCGCGGCATGACCAGGTATCGATATCAGCCCTGTGCTGCGCCAAAACACGCTGAAACTCCTGCAGGCCGCTCATGTCTTCTGTGATAAGACCATGACGATCCACCATAAATACCTGACGGCGGGCCATCTCGTCACTGAGGCCCTCCTCACGCATTTTCTGAATCAGCATTTCTGCGATACCGCAGCCCGCTGAACCCGCGCCGACAAACGCGATACGGTGCTCGCTGATAGATTTCTCAGAGACACGGCAGGCGGCTAATAGCGTTCCCAGCGTGACAGCGGCGGTACCTTGGATGTCGTCGTTAAAGCAACAAAAGCGCTCTCTGTAACGGTTAAGAATCGGCATGGCGTTAGCCTGGGCAAAGTCTTCAAACTGCACCATAACGCCGGGCCAGCGACGCTGGGCTGCGTGCATGAACAGATCGACAAATGCGTCGTATTCATCTTCACTGACTCGGGGATGTCGCGCGCCCATATACCTTGGATCGTTCAGCAATGTTTCGTTGTTGGTGCCCACATCGAGCATCACGGGGAGCGTATACGCCGGGCTGATACCGCCGCAGGCGGTGTAGAGCGATAACTTTCCAATCGGAATCCCCATGCCGCCAATGCCCTGATCGCCCAGCCCGAGTATTCGCTCTCCGTCGGTGACAACAATCACTTTGACTTTGTCTTTGGTCGCGTTGCGAAGAATATCGTCAATTTGCCCGCGCTCTTCCCACGCCAGAAACAGTCCGCGCGAACTGCGATAGATATCCGAGAATTGTTCGCAGGCGTCCCCCACGGTGGGGGTGTAAATGATGGGCATCATTTCTTCGAGGTACTGGCTGACGAGCGCGTAGAAAAGCGTCTCGTTGTTATCCTGAATGCCTCGCAAATAAATGTGTTTATTGATCGCTTCGTGATACGTCGAGTACTGGCGATATGCCCGGTCCAGCTGCTCGTAAATTGTCTCGTATCGCGGTGGTAGCAGGCCCGTAAGATTAAAATCTATCCGCTCTTCTCGTGAGAAAGCACTCCCTTTGTTGAGTAGGGGCGTCTCCAATAGCGCGGGGCCGGAGTGACGAATGTAAAGGGGTTGGTTGCTTCCCATGGCTGTTCATCTTTATTTTGCTGGCATTGTACGGCATCTGTCACTAGACAAACGCGCTCACCGCTCGCGTGGTATCAGGTACGGTATGTGCGCGAATCAAGTCTAAGCACGTCAAACAGGTTACGCCCGTTCACTGGGCGCTCGCATGTCACTTATTGCTGACACTGCGCTCTACCATCGCCTCTGCTTGGAGCCTACCCTTTGGCAGCGGGTGCTCCCTGATATCAATGATGAGCTTTTTTCAGATGACGGGCACGTTCTCCCAACAATCGCGTTACGAGAGTGGAGCGAGGCTGATACGGGCCAGTGGTGGCAAAGAATGACCAGCTGGAGCTAAATGAATGGAAAGGCTTGATCACAATGCGTTGCTTAAAGAGGTAGCGGCTCTGGGTCATGCGAAGAGACGAGTGATTACAGATGCGACAGAGCTTAGCAAGAGCGATGCAGTGTTTTTTATCACTCAGGGTAAGGCGTTAATCCGAGAGGACGCGGTACTCTCGCACGGACTGGACTCAACGCAAACCTTTACAGTCGGAGATTCGATCTATCTGGCGGCGGCATTGAGTAAACGCCCTAGAGAGTGGCAATTCACGATACATGAGGCTCTCGAGGTGATCGCGATAGACGGTGCGGCGCTTCGCTCGGCAGTGATGAAATCGGGCTTTTTGGTAGCAGAGGTGATCAGAAATTCGGTGACTCGAGTTTTTGATATCGCGCAGCGCGAGAATGCCACTTTCGAGGACCGTTTTTTCAAGCATTATCGAAGATTGGCGATGAATTCGATCTACGGCGCGGGCGATTGCATTTATCGAATTGGTGAAGAAGCTAAGGGGCTCTATTTTATTTCGGAGGGTAGTGTGTACCTCACGACGGCCCGCGGCGCGAAATTTGCTGAGCTTCGTGAGACGGATTTCTTCGGTGAGACCTCTCTGCTTTCGTCGGGGCGACATGGCAAGAATGTTCACGCCAAAACCGATTGTTCCGTCATGCTGCTCGACGCCGCTACCGTCCGTCAAGAAGTTGATCGTGAATCTCCGTTAGTACAGCTGGTGCTGTTAAACATACTCAATGTGCTTGAATTGATGAATCAGCTCCGATTCAGTCACCTCAATGCAACCAATCTTGGCAGTTCGCGTTGATTGATCAAATTTTGGTTGTAACAACGTGAGCGGTCGATTGTCAGGCAAGGTTGCGGTCGTAACGGACGGCGCCTCGGGCATTGGCGCCGGTATCGTTCGCCGATTTTCGGAGGAGGGCGCGCGAGTTGTAGTGGCCGATATCGACGCGGCCCTGGGTGAAGCGGTGGCGGCGAGTTGCGGTGCGACTTTTATCCAGCTTGATGTCGGTGAGGAATCTGCCTGGGGACAATTTGAGGAGACCATCCGATCTTCCTATGAGCGGTTAGATGTGATGGTCAATAACGCCGGGATTGTATCTGCGCTGGACATTACGCAGGTCTCGGTAGAAGACTGGGATCGTCTGATGAAGGTTAATCTCACGGGCATGATGTTGGGTTGCAAAACCGCAATTGCGCTGATGCGAGAGCTCCCCGCCGGTGCAACGGGATCCATTGTCAACACGGCGTCTTCTACCTCATATCTGGCGATACCGGATGTGGCTTACACCACGTCAAAGGCCGGCGTTGTAGGGCTGACGAAATCCGTCGCCGTATTTTGTGCGCAGGCCGGCCTGCCCATCAGATGTAATTCCATTCACCCGGGCGCTACCTTGACCCGAATACTCGAAAAGGCGATCGAAGCGACGCCGGAAGTTGAGGCGGCATGCAACAGCATGTCACCCATGAATAGAATGGGAACGGTGGAGGAAGTGGCGGCGATGGCGCTTTTTCTCGCCTCCGACGAGGCGAGTTTTTGCACCGGGGGACAATATGCCGTGGAGGGCGGCACGGTCAGTCAGCATCCCCGCATGTGAAGAGGTCAGTGCTGATGACCCCGATGAGAATTGTTAGAGTTTGCGTCATACGACGCAGTAGGCATTTGACGAGCGGTTAGGCGTCGAATTTAAAGAGAAACGTTCAAAGGGAGAAGTGGTATGAAGCAATTGCAAATGATGGGTATCGTCTTGTTGTTCTTGGGTTCCACGCTGGCACCTCAGAGCTTTGCAGATAAGGGGGCGGCAGATGATTTGATGGCCGCACTGAAGGCCTGCAAGGCAGACGCTGCAGCGATGAAATCCGCCAAGGCGATGATTGACAAGCATGGTGGCTCACCCACGGATGATCAGGTAGACAACTGGGTCGATGATCAGGATGACAAGCTGTTCGATTGTCTCGATAAGAAGCTCTAAGACCGACAGACAGGACAAACCCCGCCTTATGCGGGGCTTTCACATTGTATCGGTGTGAGCGCTGCAGCGTACGCCTTTCTACAGCGCATGCCACGGTAGAAGCGCACCCCTGGGGATGACAAGTCAGCACGGTACTGAGATTTCAGAGATCTCCCGGGCTCACACCCGAGGCAATGCATGAGTTGGGTTTTCTTGCTGAGCTCAAGGAATAAATAAATCTGGAGGAACAATGAAAAAAAGGAATATCTCAATCACGCTGACTCTGATCTGCTCAGCATTTCTGTCTTCGTTGGCGTTGGCCAATGAAACCATGAGCGCACAAGCGTTCACTCACCTGATGCAGTTAGAGGGGCAGTGGCAGGGGCAGTTGGACAAGTCCGATGGCACGTCCGTCACGCTGCAATTGAATTATTCGGCGCGCTCCAATGGCAGCGCTCTGTTGGAGGAAAGCCGAGAAGATGACGTGGAAATGTTGAATATTTTCAACGTTCAACAGGATACGGTGGTGTCGACGCATTACTGCGGGTTGATGAACAAGCCTGTGGCACGTTTAGTCTCGGCCGAGGACGGCGTCATCAAATTCAAAACGGATGCGGCAGAAAGTGGCCTCGAAGAGGGTAAGGACGAATATGTCGATACCTGGACGCTCTCTCTGATGTCTGAAGACGAGAACCGGTTCAAATATGAGTACACCGTGATTCGTCCGGATCGCTCTGTTGTGACGGCGAGCGCCGTCGTAAGCCGAATCAAGTAGGTCAATCTCATCAACAACCCCGCACAATGCGGGGTTTTTTTACGAAGATTGTTTTTGTTGCAGGCTTGCCGCTTGCTCCAGTGACGCTTTAATGAACCACTGATGAAAGTGGTGGGTGGGGACATCCATGAGTGGCGTAAACAGTCCGCCATCGAATGCAGGCGAAGCGCGGCCCTGTTGCATCCCCTCAACAACTGATACGTCCTCTGAAAACACCAGATTCCAGGCCTCGTGCAGGTTTTGTCTGCGCGATCGGTGTTGCTCGGTTAACGCAGCATCGTTGGCGTACATAAACTGCAGGCGTTCACGTGTCAGGTCGTGCGCCTCGGGGATCAGCAAGATCGCAAAAAAGTGATCGGCCTGAATGCCCAGCAGCACGTTCGGATACAGCGACAGATATTCTGCGGTTTTGAGGCGAGTAGGATCCCAGTCCGCGAATGCGGGCAGTGGGACCTCGGCGCCCCGCGTGAGGTCATAAGTTCGAGTTCCCTGGCCCGAGGCAAGAGGATCAACGATCAAGTTGTAGTGCGCATCCAGCGGTGAATACGTGTTGAGGTCGGGATGCACAAAGGGCAAATGGTAGGACTCACAATAGTTCTCCACTGCGAGCTTGAAGTTGCACCTCACCTCGAGTGTCATCGCGCCAAATTCACTGGTGTCAGCCTGCAAGTCACTGTCAAATGATTCGCCCGCGAGTGCTCTCCACCGCTGAATTAGCGGTGCGAGATGCTCATCTAGTGGGGGGGCCTCTCCAGAAAGATTAATAAATACCATCCCCAGCGCTTCTTCGCTGCGGACTGCAGTGAGCGCGTGGTCGGCACAGTTAAAGCCTGCGATCTCATGAACGCCCATGCCGCCGACGTTCGGGGTGACTTTGAGCTGCCCCGTCAGGTCGTAGCCCCACTTGTGGTACGGGCAACGCACCATCAATCCCGCCTCGCTTGCCTCTGCGACGAGCTGCATGCCACGGTGCCGGCACACGTTATGAAACACCCGTGCACAGCCGTTTTGGTCACGGACCATCAGCAAGGGTAGTCCCATAAAATTCACGGGGCACACGGCGCCGGCTGATGCAATATCAGCACTAAAGCCGAGACCTGCCCAGGTGTTGGCCATGACGGTATCGCGCTCGTGCTGCCACTCGGTAGCATCGACGCACGCGGCGTTCGGCAACGCGGGGTCACGCGAAATGTTCGGGTCGGCAACGCCGTGGGGGCTGATGGCGATACGGGTGGGCGGGTCAGAGGTTGTCATGGGGACCATCACCGATTGTTTGTCGCGAGTTTACGCCCGCAATTGCGCTCAGAAAACGATTTTTTCGGGCTCGCGCGCGATCGTTCCGAACCTTGGCGAGCGCCGTTATGTGCGGGCTAGCTCCAGGGAAAGGGGCTATTGGATACGGGGTGTAAGTCACCCTCCACATAGCGGGAGAACCGGAACGGATTGAGCAAAGCGGGCTTGCTATCGCAGATGGTTTTGGCAACGAGTTCGCCAACCCCAATCATCTTGTAGCCGTGGTTAGAATCGGCGATGACAAAGCAATTCTCTCGCATGGTGTCGAATACGGGGAAGCTATCGGGAGTGAAGGCGCCAATGCCGCCCGAGGGCTCTTTTTTGAACTCGGGCAGGGTGCCCGAAAAACGTGCCTGACAGTGCGCCAGCGCTGATACCCACATTTCCGCAAATTCTGCGCCCACAACAAACTCTGGTGAGGCCGGTCCGTAGGGGTCCACAGCCACGGCGTCCGCGGGCTTGTCGACGATGAAAGGAGCCGCACCCCCCTGAACACCACCAAAGTGGAAATCCGGTTTGTAGTAGATGCCCCACATCTTGTCTGTCAGGCAACGGCCGTCTACATCGGAGTGCAGTGGTGCGTCAGTGTCGACATGGATCACCGGCGGCATCGCTCCAGAATTAGTGACTTGCAGTGAGGGGTCCACGCCGAGCGTGCCCTCCTGCAGAGACCAATAAATCCACATGGGGATATCTTGCTTGGTCTCGCCCGTCGCGGGGTTTTTAATCCCAATACTCATGGGCAAGTCGAGCATTTGCCAAAAACTGCGCACCCAGGGACCTGCTGCCACCACCACGTAGTCACACTCAATGCGCCCCTGATCGGTCTCCACCGCCGTGACAGTGCCGGCGCCATCGAGTGGTAAGCCCTGAACATTGACGCCGCTCAGAATTCGGACGCCCAGCGCCTCGGCTTTGGCTGCCAAGCCCTGCATCGCGCGCGTGTTATTCGCGTAACCGCCGGGCATCTCATGCAGCACTGAGGTAATCCCCTGCGCTCGCCAGTCAGAGAAGATATCTTTCATGTAGCGCGCGCTCTGTGCGGCGCCCTCAACAAATACGGAGTCGTAGCCAATGGCCTGTTGCTGGGCGAAGATCGATGCGACATCGTCCCGCATCGACTCGCTACTGATTTGCATATAACCGACGGGGTGGTAGCTATAGGTCTCCGGGTCGCTCTCCCAGATCCCGACCGAGTGCGCCATAAGCTCGCGCATGGCGGGCTGAAAGTAATTATTGCGAATGACCCCGCAGGCGATGCCCGTTGCACCCGCACAGATGCCGGTCTTGTCTATAATTAAAATATCGCGGCCATCGCCTTTGCCTGTGGCTTTGAGTTCGAGCGCGAGATGGTAAGCGGTGCTGAGTCCGTGAATGCCGGCACCAATGACGACATAGGGGCTTTTTGCGGGCGTGCTCATAAACTGACTTCACCGACGTAGTCGAAGGGTTCAATCAGCACAGGCATGTCGTCCTCGCACTGCCGCTCATAAGTTGCTAGCAAGCCATTCCAGTACTCGCGATGCAGAGGAATCCAGATGTCGGGGTCTTGCACCGGCGGACCATCCATTGATGTTTCGGCGGCGCTAATCTCACCAAAGGTCGTCTCCCGTACCTCGGTTAGGCGGACGATTAACCTGGGGGTACCTTCGTAGTCGCAGAGCACGATCGGGGTGCCCGCGGAGGATCGCGGGAAGCCGTTTGCTTCCAAGACCCAGGGCAGGCTACAGGTGGCGACCTTTTCGCGGGCTTTGATGAATCCGAGAATTTGCTCGGTGGTCTCAGCATCGATGCCGAGTGAGCGAACCTGATAGTCGCCGCCCAGATCGGGAAATTTCAGGCTGGCCTTCTGCCAGAAGCTTTCAACGTGTTGTATGTCAGGTTGGGCGGGACCATCTGAAATCATAATGTGGCGTGGCATGAACTGCACCTCGATGCTGGTCCGGGTCAGAATACTGTGTCGATTGCCATGCCGTCGACAGGCACCTTAATAATGGCGCCAAAACGGCTTCACGACAGCGGGGTGGCGGGTGGCCCGCCCGGCAGGATTCGAACCTGCAACCTACGGCTTAGAAGGCCGTTGCACTATCCGGTTGTGCTACGGGCGGAGGGTGCGCAGTATCCCATCGTCATCCCTTGAGGCCAAGTCAAAGCTTCGTCCCGTGCCCGCCTTGGTGGCGGACATGACGGAGGCTGGGGCGTAGATGGGGTCAGGCTCGCTTCTGCAAGCCTGTTCGCTTCGGGCTGGGGTCAGCGGATGTATTCGAAATTCCCGTGAGCATGGTCCGTGCGCCATCGTCGAGCAGATGTTCGGGTTGAATGGAAGCATCGAACAGATCCAGCATCTGATTCGCCTCCAGCGTGGCGATACCGTGGGCCATGGACCAAATCTGGGTGGCGATATACAACGCGTCGACATCTCCGTTGCCCTGTTTTTCACAGAACGTCTGAACCATGGTTACCAGTACGTGGAAACCTCCGTATTTTGTTTGGGCCTCAAGGCGCCGCTCGGCGCTATCCCCCCGGTCTTCCCACATCAGTGAGAAAAAAGCGCGTTTCTCGCGAGCGAAGGCCAGATAGGTATGGCCGAGGGCCAACATGCCCTCCAGAGATCCCGCTTCGTGCGCTTCCAGCGTTTCCATTGCCCTGTGGTCAAGCCCTAGAAATGCGAGATCACGCACAGCCCTCAGTAGCTCTTCTTTATCAGCGAAATGGCGGTAGGGCGCGGCGGCGCTCACGCCGACCTTGGCTGCGGCCTCCGCCATGGAGAAATCCAGCGTTCCCGCGCACTCGATAAGTTCGGCAGCAGCAATGATTAGCGCATTGCGCAGATCGCCGTGATGGTAACGACAGCGGGTGGGGCTCACGCCGCTTCTCGCAGGGTTACGGCGGATACTGTACGTGGGGTGTCAGAGCTGTCGGTTAACAAGTGTCTTCTGGGGTGCATGAGCAGTGTGTAGAGCGGTGGTACCAGGTAGAACGAGACGACCGTTGAGAGTAGTACTCCGCCAGCGATAGCCATGGCAAAGGGCGACCAGAATTGGCTGCCTTCGAGTATCAGGGGCAGGAAGCCTCCGAAAGTCGTGACCGTGGTTGAGACAATGTGCCGGCTGGCGTCCATGACCACATCAACAATGGCGTCGGGGTCCCCTGTTACCGCGGCGTCGTTGAGTCGAAGCCCGCTGAGAATAATGATGGCCGCATTGATGGAGACGCCCACTGAGCCGATCACTCCTATTAGTGCTTGAATCCCCAAGGGATATTGAAATACTGCGAGCGCCAACAAGCTCAGCCCAAATGAGCAGCCCGTTACCCAGAAGGCGATCGCCGTAAGGCGCCAGGAGTTGAAAGTCAGCAAAATTGTCGCGAGCATGGCGGCGAGGATCATGCCGAGTGGCGCGAGTAAGTCTGAGACCAATTCGGCTCGCTCTTCGGCGTCTCCTCCGAACTCGTAGCGATACCCTGAAGGCAGTGCTATTGGATTTTCCTCGAGATCCGCCGCGAGCATCTTGAGTGCCTCCTCGGGGAGTACGCCGCGCCGGAGGTAGCCATGCACTTCGTTGATGCGCTCGCCGTTACGCCGCGAGATGGGGCTATCATCTGGCACCAGCGCAACTTTGCCGAGCGCGCTCAGCGGGATCGCAGGTATGAGCGATTCGCGACTCACAGTGCGCACAGGGAGACGGATGTTGGTTAAATCATCCGCGGTGTCCCACAGTTCGCGTTCCAGAATTGCTCTGACGGGGAGTCTTTCGGTGCTCTCGAGTAGCTCACCCCCCACGCTGCCGGAGAGGGCGCTCTGTATGCCCCGTGCAACGTCGGCTCTGCTGAGTCCGGCGCGCTTTAATGCAGCCTCGTCAAGGTCGAAGACGACTTTGGGTGGAGCGGGCGCCATGGATAATTTGGTATGCGTGACGTCAGGCAGCGCCGCCATGCGTTGACGGAAGGCCTCACCCAGTGACTTGAGCAATGTGGTGCTGGGTCCGATTAGCCGGATCTCCAGCGGCGCATCGACGGGAGGGCCTTGGTCAATGCCGCGTACGATAATCTGAGCTTGCGGGAAAGCGCGATCCATCTCGACTTGTAGTCGTCGGGTTAATGCATCGGTCTGTTTTTCATCGGTGGTGAGTACCAGTGCGCGTGACCATCCGGGCACACCTTTTACGTTGGCGCGCAGGTTGTAGTAGAACTCGGGTGGGCTCTCGCCAATCGACCAATCTACCCGGCGAATCAGCGGTTCATTCCGGAGCTGCCGATCAACAGTCTGCACCAGAGCCATGGAGTCCTCGATTGCCGCGCTCTCAGGGAGCTTGATGTCGAGATATAGCTGGTCGCGGTCGGTTCCCGGGAAAAACTGCAGCGTGAGGGTGTCGAGGCTGAGAAAACCCACGACAGGTAGCGTCATGGCGAGCGCAAAGGCGCCCAAGGGATAGCGCATAGACCAATTCAGTGTGTCTTTGAAGCGGCGCGAGATTGCGGCACTGTTCGCCCCTGAGCGCCACCAACGGTGTTCGAGTTCTATGCCCGCGGGTAGCCACCGTGCAGCCAACACGGGAGTGACGGCGATGGCGAGGATGAAAGAAGACACCAGCATCGACACGACCGCAATTGCGACGGATCCGAGGAAATCACCTGCGGCACCCGGGAGCATGACCAATGGCATGAACGACAGCACGGTCGTGAGCGTAGAGGAGAGCAAGGGGATGCGCATTCTCGATACGGCAGCATTCATCGCTTCGACCGGCGAACTCCCCGCGATGAGACGTTTACGGATTTCGTCGGTCATTACGATCGACCCGTCGACCAACAACCCCAGCGCAACCACCAGACCCGTGACGGACATCTGCTGAATGGGGATTTCCAGGTAATAGAGCACGACCATGGACATCAACGTACACAGCGGCAGGATGACTGCCACGACCATCGCGGCGCGCCACCCGAGCGTGATCAGCAGCACGGCGAGCACAAGGGTGACACCGATCAGCAGGCTTTTAAGCACACTCTGCAAGCGCTCTGTCGTATAGCCACTTTGATCAAAGCTGACATCGATAGCGACACCCTCGGGTGCGGTCTCACGGTAATCCTTCAGGAACTGATCAAAGCGGGTGCTGTAGCGGTCGACCTGGTATCCCTTCTGCATTTCGACGCCAATGAGCACGGACCGCTGACCATTAGAGAGAGACAGGCTCTCCAGCGGCGTGACCTCGGATTTGAGGACTTCGCCCAGATCAGAAACGCGAATTGACCGCCCATCGGGTAAGCCTCGAACAATCACGTCACGGACCGACTCGAGGTCGCGAAATTCCCCCGTTAATTCGACGGTTAGCGCGGAGCCGGAGCCGGTCAGGCGGCCGGCCGGCGTGCGCGCATCGGCTTTTGAGAGCGCACTCGCGACTTCATCTACCGAGATGCCCAGCATAGACAGGCGTGTCTCATCGAGGGCAACGCGCACTTCCTCTAACGGCAGGCCATAAAGCTTAACGCGCCGCGTCAGCGGAACGTCGCGCGCGGCATCCGCAAATAAGAGCGCTTGACGTCGGAGCTGCGCGGGCGAGAGATTTCGGCCTTCGGCGCTCGTGATCGATACGATTTTGACGAATTCGGTCCAGATTTCGTCGTCGAAGTCAGGGGGTAGGGCGCCCGCTGGGAGGGTGCTGCCGACTTCGTCAACGCGGTCGCGCAGTTCTGACCAGATCTGTGCCAAGCGCTCGTCGGGCAGTCGGTAATCGACTTCCATGAAGATCAGTGACACGCCCGACGCCGAAGTGCCTGAAACTTCCTTAACGTCGGGCTCTTCGCGGAGCGCGTCGACCATCGGCTTGGTGACTAACGCCTCTACGCGAGCCGGGCTTGCACCGGGGAATACGATTTGCACCTTTGCAAAGAAAGGCGTGATGGTCGGGTCTTCTTTTCTTGCCATGCTGTTGACGCTGGTATAGCCGATCACGACGATCGAGAGGATAGCCAGCGCGAGATAGCGACCATTTGCTTGTAAGAGCTTTGCAATCATGACCCGAAGGCCTCCTCGGTCGGAGCGCTCTGCTTGTAAACAGGTTCCACCAAATCTCCGGGGCTGATGCGCTGCAATCCAGACGCGACGACGGCAACACCTGTTGCGAGTGTGCCGCGCACAAAGACCTCTTTGCCTCGGGTATGAAGCACCTCGACGCTCTCGCGGTGCGCGCGATACTGACCGTGCTCATCGGGGGTGATAGTCAGCACATCCCAGAGACCCCTCGGCGCCTCCAGCAGTGCCGTGATGGGTAGCCAGCCACCCGCCATGGCGATGCTTTCGTTTACCAGTAAGCGGACGGATTCACCGACGCTGACAGCAGTGTCTGTGGGCAGATCGAATACGGTGCCGACGGTGAGTGTGGCCGGGTCCACGTCGTCACGAATGGATCTGAGCCGGCCTTCTATGCGTGTATCCGAGAGGGCGAGCGAGTAGTTGGCTCCGGCTGCCAATCGGCGCGCGACTGCAACCGGGACGCCAATGTGTGCCTCGCGACCGGTGGTGGTCACAAGCCTCAAGACCGGCGTTCCCGGTGCCACCACGGTGCCAATCTGAACCAGGCGTTCTGCAACCACAGCGTCATAGGGCGCCACTAGCGTGCTTTTGGTCAGTTCCAGTTCGGCTGCTTTTCGCTCCGCCGCGGCACTGTTCTCGGCGGCGGCGAGCGCTTGCGCCGTGAAACGAATGTCGTCGTACTCTTGTTGCGAGACCGAGCCATCGGTCAGCAGGCTGGCTAATCTGGCCTCGCGCGCATCTGCCAGTGACCGCTCGGCCGCAACTTGCTCATAGGCCGCACGAGCGGCATCGAGTCGCGCTTGCCGGCGATCGATACCGAGTTGTGCGAGAACCTCTCCCGGCGCCACGCGTTTTCCCTCCGTTGCGGGCAAGGCTTCCACCACCCCTGCAACTTCGAACCCCACGTCACTGTCGGAGCCCGCTTTGATCACGCCAAGGTAGTTGGCCTCTCGCTGAAATCCGGGCTGAACGGCATAAATGGTAGCCGCGACCGGCATGGGTGCGCGGGTCTGCGATGTGGTGGTCACCTTGTTGGCTTCGATCAGACTCGTCGCAGCCAAAGTAATGGCGACAGCAAGCGCCACTACCCCTAAGGATCGTCTGAGTTCTGGTTTCAAATGAGGGCCTCGATAGTGTCACAGTGGGGTCTATACCGCGGGCAATGTTATTCCGACTTACATTTAATGTAAATACCACTTACATTGAACTTCGGATCAGCATTGCCTGCCCAAACTTGCACCACCATGCCCTTTTCGCGACACTAGCGGGCCCGCAATGTTGTGGGCTTTGTGGTGACTCGGATGGTCCCCTCGCAGCGATAGGTGATGAACCCCGCCAGGCCCGGAAGGGAGCAACGGTAGTTACTGACTCGGGTGCCGGGGTGTGGCTGTCCGAGTCGCCTCCCTATTCACGGATGGTCGAGCATGTCTTATCAGGTCCTGGCCCGAAAATGGCGCCCCGGCACGTTTGCTGAGATGGTTGGTCAGCAGCATGTCTTGCAGGCGCTGGTCAATGCACTGGAGTCAGGTCGCCTACACCATGCTTACCTTTTCACCGGCACCCGCGGCGTTGGCAAGACCACGGTCGCGCGTATTTTGGCAAAGTGCCTGAACTGCGACACCGGCATTACTGCCACGCCCTGTGGCGAGTGCGGTGCTTGCGCAGAGATCGCCGAGGGCCGCTCCGTAGACTTGATTGAGGTCGACGCAGCCTCCAAGACCAAGGTGGAGGACACGCGCGAGCTGCTTGAGAATGTGCAGTACACCCCCAGTCGCGCCCGTTACAAGATTTATCTCATTGACGAAGTGCACATGCTGTCTAACCACAGCTTTAACGCACTGCTCAAGACCTTGGAAGAGCCGCCACCCCACGCCATGTTTTTGCTCGCAACGACGGATCCGCAAAAGCTACCGGCGACGGTGTTATCGAGATGCTTACAGTTCAATCTAAAGAACATGCAGCCGGAGCAGATTGTGTCTCACTTGGAGCATATTCTGGCTGCGGAGGCGATTGAAGCGGAGCCAGAGGGGCTGGCTTTAATTGCGCGGGCTGCCGAGGGTTCCATGCGTGACGCGTTGAGTCTGACCGACCAGGCTATCGCTTATGGAGAGGGCCGTCTGCGGGGCGCCGAGGTTGCCGAGATGCTGGGCACGGTTGACCGCGGGCGGGTGCTGGAACTGGTATCGGCAATTTTGGACGAGGATCCCGCCGCCGTGCTGCAACTGGTGGCCAGAATTGCTGAGCACGCGCCGGACTATGTTTCTACATTGGATGAGCTCAGCAGTATTCTGCACCAGATGACGGTTGCGCAAATGGTCCCGGGTGCGCTGGATACGAGCTGGCCCGATCAAGCGCGTATCGTCGAGCTGGCGGCCAGAGCGACTGTCGACGACACCCAGCTGTTCTGGCAAATGGCAGTGTCTGGGCGTCGCGATGTGCATCTGGCCTCGTCGGCCAGAGCCGGCCTGGAAATGATTCTGCTCCGAATGATTGCGTTCCGACCGGCGGCGATTATTCACGGCGATCACACGGCGGGAGCACCCCCGGCAAAAAAGCCTGAGCCACCGGCGGCGCCGGTGGAATCCCGGGGCAAAGCCGCGACGGATCACCTGTCTGAATCCTCCCAATCTGACAAGAAAGCCTCGATATCATTGGCGTCGCGGCGTGAAGCAGTCAGTGGACGACAGCCACGAACAACACAGAGGGAGGACGGGCAGGTAAAACCCGCTCGCCCCGACGTTGCTGGTATCCCCAGTGCAGGCCGGGTCCACCCCGCGGCTCGAGACGAGGACGTCGAAGCACAAGGGGAGGCGGGACGCAGCCCGCCCGGTAAACCGGCGCTTCAACTTGTCTCCCGAGAGAGGCCCGCTGCAGTATCCGACGATAAAGTTGAGGATGATGAGGCGGCGCCGCTTTCAGCAATCACACTGTCGGCATTGTCTAGCGAAGGTTGGCCCTTGCTGTTTGAACAGCTCCGGTTTGGCGGCATATTGCATAACATCGCGCTTAACCTTGAACTGAGCGCGTGTGCCGGTAAAGCACTGAGCTTTGTCATTGCTCCTGCCGACGCGGCGTTACTCAATGAGCGTCACGCGGCACAGCTGACGCAGGCGCTGCGACAGCAGGTGGACGGTGAGATTGTCGCCACCATCGCTGTCGAAGATCATCAAGGTGCGACCCCCGCCAATCGTCGAGCGGCGATGGCTGCGGCATTACTCGCTGATGCCGAGCAGGCGATCGCCAGTGATGAGGCATTGCACACCCTGATGCGCGCGTTTGATGGAGAGATTATCCCCGGTAGCATTCGACCGACTGCGGTTGATATTGATCATCACGGCATAGAAGCAGACCCGGAGCAGGCTTCAGAGGCATGAGTAAGCGCGCTATTGGGCAGTTTTTGAAGGCGTCGGAGTGCCCACCACGATGAAACTAAGTCCCTCTATAACGGCACTGATTGACAGTTTGCGCCATTTGCCCGGTGTTGGCCCCAAATCTGCCCAGCGCATGACCCTGCACTTGCTCGAGCGTGATCGAGATGGTGCGCAGCAAATTGCGGAGGCGATCGAGACGGCCTTGGCGAAGGTGCAAAATTGCGATCGGTGCCGGAATTTTACAGAACTCGATGTTTGTGAGATCTGCGCCGACCCCAAGCGCGAAGCCGCTACGTTGTGTGTGGTCGAGGCGCCCGCAGACGTGATGGCGATTGAGCAAAGTGGCGGATTCAGAGGACATTACTACGTGCTGATGGGGCATCTCTCCCCGATAGACGGGATTGGTCCGGAACAGTTGGGTCTCGATACCCTTTGCCAACGCTTTGATGAAGGTGGTATCGAAGAGGTGATTCTGGCGACTAACCCCACCGTCGAAGGCGAGGCGACAGCTTACTTCATCAGTCAAAAAGCCAAGGATGCCAAAGTGAAGGTGACCCGTATCGCACACGGCGTCCCTCTGGGGGGAGAGCTTGAATATACCGACTCAAGCACCTTGGCGCATGCTCTGACCGGCCGCACGGTAGTCGGCGAGTGAGGTGGGAGTGGGTGACGAGCGCTGCAGCGCTTGAGGCGCTGATTGCTGAGCATCGGGGTGCCGCCGCGGTAGCCCTTGATACCGAGTTTAGGCGTCGCGACACGTTTTTCCCAATCGTCGCGCTGGTGCAATTGTGTTGGGGAGATAAGGCCTATCTGGTCGACCCCTTGCAGGTGGGTGAAGCGGAACCCCTGCGCGCGCTGTTGAGTGATACCGCGCAAACCAAATTTATTCACAGCGCCAGTGAAGATCTTGAAGTATTCGCCCATTGGCTTGGGGTATTGCCGACGCCGCTCTTCGATACACAGCGCGCTGCGGCGCTTTTGGGTATGGATTCAGGAATGAGTTACCGAGCGATGGTGGCCGATTTTTTTGGGATTGACCTGCCAAAGGACGAGACCCAGTCGGACTGGCTACAGCGACCGCTCTCTGACAGCCAGGCAGCCTATGCGGCTCAGGATGTGACATATCTCTTTGCTATCGGCAATCAGTTGCTTGAGCGGGCGGTGAGCCTCAATAGGGCATCGTGGATTTTAGAGGACTGTGCGCGCATGACACCGGGAGGTAAGCCGCCGATTACCAAGTTCAAATCTGCCTATAAGCTATCTGAGGCCCAGCAGTGTGCGTTGGTTGCAACGGTCACCTGGCGGGAGGCTGAGGCGCGTAAGCGAGATCGGCCGCGAAGCTGGATTCTGGCGGATAAGACCGTTACCGCCGTTGCCCGTTCAGTGCCACGCTCGGTGCAAGCCCTTGCACAGATCCCCGATATGCCCGGTGGGCTGGTGCGCCGAGCGGGAGAAGATCTGGTCGCAGCGATTGCCGCCGCGCTAGACGCTGACCTCGCCGAGGTCTGCGCGCAAATCGGACCTGCGCCTCTGTCGGGCGGGCAGCGTCAATCACTGGGTGTGCTTTCGGAGCAGCTGGCAAAAATCGCCGCTGAACTCGCCATTGCGCCCGAAACCTTGATGCCAAAAGCGGATCTTGAGCATTTAATCCGCCAGCAGTCCGATGGATCCTTGGTGAGTCCGGCGTCTTGGTCGGGCTGGCGCGCTGACGCCGTCGTGGGCCCGCTCGAGAAGTGGCTTTCGGGGTCAGCGTCGTGAGTGATATCGATGCTGTGGGTGCGCTTGAGGTGGATGTCTACAAAACCGCGCGTCGTCCTCAGACCTTTCTCTATGTGCCGAGAGATCTGCAGCCCGATCAATGGCCCAGTGATCTGGCTGAGCTGTTCGCGGCGCCGCAAAAAGTGTTGTCGCTGACGCTGACCGCCGAGCAGCCTCTGGCTGCGCAGTCCGCCACCGTGGTAATCGAAGCCATTCGAGCGCGGGGCTATTTTATGCAATTACCGCCCGACTCATTGGTTGGGCGCTGAGAGAGAGGACAAGATTCATGCTGACAACCCAGTCCTACCTGATCGCTCTGTTACTTTATTGGGGGGCGGCGATTGGCGGCGTCTGGTTGCTCAGGCGGCTGTGGTTTGCCGACGAAACCGGTCGCGGTGCAGCAGCGCTTTTGGGCGCCATCGCCGGCTTGCTGCTGGCACCGGCGTTTCCCGGGGAGGGGGTCGAGACATTAGCGCCTGCACTCATTACTGTGATCTTCAACATGCTCTTTGGAGAAGGTCCGGCATCGGCCGTCTGGCCAGGTGTTTGGCTCGCTGCGGGGACTCTCGCTGGCGCTGTCGTGGGCTTGCGGTGGCGTCGGCGTAGATTGCCCGCTACCCCCTGAGTGGCTTGTCCACGGCACATCGGTTAGTCTGCCGACCCTCAAAATAGTTGAATGAGAGAATCTGTGTATGAAGTTTGAAGGTACAGAGCGCTACGTAGCGACCGACGACCTGCGCATGGCGGTAAATGCCTCGGTTGCCTTGCAGAGACCACTGCTGATCAAAGGTGAGCCGGGCACGGGTAAAACCATGCTCGCCGAAGAGGTCGCGGCGGGCTTGGGTAAGACGCTCATTCAGTGGCACATTAAATCCACTACCAAGGCCCAACAGGGTCTGTACGAGTACGACGCGGTATCACGTTTGCGCGACTCCCAATTGGGCGATGGCAAGGTCGAGGACGTCAGCCAGTACATTAAAAAAGGCAAGTTGTGGGAGGCTTTCACAGCGGACGAGCAGGTCGTACTGTTGATCGACGAGGTCGACAAGGCTGATATCGAGTTCCCCAACGACCTGTTGGTAGAACTGGATCGTATGGAGTTCTTCGTTTATGAGACGGGCGAGACGGTTAAAGCCGAGCACCGTCCGATCATCATTATTACGTCCAACAATGAAAAGGAATTGCCGGACGCTTTTCTGCGCAGGTGTTTCTTTCACTTCATCAACTTCCCCAACAAGGAAACGATGAAAGACATTATCGATGTGCATTACCCCGATATTCAGTCCAGTCTCGTGCAAGAGGCGTTGGAGGTCTTTTTTGAGCTGCGTGAAATTCCGGGGCTGAAGAAGAAGCCTTCCACCTCTGAATTGATTGATTGGCTCAAGCTGCTGATGGCCGATGACATTCCTGATGAAGTGCTGAAGAACCGCGATCAGAGCAAGGCTATACCTCCGCTATATGGAGCCCTGCTCAAAAACGAACAGGACGTGCAGTTGCTCGAGCGACTGGCCTTTATGCATCGACGCGAGGCCCGCTGAGTCTTGCTGATCAACTTTTTTCATGTACTGAAGGACTCAGGGGTCCCCGTAACGCCGCGTGAGTTGCTCGATTTGCTTGAGGCGATGGAGCAGCGGTTGGCGTTTGCCGACATCGATGACTTTTATGCGTTGTCACGCGCGGTCTTGGTTAAAGACGAGAAGTATTACGACCGCTTCGATCGCGCCTTTGGTCTTCATTTTCAGGAGTTAGAAGCGCTCGATGATGTGATTGAGGCGATGATTCCCGATGATTGGCTGCGCTCTGAATTTTTGAAGCAGTTGTCTGAGGAAGACAAAGCCAAAATCGAGAGCCTCGGGGGGCTCGAGGAGCTTATTGAGCAGTTCAAGCAGCGCCTCGAAGAGCAAAAAAAGCGGCACTCCGGAGGCAATAAGTGGATAGGGACAGAGGGCACCTCGCCCTTCGGTAACGACGGGTACCACCCGGAGGGTATTCGTGTTGGCGGAGAGAGTAAAAACAAGCGCGCTGTAAAAGTATGGGACCGACGCGACTTTAAGAATCTCGATGACAGCGTCGAGTTGGGCACGCGCAATATTAAAATTGCGATGCGCCGGCTGAGAAAGTTTGCCAGAACGGGCGCCACCGAGGAGCTTGATTTGGATGACACCATCAAGTCGACGGCGCGTAACGCGGGCTTACTCGACATCAAGATGGTTCCCGAGCGGCACAACGCGGTGAAGGTGCTCCTTTTTCTGGATGTCGGGGGGTCGATGGACCCTCATGTCAAAGTTTGTGAGGAGCTCTTTTCGGCGGCTCGTACCGAGTTCAAGCATCTCGAATATTTCTACTTCCATAATTTTATTTATGAAAGCGTTTGGAAGAACAACGTCCGGCGCTTCAACGAGCGCACGGCTACCCTCGATCTGATGCACAAATATGCCCACGACTACAAGGTAGTGTTTGTGGGAGATGCTTCCATGAGCCCCTACGAGATCATGCAGCCGGGGGGGTCGGTGGAGCATTGGAACGAGGAGTCGGGCGAGTTGTGGATGCGTCGGCTGCGCGAGACCTACGAGAAGTGTATTTGGATTAATCCCGTTCCCGAGGATGAATGGGAGTACACCCAGTCAATTGCAATTACCCGTCAGCTGATGGAAGGAAAAATGTACCCACTGACACTACGGGGATTGGAAGACGGGATGTCATTTCTGTCCAAGTAAGGGGTGTCCACCGCCCGGGCGAATCGGCCCACTTTCTGCACGTTTCCAGCCCCCGTTACGCTACACTTCATTGAGCCGTGATTGATAACAAGAGGGGGGCCTTCATGAAGCTTTTTGTCCGTTCAAGCACTTTGCTTATTACGCTGTTGACCATCAGTGCCTGTGGATCAGAGTCAGATACCGTCGCGGTAGACACTGCTGCCGCCACTGCGGCACGGGTAGACACCGCCCGCATTGAGAATGCGGCGCAGGAGCCCGAGATGTGGCTCACCTATGGCGGCAGTTACGACGAGCAGCGGCACTCGGCCCTGGGTCAGATTAATCGCGATACTTTGCCCGAACTGGGCGTGGGTTGGATTTACGAGATGGCGAAGCCACGTGGCGCCGAGGCGACCCCGATAGTGGTCGACGGCGTGATGTATGTTTCCAGCGCTTGGTCGGTGGTTTATGCCATTGATGCCAAAACCGGTGATGAAATCTGGGTATACGATCCCCAAGTATCCGGTAAGGATGCGGCTAAAGGCTGCTGTGACGTCGTTAATCGCGGTGTGGCGGTGCATGATGGCAAGGTGTTTGTCGGGGTGTTTGACGGCCGACTGGAAGCGCTCGACGCGGCGACAGGGGAAGTCCTCTGGAGTGAGGTGACAGTCGATCAGAGCAAGCCCTACACCATTACCGGCGCCCCACGGGTGTTCAAAAACAAAGTGATTATCGGTAACGCCGGCGCTGAGTTGGGCGTTCGGGGATACGTGAGCGCTTACGATGTGGCAACGGGGGAGCTGGCGTGGCGCTTTTACACGGTGCCGAACCCAGACAAAAAGCCGGACGGCGCGGCGTCAGACGAAATACTGGCCAAATTGGCGAACGATACTTGGGGTGACGACGGCGCTTGGGTGACCGACGGTGGCGGCGGAACGGCCTGGGATTCGGTTGTTTACGACACTGTGAATGATCAGGTCATCATTGGCGTCGGTAACGGTTCTCCCTGGAATCCAGATATTCGTGACCCCAACAGTGACGGAGACAACCTGTTTCTGTCCTCTATCCTCGCGGTTGATGCAGATACCGGCAGCTATCGCTGGCACTACCAAACCACGCCGCGGGATCGCTGGGATTACACGGCCACGCAACAGATCATGCTGGCGGATCTGCCGCTCGGAGAGGGCGGCGCCTCTCGCCGGGTCGTCATGCAGGCGCCGAAAAACGGCTTCTTTTATGTGTTGGATGCAGGGGACGGCGAGCTGATCTCGGCAACGCCCTTTACCAATCAGAATTGGACCACGGGGGAGTTTGATGAAAACGGCCGCCCGATTCTGATTGAGGAGGCGGTCGACCTGGCGTTGTATGCCGTCGTGCCGGGGCCCACCGGGGCGCACAACTGGCATCCAATGGCGTTTAACCCCGACACGGGCTTGGTGTACATCCCGGTCAACGAGATTCCTTTCTTCTATGACAAAACCCGGAATGTGAAGGAGAGCAAATCTTTCTGGAACATCGGTTACGACGCAGCCGCAGGATGGCCAGTCGAATATCCTGCGGGCACCTTGGATGCCGTATCAGGGCTCGATGGCGGCACGTTGCTGGCCTGGGACCCTGTGAAGGCCGAGCCCCGATGGGCGGTGCCTTTCCCCTTGCCCCTGAACGGCGGTGTTCTCAGCACCACAGCCGGACTGGTATTTCAGGGTAACAAGTTCGGTGAGTTTGTGGCCTATGACGCCGAAACCGGAGAGCGCCTGTGGTCACACACATTGGTAGGCAACGCGGCTGCCGCACCCATGACCTACGAGATCGATGGGGAGCAGTACCTCAGTGTGCTTTCAGGGTGGGGGAGCGTGTCCAACTTGATCGCAGGATTCACCTATGGGGAAGCGAAAGCCAATGAGCCCGCACGGGTAATTACGTTTAAGTTGGGGGGCGCAGAAGCCATGCCTGCGCCGCTCACGACCGCCGTGTCACCTACGCCAAAGTCAGCGATGTTTGGCGAGCCCGACCAGCATCAGTTGGGT
>JAYPXQ010000008.1:0-22518 GCA_038135595.1 Halieaceae bacterium
CGGTTCAACGGTTTTCAAGACCGCCGCTTTCGACCACTCAGCCAGCCCACCAAAATTGTGCCGAGGCTTCCCCCGGCAAGGAGCGCGCATTATATCGCCGCGCTCTGTCTGATCAAGTTTCCTCTTTGCCGATCGCTACGCCGATCAAGCTGCGCGGGGGCCTCTGGGGTCGTTGCTAGCTCTCGGCACGTCTTGCTGGACCACCGTTACTGGCGGCGCTTCTGGCCGTGCAAAGAGCTGAGCCTGCTCGGTAACGATTTGCGTTTCGACAATTGGCTTGGGTGCGATGCGAGGATCATTCACCGCGCGCCCTGAGTCAGTAATGCCACTGGTATCCCGAACCAGCGCACCGATGACATCACCAATGACCTCTGCGCTACTGCGCTGAGTGTCAGCCTCATTAATCAACTCGGGTGTCGGCTTGTCTGCTTGCGTGTCTTCGGCGGCCTCGACGACTTCCGTTGTAACACTGACGGCCAGCGCATCTGCCTGAGCTGGGACCGCCGCCGACTCTGATTCGGCAGCCGGCTCGAACGCAGCGCTCAATGCCTCTGAAGAGGCCACTGCGACGGCTTCAGCGACAGCATCGGTGTCTGTCGTAGGCGGTGACAATTCAACCTCGGTCGCGCTGTCGCTGTCCTCAGAGGTCGCAGCTTCAACGGTTCTCCGCTCTCGACGTCGGCGCCCCTCACTGCGCTTTTCTGCAGGCCGGCGCCGATGCGAGTCCTCCTCCCTCACAGGGGGAGACATGTTTCCCTCATCGTCGGTATCGACTTCTGTTGTAGTATCCAACGTCTCTATGCTGCCGTTCTCACCGCGCCGCTGACCACCACGCCTGCCGCGTCGTCGCCGTCCGCGCTTGGGTTGATCGTCGGCATCACCTTGCGCTGCGGTGTGCTCCGTCTCCGCGCCATTTGCGCCTGTGTTGTTAAGCACTTCGTCATCCACTTGGCGCCGATTGGATTTTCTTCGACGATTATTACGATCATCACGACCGGACCGTTCGTCTGTATTCTTTGGCCCCTTGGCGCGCGCGTCCTGATTCCGGTTGCGTCCCCTAGATCGATTGTCTCTTTGATCGCCGCCACGACGACTCTTGTTCTTGCCAGAACGCTTTTCAGGCTCTGGGTCTCCAAAGAGCATGGCCCACAAGCGAGCAAACAGGCCGGGGCTCGCTGCTTTCTTCGATTCGCGGGTGGCCGCCTGCTGCCGCTTCCTTTTCGCCCCGCGAGATTCCCTAGGCTCATCCGTGATCACCGGTGCCGGCCCCTCAGGCTTAATGTCTCTCACCAGCGCTTCCGGTGCGCTCGTCGGATTTTCATTAGCCGCTTCTAGGGCGGGCTCTGATGGCGAGGGCATCTCAATATCAAAGCTGAGCCTTCGAGATTGATCTACCTCGTCGTCTCTGAGCCTGCGCACTTCAAAATGTGGCGTGTCCAGATAGGGGCTCGCCACAACTACGATCCGGACTGCAGTTCGAGACTCGATGTCGTTTATGTCTGCGCGTTTTTCGTTCAGCAGGAAAGCTGAGACATCAACCGGCACAATCGCCTGCACTTCACCAGTGCGTTCCTTTGACGCCTCTTCCTGAATCAGCCTTAGAATGGCTAGAGCTAGAGATTTGGTATCACGAATGGTTCCCTGCCCGGTGCATCGTGGGCAAACCATGCCACTGGTTTCACCCAGTGACGGGCGCAATCTCTGACGCGACATCTCAAGCAAACCAAACCGGGAAATGCGTCCTATTTGAACCCGCGCCCTATCCAGCTCCAGTGCCTCGCGTATGCGATTCTCTACGGCGCGTTGATTGCGGTTTGAAGACATGTCGATAAAGTCGATCACGACCAATCCGCCCATGTCCCTGAGCCGAAGCTGGCGTGCTATCTCGTCAGCCGCTTCGAGGTTCGTTTGCAGGGCAGTTTGCTCGATATCGCCGCCCTTAGTAGCCCGGGCGGAGTTGATGTCTATCGAGACCAGTGCTTCTGTGGGGTCTATAACGATTGATCCACCCGAGGGTAGCCGAACCTCCCGTTGGAATGCGGTTTCGATTTGGCCCTCAATTTGAAAGCGATTGAAGAGCGCTAGCGGATCCTCGTAGCGCTTGAGTCGATTTTTGTATCTCGGCATCACCATGCCAACGAAATCCGCCGCGCGCTGATACGCTGCTGGATCATCAATCAGGACCTGATCGATATCGTCTCGAAGATAATCGCGGACAGCGCGGATGATGACGTCACTCTCTTGATAGATGAGTACCGGCGCCTTATTTTCCTCGTTGGCCTTCGCTATCGAATCCCAAAGCTGCAAGAGATAGTCCAGATCCCACTGTAATTCTTCCGTGGTCCGTCCTACGCCCGCCGTGCGGATGATGACGCCCATGCCGTCTGGCAAAGTCAGTTGTGACAGAGAGTCTTTCAGTTCACTTCGATCCTCGCCTTCAATTCGGCGAGAAATGCCGCCTGCTTTAGGGTTGTTCGGCATCAACACCATGTAGCGTCCAGCAAGACTGATATAAGTCGTTAGCGCCGCACCCTTAGTGCCGCGCTCCTCTTTATCCACCTGAACAATGACTTCTGTGCCTTCTTTCAACACATCTTTGATGCGGATCTTGCCTTCACCCTCGGGGGCTCGGCTTCGGTAGTAGTCTGGAGAAATTTCCTTGAGGGGTAAAAACCCATGCCGATCGGCCCCGAAATCAACGAAAGCAGCCTCAAGGCTGGGCTCTACTCGGGTGATTCTCGCTTTGTAGACGTTGGCTTTGGTCTGGACTCGCTGTCGATTCTCGATATCGAGATCGTAAAGTTTCTGTCCGTCCACCATTGCTACGCGCACCTCTTCCGGCTGCGTAGCGTTTATTAATATCTTTTTCATCAATCTATCCAGTTGGCGACGCAACTGGGCGGTGCGGAGGCTTAGGGCTCTCCTGTACTGCGTGCCCGCTCAAAAAAAGGCGGGTGATCATCCTGGGGAGCTCTTAACGGCTCCCGTTGTGTGGTCACAGGCCCGGTTTGCATCACCGGAATCCTGACTCGCAATTCGCACCGCGCCAATCACTGTCGCGGGTTTGTGGTGTCTACCCCGCGCCGCTCTAACAGATACTGGGTCCGGAGGGGTTTGCACGGTAGACTCTCAAATCTCATATCGGGTAAGCGAGAGCGGGAAGGGCTCGGCTTGCAGCACGCTTGTTTGGCATGCTGAGAAGAAGGCAGGGGGTGTCGACCAGGCCCTCATAATGGACGCGCTGATCAACGCCGCCGGGGCGCTTCTGTCCCGACGCGCGAAACTTAGCACCAAGAAGCACGGGATTCAATCAATAGATTGTGTGCATAAAGTACTGAGATGAAGACTTCTGAGCAAAAGCCTACCGCGAGATTGCAGCGCGTTACCGCCCAAGAATCGGGCCAGCGGCTGGATAATTTTTTGCTACGCCACACCCAGGGTGTCCCCAAAACACGGGTTTATCGGGCAATTCGTAAGGGAGAGGTGCGGGTCAATAAAGGCAGAGCCAAGCCCGAGTATAAGGTGGCGGCGGGCGATGAGATTCGGATCCCGCCGTTGTCGGAGGGAACCACCCAGTCAGCGGACAAGCCCTCCTTGGCCTGGGAGCGACGTATCCGCGACAGCATTATTCACGAAACGGCTGATTTTATTGCAATTAATAAGCCAACAGGATTAGCCGTGCACGGCGGCAGCGGTGTCCGCTTAGGGCTAATAGAAGCCCTCAGGCGTCTTTTTCCTGAAGAGCGTTACTTGGAATTGGTTCATCGGTTAGACAGAGACACCTCGGGGCTGGTCCTGGTCGCTAAAAACGCGCGAACACTGCGCGACCTCCATCATCAGCTGCGTGATGACCGGGTCGATAAACGCTACTGGGCCCTGGTGGCAGGAAAGTGGCCGGCCTATCGCGCGTCGGTAGCAGTGCCCCTGGCCAAACACCACACTGCCTCCGGTGAGCGTATCGTTAAAGTTGATGCGAGTGGCAAGCAGGCGGAGACACGGTTTAGGGTGCTCGAGCGGTTTGCAAATGCCACCTTGCTGGAGGCCAAGCCCGTAACAGGGAGAACTCACCAGATTCGGGTCCATACCCAGCACAGTGGGCACCCCATACTGGGTGACACCAAGTACGAAACGGATCTCGCTCGTCGCTGTTGCGGAAATGCGCCCATCAAAAGACTGTTTCTCCACGCTAAGGCCATTACCTTTAGCGTGGCAAACGAGACGATATCCCTCGAGTGCCCACTCTCAGCGGAACTGGAGTCCGTGCTACATTTTTTCAGACAGTAGTGGCAGCGATAATCTCGCCTCGCGTAATAGGTCACACACGGCGATAAGCGGGAGTCCCTCAAGCGCCGTTGGATCATCGGTTTCGATTGCACGAAATAAAGTAATCCCAAGGGACTCCCACTTGAAGCTGCCGGCGCAGTCCAGAGGTTGATCCAACTCGACATAGCGCTCAGCCTCTGAAGCTGTGATATCTCGAAACCTGACATCGCACGTCACCACGCGATCACCCCGCCAGAGCGTGGCGGTATTCCTGAGAGATACCGACGTCCAGAAGCGCACGGTGCGGCCCGAACAGGAGATCAGCTGTTGCACCGCGGCTGTTGGTGTTCGGGGTTTATGTAGAATGGCGCCGTCAACACAGGCGACCTGATCAGATCCCAGTACCAGCGCATCTCGGGCTGTGACAGCGGCGGCTTTCAATGCCCCCAGCCGACGCGCGCGATCGCTTGGCAGCTCGCCCTCGACCGGGGCCTCGTCAACATCGGGATCAACCGTTGCAAACGGAATCCTTAGCCGCTGAAGTAGCGCCAAACGATAGGGGGAGGTCGATGCCAGAATGAGCTTCATATTCAATTCGATAGATTTCTTTGGTGAAAGTACCCCGAGCGCGTTATTAGGCGATATTGCCCCTATTGCGCTTTGACAGTGTCTGACGCCATCCGTATGATCCGCCGCCATGAAAATTGGACCGCTTCCAAAGGATCTCGATCTTCGCGGTCTGGCTGCGCGCGGTGTTGTAATTAAAGGTACCGCATCGCTGCACGCCCTGCCACGACTGCGGGAGGCTGGGATTGGGCTGAACGGGGAGGCAGTTGCCGAGTTTCATTTCAGTCGAGATGAAGAGGCCCGCTACATTCTTGAGACACGCGTCGAGGCAACGTTAACAATGACATGCCAGCGGTGCCTCCAGGAGATGGATTTGCCTCTGATGACCGGGTCACGCATGGCCTGCGTGTGGACTGATGCGGATGCGGTGGCATTGCCCGGTGGGCTCGAGCCGCTTTTAGTGGGTGAAACGGCGGATCTCAATGAGATCGCAGAGGAGGAAATGCTCCTCGCAGTTCCAGTCTCGGCTACACATGAGGAAGATTGCCTGACAGAGCAGCGGCTTTACCCGCCTGCGTCAGAAAGAGCGCCCGAGGTGGCGCCGGAGCAGGGCGTGAAGAGTCCGTTCGCAGTATTGGAAAAATTGAGAACCTGAAGAGGTTCAGAGCGTATATAAGCAGTACGCGGGTGGCAGTGGTTAAAGCTAGGGCTACATAAAAAGTGGGTCTAGATAGTCAGGATGGACAGTAGCGGTAGGGATAATAGATCCCTTTTCGATAAAGAAGTATCAGCAAGGAGGCCATGTTATGGCTGTTCAACAAAATCGAAAGACCCGATCAAAGCGGGGAATGAGAAGAGCGCATGACGCTATTGATGGGCCAACTCTGACAGTCGATGAGACGTCGGGAGAGACCCGTCGCCGTCATCACGTCAGTGCCGATGGCTTTTATCGAGGCAAAAAGGTCGTCGAAACGGGTAACGAAGAGTAGCGTTTCTTGTCTGGTCTCGCCTTCTTGTTCCCCGGGCAGGGGTCGCAATCAGTTGGCATGTTGGGCGACGCCGCCCAGCGCTATCCCGTCATCGGCGAGACCTTTGCCGAAGCCAGTGATGTTTTGGGGTATGACCTTTGGCAATTGGTGTCTGAAGGGCCCGAGGAGCAACTCACTCTAACGGAGTTTACTCAGCCCGCTATCTTGACTGCCAGCGTAGCATTGCATCGTTGCTGGCAAGCGGAGCAGGGCGCGGTTCCGGAGTTTGTGGCTGGGCATAGTCTTGGCGAATATTCCGCGCTCGTCGTCGCTGAAGCGCTTGAGTTGAGAGACGCCGCGCTCCTGGTTCAGACGCGGGGAAGAGCAATGCAGTCCGCCGTGCCCGCAGGGCAGGGCGCGATGGCCGCGGTATTAGGTTTGAGTGACGCGGTAATTGACGAGGTCTGCGTGACGCACTGCGACGATGAGGCCTACGTCGGCGCCGTCAACTACAACTCCCCCGGACAAGTTGTGATTGCCGGGCACGCCAAGGCGGTCGCAGCTGCCTCAGAATTCATGAAAGAGGCGGGCGCCAAGCGCGTATTACCATTGCCAGTCAGCGCCCCTTTTCACACGCCGCTGATGCAGCCGGCGGCAGGGGTAATGGCAGAAGCCTTTCAAGCAGTATCACTCAAAGACGCCAAAATTCCGGTTGTTAGCAACGTCGACGCGCAACCTCACCGTAAGGCTGTTGAGATCAGAAGGCTGTTGGTTCGTCAGGTGTCGGAGCCTGTTATGTGGACCCAATGTATGCTCACGCTGTTAAAGGCGGGGTGCCAAAAGTATATCGAATGCGGGCCGGGCAAGGTGCTCACGGGCCTGATCAAGCGAATAGACAAGCTGGCGGCGTGTACGCCACTAGAGAACCCAGACACGCTGCGCGACGCGGCAAGGGGCTAAAACCGATGAGTGAGGTGGCTCAAAAAATAGCATTGGTCACGGGCGCTAGCCGCGGTATTGGCGCAGCGATCGCTACCGCGCTGGCTGATAACGGGTGTCGTGTGGTTGGAACTGCCACCAGCGAGGCTGGAGCAGACAGGATCACTGAGCACTTGAGCGGCCAGGGCGGCGTGGGCAAGGTGCTCGATGTCAGGGATCCTGACAGCATCGCCCAGCTGATAGAGTCCGTGCGATCTGAAATGGGAGATCCACTGGTTTTGGTCAATAACGCCGGGGTCACTCAGGACAATATTTTGATGCGCATGAAAGACAATGAGTGGAGCGAGGTAATTGATACCAATTTAAATGCCCTGTTTCGTCTGACGAAAGTCTGCTTGCGAGGAATGACCAAAGCGAGGTGGGGTCGCGTCATTAACGTCACGTCTGTTGTTGGATCTATGGGCAATGCCGGGCAAAGTAACTACGCGGCTACAAAAGCGGGGGCAGAGGGCATGGCGAGGTCCCTTGCCCGGGAACTCGGTTCCAGATCAATTACCGTAAATTGCGTAGCGCCCGGCTTTATCGATACTGACATGACGAAGGCGTTGGATGAGTCCCAGCGACAAGCACTTGCTACCCAGATACCCCTCGCCCGGCTGGGACAACCCGAGGACGTAGCTGCCGTGGTCGCATTTCTTGCAAGTGATGCCGGCCAGTACATAACGGGCGAAACCGTTCATGTGAATGGCGGCCTTTACATGGGATGAAAAGCGGCATCAAGGATTTTTCACATGTCAAAAAGGGTTTTTCTCACCGCAAAAACCAGTAAAATCCATCGCGTTTGGACCTCGAGTCCGACGACAATTTGGGGAGCAAAGAGTACACCATGAGCAATATTGAAGATCGAGTAAAGAAGATTGTCGCCGAGCAGCTTGGCGTCAAGGAGGAGGAAGTGAAGGCCGAGGCGTCGTTTGTCGACGACCTGGGTGCTGATTCCCTCGATACGGTTGAGCTGGTGATGGCACTCGAGGAGGAGTTCGAGACCGAAATCCCCGATGAAGAGGCCGAAAAAATTACCACTGTTCAACTCGCTATTGACTATATCAACGACAACCTCTCTTAAATCCAATACCGGAACGGAGAGAGGGCCGCCCTGTTTTACAGCGCGGCCCTTTGTTTTTTATGGGGGCGGTAGTGGTAAGCCGCGATTCAGGGCATTTTTGGCCAATTAAGGATCGCGACAAACAGGTGCAAGAATAGAAGCAAAACCGTTCCGCAGGGGCAGCAGGAGCACAGCATGAAGGGCAATAGGGTGGTAGTGACGGGTCTCGGGGCGGTGACACCTCTGGGGCTGGACGTAGCCAGCACGTGGGACGGTATTTGCGGCGGTAAAAGCGGCGCTGCGCTGATCGAACAATTCGATGCCAGTGCCTTTTCCACACGATTCAGTGCGAGTGTAAAGAACTTTAGTGTCGAGGGGTATTTGGAGACTCGGGATGCTCGCCGAATGGATCCTTTTATCCAGTACGGCATGGTCGCGGGCATTCAGGCCTTCAGAGATGCAGGAATCACGGTTACTGAAGAGAACGCTTCCCGCATTGGCTGCGCGATTGGCTCCGGGATAGGCGGCATTGGATCGATTGAAGATACTGCGATGTTAGTGGATCAAAAGGGCCCAAAACGCATTTCACCCTTTTTTGTCCCCGGAGCGATCATCAATATGATCGCCGGCAATTTATCCATTATGTACAAGTTGCAGGGGCCAAACCTTGCTGTCGTCACTGCCTGTACCACAGGTACACATAACATCGGCTTGGGTGCTCGCCTGATCGCTTCCGGAGATGTCGATGCAATGTTGGTCGGAGGTGCCGAGATGGCAACTACGCCAGTCGGGGTGGGCGGATTTGCCGCTGCAAGGGCCCTCTCTACCCGAAATGACGACCCTGAGCGTGCGTCTCGTCCTTGGGATCAAGATCGTGACGGTTTTGTGCTGGGAGACGGGGCGGGCATGCTGATGCTCGAGTCTCTGGATGCCGCCATCGCCCGCGGCGCTAATATTTACTGCGAGGTTACCGGGTTCGGCATGAGCGGAGACGCGTACCACATGACTTCTCCACCCTCAGACGGGCGCGGCGCGGCGGCGGCCATGCGTCAGGCATTGCAAGATGCGGAAATTGCAATGGAGGACGTGGGTTACATAAATGCGCACGGAACGTCGACTGAAGCGGGCGATCTGGCCGAGTCTCAGGCCATCAAAGCCGTTTTTGGACCCCATGCGTATGATCTCGCTGTGAGCTCAACCAAATCAATGATTGGTCATCTATTGGGCGCGGCCGGATCGGTTGAGGCAATACTGACTATCTTGGCCCTGCGAGATAATGTCGCCCCGCCAACCATTAATCTGGATAACCCCAGCCCCGAGTGCGATCTCAACTATGTGCCCCATGCGGCACAGGAGCGCGTCATAAAGCACGCGCTATCCAATTCCTTCGGATTCGGGGGCACCAATGGCTCTTTAATTTTTAGTCGCATGACCTAAAAGACCGGACGATGACGGGCCATAGCTGGATAAACGGCGAGGAGGCAACGACGATACCGGTTGATGACCGCGGCCTTAACTACGCGGATGGCGCATTTGAGACCTTTTTGTGCCGCGACGGTCGTATTATGTGTCGGACACTGCACGAGGAAAGGTTGTCGAAGGCGCTGTCTGCGCTGCAGTTCGACGCGCACCAGATTGAGGCACAGAAGGCGCTTCAGGAAGCTGAACGGTGTCTCCTGAGTGTCAGCCACTTTGGCACTGCAAGACTCACGGTGACGCGAGGGTCGGGACCGCGCGGATACGCACCGCCTTCTTCGCCCTCGCCACGCTATATCCTCACCGCCTCCGCACCCCTCGAGCCGGCCATTTTGCCTTGGCGTTGTGGCGTTGCGACAGCTCAATGGCAAGATCAACCGCAACTGGCGGGATTGAAGCTATTGGCGCGAACGGAGCAAGTGCTGGCAGCCCGCGAGGCTGCCCTTGCGGGGTGGGATGATGCGGTGATGCTGGATGATCAAGCTCAAGTGATCTCTTCCAGCAGGGGGAATATTTTGATGATTGCAGGGCAGCGCGCGCTGACACCTTCTCTGAGTCGAGCAGGTATTGCGGGTACCCGTCGACAATTGCTGATCGAATCAGTCCTGCCCGACCTGGGTTATGAGGTGGAAGAATGCGCCGTAACCCTGGATGATGTGCTCAGTGCAGACCTCGTAATGATCACCAATACGCTGGTGGGTATCGCAACAGTGGGATCTATTGAGCGCCGTACTTACGCCGCGAATGACGGAGTAGTCGACGTGATCCGAGCAGCGTTAGAGCAACACATACGTTGATTTTCCGCCGTTTTTTCCTTGCTGCGTTCTTGGTTCTGACGTCATTGGGAGCCGGCGTGGTCTATGTAACGACGCTGTGGCACCAAACACTCAGCCTCGGAGAAGCGTCGCGTTTATTGACAATAGAGTCGGGTGAGAGCCTTCATCAGGTTCTCCGGCGCGCAGAGGCTCAGGGGTGGCTCAGCGGCGCAGGCTGGGTTGGCCGCTTTGCGCAGTGGCAAGGGTTAGATAGCAAAATTCAGGCGGGCGAATTTCGCATCCGTGACGACATGAGCGTGGAAAGCTTCATTCGGCACCTCATAACCGGTCAAGTCGTGCAATACCAAATTACCATTCCAGAGGGTGTTACCCTTCGGGCCGCGATCGCGCTGCTGCAGCAGCACCCGAAATTAATCGCAACGCCCGTTGACGAATTAAGCGCCGTGCTTTCCTCGTGGCTACCACCTTCAGTTTCCCCAGAGGGTTGGTTTTTACCAGAAACCTGGTCTTTTTCCGCAGGCGATACCGACGCGGATATTCTCAAGCGGGCGCACGCCGCAATGGAGCACATCCTGGCGGATCTTTGGGATAGTCGAGCAAGCACTTTGCCATTGGCATCGCCCTACGAGGCACTCATTTTGGCATCCATTGTTGAGCGAGAAACGGCTGCCCCCTCGGAGCGAAGCCAGATCGCCGGTGTTTTTCTGCGTCGATTGTCGCGAGGAATGAGATTGCAGACAGACCCAACCGTCATTTATGGTTTGGGAGAGCGCTACGACGGCAACCTCAGGCGAACTCACTTGAGAGATTCTGGTAACAGCTATAATACCTACGTGATAAAGGGGCTGCCGCCCACGCCGATTGCTTTACCCGGTGAGGCTGCCCTGAGAGCCGTGTTCAATCCTGATGACTCTAATGCGCTTTACTTCGTGGCTAAGGGCGATGGCACCCACGCCTTCAGCGAATCACTGGAAGAGCATGAGGAAAATGTTCGGCGATATCAGCTTATAAGACGGGCAGATTATCGCTCGACCCCCGAGCGCTCGACGCAGGAGCGATAGTTTGGCCCGGTTCATCACCATAGAAGGAGGAGAAGGGGCGGGTAAGTCAACAGCGCAACAGTACCTCGCAAGGCGCCTTGAATCTGAGGGTCAAACCGTCACGCTTACCCGAGAACCGGGAGGGACGCCATTGGCAGAATCACTTCGGCAAGTCCTGCTGAGTCCGGACGGCGAGACCCCTGTGGAGATGACCGAGTTATTGCTGATGTTTGCTGCACGAGCCCAGCATATCGCGGCCGTGATTAAGCCCGCGCTTGAGAGAGGCGAATGGGTCATCTGTGATCGTTTCACAGACGCTACCTACGCGTATCAGGGAGCCGCTAGAGGTATGTCAGTTGACCTTATTATGCAGCTCGAAAACATCGTTCAAGGGGATTTACAGCCGCACCAAGTCATCCTGCTCGATTTGCCTCCCGAGGTTGGATTGGAAAGGGCACGCTCAAGAGGAGCGCTGGATCGATTCGAACGTGAGTCCATCATGTTCTATGACCGGGTGAGGAGCGGGTATTTGGCGCGCGCAAAAGACCTTCCTGATCGCTACGCCGTTATTGATGCCGAGCAAGACCTCACCGGGGTGGAGCGCCAGCTGGAGACCCTCGTGCAGAAATGGTTCAGCGAATGACCGATTCGGGCAACGACTCTAACGAGATGCAATTTCTGGCTGAGCCAGGTTGGATGACGGCTTCCCTCGTCAGTTTCAACCAATTGGTGGCTCAAAATCGTCTGGGTCATGCGTATTTGGTGACCTCGGAGGATCCGCTGCAAGCGGCCCTTTTTAGTCAATTAGTTGCGGCACGTCAGCTTTGCCAAACAGGAGGCCAGTCACCTTGCGGCAGCTGTTTAGGCTGCAGAAGTTTTCGCCAGAGCACCCATGGCGACATGCTGGAGGTAAGGGCAGAGTCTGGGAAATCAGCGATCGGCATTGATCAAGTCCGCGCAGCATCGAAATTTCTTCAACAAACCGCACTCTATGGTCAGATAAAAATTTTGATCATAGAGCGCGCGGAAAATATGACGCCTGCCGCGGCCAACAGCTTACTCAAAACACTAGAGGAACCCTCTGGGAATAGCCTGCTCCTTCTATCTGTGGGGGAGGCCTGGCGACTGCCCGCTACCATCAGATCTCGCTGTCAGCTCGTCAATCTAGCGTTGCCACGCCAAGAAGATGCGCTTTCATGGTTAATTGCTGACCATGGCTTTGATACGGAGCGAGCGGCGGCTGCGCTGTCTTTGCATCAGGGGCGCGCGGTATCTGTTAGCGGGATGGATACCCTAGTAGCGGGGGAACTGTTGTTGGCCCTGCGCGAGTCTTTCGTGGATGTTACCGAGGCAAGCGATGGCGGCGTTTCGGTTCCCGCTGTGTGGGCCGAAGCTGATTCATCTGTATTGGTATATCAAATGATGAGTTGGTGCGAGCAAAAAGTTCGGGCTACCAACTTGGGCGAATTGCGGTCGCAGGGGCGGCGTTGGCTGCTGTTGCACCGCTGCCTGACCGAACTATGGAGTCGACTGCGTGCGGGGGCCACGCCGTCAAAGGAAATTTTGTCCGCAGAGATCTATCGGCTCTGCAGAACTTTGCCACATCCACAGTTCCGATCTGTCGCAGAGGCCTTTTTAATTGGACTTGGCAAGCGCGGCATCGCTGGTTAGGGTTAACTGATGAACGATCCACAGTCAGACAGACTGAGTTTAACGATCCGTGACGCGGCTTCGCTACATAGTGCTTACATGCCTTTTCTGGAAAAAGGCGGTTTATTTGTCCCGTCACAGGGCACGTTCCATCTTGGCGATGAGGTGCAATTTCTGCTGCGTTTAATGGACGAGCCGGAAGCGCTCTTGGTGCGCGGTAGGGTGGTTTGGATGACGCCAGCAGGTGCTCAAGGTCATCGACAGGCAGGCATTGGTGTTGAATTTTCGGAGCAGGACGCTGGGTTGAATCAAAAAATTGAGACGTATCTTGCGGGCCTTATTGGTGCGGAGAGGGCAACGCATACCTTATAGGCCGGGTTTGACACATCGAGCATCCCGGGCCATTTGCTGAACGCCATTGGGGGCGGGTCATTGCGAGGGTCATTGGGTGACCCGAAACACACCCTCTGTCGGGCTGCGTAGGCAGAAAGGCCGCACAAAAAAAGCGGGCCCCGAAGGGCCCGTAGTCATAGACTTTTAGGAGTGGTGCGCCTGCGGGCACAACTGCAGGCACACAATACGGGTACTTGGGATACCCGTTGTCAGCAGGCTTAGTGAGGGGCACTGCGACAAACTTATTATGCCTGTTTCCTGACTTATTGCCAGTGCTGGGCTGAGGTTTGTTAGATCAATCTGTCATATTACCGCGAGTAGCCCGCAAAAATATCAATCATAACTTGACCTATTAAATCTAATGCATTGATATATATAAATATTTAATAGCTAATGTAGATTCTCATTTGCCAGCGCCGAGCACGGGACAGTGAACCCCACCAAGGCACTCCATGGCGACTCAGCGGCGTTGAAACCACCCAGATTCTATGACACCATCGCGCGCCTCGTTGGGTCGCGCTGTGGCGGAGATTTGCAGTCATCTGCGGAAGTGGCGAAATTGGTAGACGCGCTGGATTTAGGTTCCAGTGTCTAACGACGTGAGAGTTCGAGTCTCTCCTTCCGCACCACTTTCCGCCCCAATTGTAGAGCCAACCCAGAATCAGGGGTCTGGGCAGCGTCGTCTTGTGCGCAGCCCAGCCAATCACTGTTGGAATGTCAGGTAGGAGCAGTACCATGCGGGTTTCCGTAGAAACAACATCCGGATTAGAGCGACGATTAACCGTGGGGGTGCCGGCCGACCGTGTTGAATCGGTCGTCAATCAACGGCTACAAGATGCAGCTCGAAATGCTCGGTTGCCGGGTTTCCGTCCTGGCAAAATCCCCATGAAAGTTATGAAGCAGCGGTTTGGTGCTGGTGTTAGGCAAGAAGTCCTGGGCGAAGTGATTAGCCAATCCTTCCAAGAGGCCGTGGTCTCTGAAAACCTGCGTCCCGCCGGTCAGCCAAGTATCGAGGCGAGAAAACTCGATGCGGGGCAGGATGTTGAGTACACCGCGACTTTCGAGGTGTTTCCTACGATAGAGGTTCAACCACTGACGAACCTCACTATCGAAAAACCCGTCGCGGAAGTCACTGATGCAGACATCGACGACATCATCGAGGTTTTCAGAAAGCAGCAGGGGCAATGGGTCGCATCAGAGCAGGCTGCTCAAGACGGGGATACGGTGGTTATCGATTTTGTGGGCACCAAGGACGGGGAGGCATTTGAGGGGGGCTCGGCCGAGGGAACCTCTTTAGAGCTCGGATCGGGGCGCATGATTCCCGGTTTTGAGGATGGGCTGATAGGCGCTAACGCTGGCGACGAGAAAGTCCTTGATCTAACGTTTCCAGAGGATTACCAAAAGGAAGATCTCGCGGGTGCAGCCGTTCAGTTTGCGGTGACGGTGAAAGAGGTGAAAACCCTTGAACTGGCGCCGGTGGATGAGGCTTTGTTTTCCAATTACGGCCTCGAAGAGGGCGATGAACAGGATTTTCGCACAGAAGTGAAGCAAAACATGGAGCGAGAATTGCGCAACGCTGTTGAGGCTTCAGTCAAAACACAGGTGATGGATGCCATTGTTGCTGCGCACGAGAACATTGAGTTACCCGCCGCCTTAATTGGCCGAGAGGTTAACACCATGCGACAACAGATGTTCCAGCAGTTCGGCGGAGCGGCACCGCAAGACTTGGATTTAGCCTCAGTGTTGCCGGATGAGATGTTTGCTGATCAGGCACAGCGTCGGGTGAAATTGGGGCTCGTGGTGGCGGAGATGATTGGTCACTTCGACTTGTCGGCCGAACCAGCCAAGGTCCGAGCATTCATAGAAGATATCGCGTCGACCTACCAAGACCATGAGGAAGTGATCAATTGGTATTATTCTGAGAACGAGCAGCTCGCAGGTGTAGAATCTAGAGTGCTGGAGGATGCGGTGGTTGAGAAGCTTCTGGCCGATGCAGTCATTGCAGAAGTTGAGTGCAGTTATCAGGATGCGTTGGCCAAGGCGCGTCCTGCCGCTAACGCCTAATCTGAGAGGGGCAGTATAGAAATGACCGTCTTAAAGAGCAGTTTGGAGCCTCAAAATCTGGGGTTAGTACCCATGGTGATCGAGCAAACCTCTAGGGGAGAGCGCTCGTTCGATATTTACTCAAGACTGCTCAAAGAACGAGTGATCTTTATTGTGGGCGCCATCGAAGATCACATGGCGAACTTGGTGGTCGCCCAATTGCTGTTTCTCGAGTCGGAAAATCCCGACAAGGATGTGCACCTATACATCAATAGTCCGGGCGGCTCAGTGACTGCGGGCTTGTCGATCTACGACACCATGCGCTTCATCAAGCCTGATGTCAGCACCATGTGTATCGGTCAGGCAGCTTCCATGGGCGCGTTCTTGCTTAGCGGCGGCACAAAAGGCAAGCGCTTCATTTTGCCAAATGCGCGGACCATGATTCACCAGCCCAGTGGCGGAGCTCAGGGGCAGGCCACCGACATTGAAATTCAAGCCAAAGAAATCCTGTTCTTGAGGGAGCGCCTGAACACCTTGCTTGCCGAGCACACGGGCCAGTCCCTAGAGGTGATCGAGAGAGATACAGAGCGCGATCGCTTTATGAGCTCTGAGCAAAGCGTTGAATATGGGCTGGTGGACGAGGTCATCGCCTCAAGATAGAGGGTCCTGACGAGAACCACCGAGGCGACTTGCAAAGTCGCTCGAAACGTATCAAGGTTGGAAACGAAGAGCCAACGGCTATGTGGGAATGATTGATGGCGGACGACAGCACATCAGGCGATAGTGGAAAGCTGCTGTATTGCTCGTTCTGTGGCAAAAGCCAGAACGAAGTGCGGAAGCTGATTGCGGGGCCCTCGGTCTTCATCTGTGACGAGTGCGTCGATCTGTGCAATGACATCATTCGCGAAGAAATCCAAGAAGCCACGACTGATAGCGACAGCTCAAAGTTACCTATCCCCGAAGAAATTAATGAAATCCTGAACCAGTATGTGATTGGCCAGCAACAGGCAAAGCGGGTTCTGTCGGTCGCGGTTTATAACCACTATAAGCGACTACGAAATGCAGCCCCTAGCTCGCGAGATTCAGAAGAGGTGGAGCTGAGCAAATCCAACATTCTGCTGGTGGGCCCCACCGGATCAGGCAAAACCTTGCTGGCGGAGACCTTGGCGCGCTTGCTAGACGTGCCGTTCACCATTGCCGACGCAACAACCCTGACCGAGGCGGGATACGTCGGCGAAGATGTTGAAAACATTATTCAGAAGCTGCTGCAAAAGTGTGACTACGATGTGGAGCGCGCCCAAATGGGCATCGTCTACATCGATGAAATAGACAAGATATCGCGGAAATCCGATAACCCTTCAATCACCAGAGATGTCTCAGGTGAGGGCGTTCAGCAGGCGTTGCTGAAGTTGATTGAGGGTACCGTCGCCTCTGTGCCGCCACAGGGTGGGCGCAAGCACCCGCAACAGGAGTTTTTGCAGGTTGATACCAGCAATATTCTTTTCATTTGTGGTGGCGCCTTTGCGGGCTTGGATAAAGTGATACGCAATCGCTCCGAAAAAGGCGGGATCGGTTTCGGTGCAGAGGTGAAGAGCAAAAGTGAAGCCCGAAATTTCGGTGAAACGCTGTCGGATCTGCAGCCGGAGGATCTGGTTCAGTACGGCCTTATTCCTGAATTTGTCGGGCGATTACCCATTATCGCAACCCTTGAGGAACTGGACGCGCCAGCCCTGATACGCATCTTGACTGAACCTCGCAATGCGCTGACAAAGCAATACGCGAAGATGTTTGACATGGAAGGTGTTGAGATCGATTTTCGCGAAGATGGACTGCGCGCGGTCGCAGAGCGGGCGATGGAGCGCAAGACTGGAGCGCGCGGCCTGCGATCGATTCTCGAGGGGATACTTCTCGAATCGATGTATACAATCCCCTCCACACCTGATGTCGCCAAGATCGTTATTGACGAATCAGTAGTTAAGGGAGACTCCGAACCCTTACTGGTGTACGAGACGCCAGCACCCGCCGCCGCAGGCGCAGAGGATTGACGCCAACACCTGAGTGGCTCCTCTGGTCAGTCTATTTCGTTCCCCGGTGAATCCGCTGGCACTTCTTCGGTGTATCATTCTGAGTTATCCCGCTTTTTGAGCGCGTTGGGGTTTTAAATCCGCCAATCCGACCCCATATCCCCGGATAGACGGAGGACTCTATGACTGATCAAGATCACCAACTGCCACTCTTGCCGCTGCGCGATGTGGTTGTGTATCCCCACATGGTGCTGCCCCTATTCGTGGGTCGTGAGCGGTCTATCGAGGCACTTGAGCATGCCATGCTGGACAACAAGCAAGTCTTGCTGGTCGCACAACGCAATGCCTCAGACGACCAGCCAGGCGCCGATGATCTTTATCAGGTCGGCACCGTATCGAACATTCTGCAGCTCCTTAAACTACCCGACGGCACCATAAAGGTATTGGTTGAGGGGAGTTACCGAGCGGCAGTGCTCGCTATTGATGAAGAAGACGAATTTGCAGTTGCGTCTGTGCGTGAAATTGAGTCCAAATCATTGAGCGACAAGGATGCAGCCTCGCTGGTGCGAAAAACCGTCGAGCAGTTTGAAAAGTACGTCAGTCTGAGCAAAAAAGTCCCCGCTGAGGTGCTGACATCGCTCTCTGGTATCGATGAGCCCGGCCGCCTTGCTGACACCATATCAGCCCACATGAGCGTTGATCTTGAGGAGAAACAGCGCATCTTGGAAATCGCGGATATCCGCGGGAGGCTGGAACATCTTCAGTCGCTGATGGATGCGGAAATTGATCTCTTCCAGGTGGAGAAGCGCATTCGTGGGCGCGTCAAGAAACAAATGGAGAAGAGTCAGCGCGAGTACTATCTCAACGAGCAGATGAAGGCTATTCAGAAAGAGCTAGGGGAAATGGACGATGCCCCCAATGAGATTGACGATCTGCAGCGGAAAATTAGCGAAGCCAGAATGTCAGAGGAGGCTCTCGATAAGGCAAACGCTGAGCTCAGTAAACTCAAAATGATGTCGCCGATGTCCGCGGAAGCCTCTGTGGTGCGCGGTTACCTCGATTGGATGGTCAGCATTCCCTGGTTCAAGCGCAGCAAGGTGCGCCATGATCTCAGTCGAGCACAGCAGGTGTTGGACGAGGATCATTATGGCCTTGAAGAGGTCAAGGAACGGATTCTCGAATATTTGGCGGTCCAGAAACGCGTCAAAAAGCTTAAAGGCCCTGTGTTATGTCTCGTCGGCCCGCCCGGCGTAGGTAAAACATCTCTGGGAGAATCCATTGCCAGATCCACAAATCGAAAATTTATCCGAATGGCCTTGGGCGGCGTCCGAGACGAGGCTGAAATCCGTGGGCACAGGCGAACCTACATCGGCTCTATGCCGGGTAAGTTATTGCAGAAAATGGCCAAAGCAGGCGTCAGGAACCCACTGTTTCTCCTGGACGAAATCGACAAGATGGGAATGGACCACCGCGGCGATCCTGCTTCCGCCATGTTGGAAGTACTAGACCCCGAACAAAATCATGCGTTTAACGACCACTACCTCGAAGTTGATTACGACCTGTCGGATGTGATGTTTATTTGCACCTCTAACACGATGAACATACCGGGCCCACTGTTGGATCGTATGGAAGTCATCAGAATCCCGGGCTACACCGAGGACGAAAAACTCAATATCGCCCAGCGTTACCTCATTCCAAAGCAGACGAAACTCAATGGCTTGAAGGCAGGTGAGATTTCACTATCTGAGGCAGCGTGCCTCGACATTATTCGGTACTACACGCGAGAGGCGGGCGTCCGAGCGCTGGAGAGACAGATAGCCAAAGTCTGCAGGAAGATGGTAAAGGCCTTTGCGCTGAAAGAGCGAACCCCTGGGCAGGAGGTCACGCCGGAGATGCTCGCCGACGTGCTGGGAGTCCGGAAATTCAACTTTGGTACCGCTGAGAAAGAAAACAAGGTGGGCCAAGTAACCGGCTTGGCCTGGACCTCTGTGGGCGGAGAGCTACTCACGGTCGAGGTCGCCTCTACCATGGGCAAAGGCCGATTGGTCAAAACCGGATCCCTAGGGGATGTGATGCAGGAGTCGATACAAGCGGCAATGACCGTCGTAAGGGCGAAATCGCAATCGCTGGGCATTGCCGCCTCGCTACACGACGCTCGGGACGTCCATATTCATGTCCCAGAGGGCGCCACGCCAAAAGATGGTCCCAGTGCGGGGATTGCCATGTGCACCGCATTGGTCAGCAGTTTCACCAACATCCCGATTAGAGCGGATGTTGCTATGACTGGTGAAATCACGCTGCGCGGAGAAGTACTTCCCATTGGCGGCTTGAAGGAGAAGTTACTCGCGGCGCGCAGAGGCGGTATAGAAACGGTAATCATCCCCCACGAGAACGAGCGTGATCTGCAAGAAGTGCCCGATAACATCAAGGAGAATCTGAAGATTCGGCCGGTAAAATGGATCGATGAAGTGCTCGCTATCGCGCTCGAGCGCTCGCCTGAGCCGTTATCGGATGAAGATTATATGAAGGGCTACAGAGGCATGCCCGCGCCAGAAGAGCCCACAGATGAGACGAATGAGACCAAACGGCCCAGATCTCACTGATTTCAGGCCCCACATGCGTTGACCCTCAAGGGTGTGAGGAGTAGGCTATAAACGGTGCTTAGGCAGGTGCCACGCAATTCAGCTCAATAGACTCAAGGGGTATAACGTGAACAAAAATGACTTGATTGACGCCATCGCCGCAGATGCGGATCTTTCAAAGGCCTCGGCGGGCCGCGCACTTGATGCTGCGATCGGCGCCATCACGGGTGCTCTCGCCAAGGGCGGCAGTGTTTCCCTAGTAGGTTTCGGTACATTCTCTGTAAAAGCGCGCGCGGCGCGGCAGGGACGTAATCCGCGCACCGGAGAAACCATTCAAATTGCTGCTTCGAATACGCCGGGCTTCAAAGCGGGTAAGGCATTGAAGGACGCCGTTAACAAGTAAGCCAAACCACTTCGCCGCCGTCAGGAGCGGTAAACGCGAGAAGGCGCCATAGTGCGCCTTCTTTACGTAATAAGCCTACACTTCGTGACTGTCTGTCTAGCCTCCCTAGACGCATAGGGGGACCAGCGCAGTCATCATGGGAGATATAAACCGACATGCTTCAGTCCATGCGCCAGGGTGCCCAGAGCACCACTGCTAAGATCATTATTGGCCTGATCGTTTTGTCCTTTGCCGCGTTTGGCCTGGAGACACTGTTGCCTGGCGGAGCGGGTACCTCAGTAGCAGAGGTCAATGGTGAAGAAATCTCCCCTTTTGCGCTGCAGGAGGCGGTGACGCAGCAAAAACGCCAGTTGGTGAGTATCCTGGGGGATGACATTGATCCGGCGATGCTCGACGACGATCGGTTGCAGCCTCGCGCGCTGGAGTCGTTGATTCAGCGCGCCCTTCTTTTACAAAAAGCCGCTGAGCTTGGCCTCGTGGCATCCGACGCGCAGATAGGCAAGTCGATTACTTCGATAGAAGCGTTTCAACTTAACGGCAATTTCTCACCCGAGGCCTATAAAAGCGTACTGGCGAACGCCGGTTATACGCCAGAAAGATTTCGACGTCTGCAGGGAGAGGATATCGTCCTTACACAACTGCAGACCGCCGTGAGTGAGAGCGAGTTTGTCACTCAGCGTGAATTATCGGCGATGGCTAACCTCGTGGGCGAGGAACGAGATGTCAGGTACTTGGTGATTCCTGAAGGCCGTTTAGTCGCGAGTGACGCGCTCTCAGACGACGCGCTTCGGGCTTACTACGACGCGCATCAGTCGGATTTTTTGAAGCCCGAGCAAGTGGTGGTCGACTATATCCTGTTGGCGCCCGAGGATTTTCGATTCGAGGCGGATGAAGAGACAGTGCGTCAGCAATTTGAGGCCGTGCGCGATGAGTACACGGTATCTACCCAATCAAGCGTTTCACATATTCTCCTTATCCCCGCAGACGAAGAATCAGATTCGGATTTTGCACGTCGTGTAGCTGAAGTCTCTGAGCGGCTGAACCGGAATGAGGAGTTTTCTGATATTGCAAGAGAACTATCGGATGATATTGGTTCAGCCAGCCAAGGCGGCGCCCTGGGGTTTACTGATGGCACCGCGTTTCCAGAAGAAATGGAAGCAGCAATTGCTGGCCTGCAGTCGCCGGGGCAGGTTTCCACGGCAGTAGTCACTGATGCAGGAACGCACTTTATTCGATTGGAAGAGAGAATTGACGGCGATTCCGTGAGTTACGAAGACGTCAAGGATGAACTCCGGAGCTCAATTGAATCCGCCGAGGCGGAGCGAAGTTTATTGCTGGCGGTGGAAGAACTGCGTGACCTCGTATTTAACGCCCCCGATCTGGCAGGTCCCGCCGCCGCAGTCAGCGCCAAAGTCGAGCGCTCAGAGGCCTTCTCTCGTGAGTTGGGTCGTGGTTTGTTCGCTGAAGCCGCTCTGCGCGATGTCGCATTTTCTCCTGAGGTGTTTGAGGATGGCATCAACAGTGAAGTTGTGGAGCTCTCGGGCAAACGCTTTGCGGTGCTTCGCATCGCCGAGATCACGCCATCGCAGGTGGCACCCTTTGATGAAGTTGAGTCAGACATTGCCGAGGGATTGAGCGCCGAGTTGGAGTCAGATGCGTTAAGAGCAATGCAGGTGCAAGCGGAGCACGAACTCGCGGCCGGAGGAACGTTCGAGGATATCGCGAAGACCCTGGAGCTCGAGTGGCGGGTGGAGCTTGCGACTACTCGTCTTGCGAGTCAACTGCCGCGGCCGGTACTTGAAGCTGCCTTTGCCATGCCAGCGGGTGATACAACTCGGTTGCGGGCGGTGGCAGTGCCCGGAGCGGGGCACGCATTGATCCAATTGGCGCGGGTTACGCCTGGGTCCGTCTCTGGCCTGACTACTGCGGAAGCCGAAACTTTGATGGCTCGGCGAAGCTCGGAGCAACAAAGGTTGAGTTTTGGGGAATACCTAAAATATCAGCGCGAAACGGCTGAAATTATCGTTCGATAGGTTGACGGCGAGAGCGTCAAAGAATGAAGGACAGTCGACACGAAGACAGGCGCTTGCGAGAGTTGGCGGGAAGCATCCCGGATCGACACCATGGACAACTGCGGGCATCGTCAATGCCTTCGGTTAACGGAAGGGCGCCCGTACCGCTTGATAAGTGGAACCCCGACTACTGCGGTGAAGTCGACATGACCATTGCTGCTGACGGCACCTGGTACCACGAAGGTCGGCCCATTCGACGCTAGGAGTTGTGGCAGCTGTT
>JAYPXQ010000008.1:22528-38523 GCA_038135595.1 Halieaceae bacterium
GAGTATTATCTGGTCACGCCGGTTGAAAAATGTCGGGTTGCCGTTGCCCTTCACCCCCTAATAATCACTGATTTTGAACTCGACTCGGAGCAAGGCGATACGGTGATTCGAGCTTGCCTTAATGCCGGAGGGCAATTCCCTGTCTCCACGCGTTACCCACTTAGCCCTGAACCTAGAGCGAGTGGCGCGGCCTATATCACCATCACCAATGGACTCACCGCGCTTTGCTCCAGAGCCGCTTGGTATCGCCTGGTGGCAATGGCTAATGATGACCACTGCGTGAGTAGCGGCGGCGTCTCCTTTTCGCTGACCTGACCAGCGTTACATATTGGGATAGTTTGGCCCGCCAAAGCCCTCAGGCGTCACCCAAGTGATATTCTGCGAGGGATCCTTAATATCGCAGGTCTTGCAGTGCACGCAGTTCTGCGCATTTATCTGGAATCGAGGCCCTTCCGATTCTTCTACGATCTCGTAAACCCCCGCCGGGCAGTAACGTTGCGCGGGCTCCGCAAACTTTGGCAAATTCACCGTGATCGGAATACCGCTGTCTCGTAACGTGAGGTGGCAGGGTTGGTCCTCCTCATGATTGGTATTGGATAGAAATACAGAAGAAAGCCGGTCAAAGGTGAGGGCATTGTCGGGTTTGGGATAGGAAATAGGCGCGGCCTTATCGGCCTCAACCAAACACGCATGATCAGGCTTGGTGTCATGCAGCGTAAACGGCAATCGCCCGGCGAAGATATTTTGATCAATCCACACCATTGCGGCACCCAGTAGCGTGCCAAATTTATGCATAAAACCGGAGAAGTTACGCGAGCTGTGCAGTTCTTTTCCCAGCCAGGAGTCTCGCAAACGATTGGAGAAATCGAGGTCAACCGGTGCCTGCTCGGGTGACTGAAAGGCAGCCATAATACTTTCAGCGGCCAACATCCCGCTCTTCATGGCGGTGTGATTGCCTTTAATCTTCACGCTGTTTAGCGTACCCGCGTCGCAGCCAATCAAAACCCCTCCCGGGAAAGACATCTCCGGCAGAGAATTTAGCCCGCCTTTCGCCAGGGCTCTCGCGCCATACGCGATTCGCTCTCCGCCCTCGAGCACCGCTCGGGTCTTTGGGTGGGTTTTCCATCGCTGGAATTCCTCAAAGGGACTCAAGTAGGGATTGCTATAGTTAAGGTCGGCGATCAAGCCCACGTAAACTTCATGATTTTCTGCGTGGTATAGAAAGGCGCCACCACTGGAACCCGATTCCGAAAGCGGCCACCCGATCCCATGGACGACCAGGCCCTCCTGGTGCTTTTCAGGTGCGATCTTCCACACCTCCTTGATGCCGATGCCGTAGTGCTGAGGGTCCTTGCCCTTGTCGAGTTCAAAATGCGCAATGAGTTGCTTCCCGAGATGGCCTCTGCAGCCCTCTGCAAAGATTGTGTAGGCGGCATGTAACTCCATGCTTGGGACGTAGGAATCTTTTTGCTGTCCGTCAGCGCCAACTCCCATCTCTCCCGTCGCGATGCCTTTAACGGCCCCGTTGTCGTGGAAAAGTACCTCTGCGGCAGCAAAGCCCGGATAAATTTCGACCCCAAGGGCCTCGGCTTGCTCGGCCAGCCAGCGGCAGACGTTACCCATTGAGACGATAAAATTGCCGTCATTATGGGTCGGGCGGGGAATGGCGAAGCCGGGCAGTTTGATGGCCGAGGATTCGCTGGTATAAAAGTAAAAGGTATCCCCTGTGACCGGGGTATTGAGTGGCGCGCCACGCTCTCTCCAGTCAGGAATCAATTCTTCCAGCGCTCTGGGTTCCAGCACGGCCCCCGACAACACGTGAGCGCCTACTTCGGAGCCCTTTTCTACAACGCATACCGAGGTCTCACGGCCCTGAGCTTCGGCCAATTGCATGATCTTAATCGCGGCACTGAGCCCAGCAGGACCCGCTCCCACGATTACAACGTCGAACTCCATGGATTCTCTTTCCACATCTACCTCTGCTGTCTCACTGCTACGCTAGGGTTATGTTCGATATCACCTAAATTCATAGTAAATAGCGGCCGAAAGGTGATTTCAAATTCGACGGCATGATACACTAACAGGCATGGGAGCACAGGGGATGCCGCCGTCGAAAACGTAGGCCTTACCCCATTTCCAAGGCTGTAAACGATGTGCTCTGAGAGCACCCTATCTGACAATCTGCATACAGTTTCAAACTGAATCTGGAGACACCATGAAAGCATTGGTCGCGGTGAAACGCGTGGTGGATTACAACGTCAAAGTTCGCGCGAAAGCTGATGGCTCTGACGTAGACCTAAATAACGTGAAGATGGCGATCAATCCTTTCTGTGAAATTGCCGTCGAAGAGGCTGTGAGGCTCAAGGAAGCAGGCACGGTATCAGAAATCGTTGCCGTATCAGTTGGCGGCAGTGGATGTCAGGAACAAATTCGCACCGCGCTCGCTTTGGGTGCAGACCGGGGCATCCATGTGGAAGTGGACGGTACCGTGGAACCGCTGTCTGTCGCTAAGTTGCTCAAGGCAGTTGTTGAGCAGGAATCCCCCGATCTAGTCATCATGGGTAAGCAGTCCATCGACGGCGACAACAACCAGACAGGGCAAATGCTGGGTGCGCTGACGGGTATGGGGCAGGGCACTTTCGCTTCTGAAGTTAAAGTAGGGGATGGATCGGTTGAGGTTGTGCGCGAAGTCGACGGCGGATTGCAGACTGTTTCCCTGAAACTACCCGCGATTATCACCACAGATTTGCGACTGAATGAGCCGCGCTACGCGTCGTTGCCCAACATCATGAAGGCAAAGAAAAAGCCGCTCGATACATTCACGCCCGATCAACTCTCCGTCAGTGTGAAGACCCATGTGACGCAATCAAGCGTTGCGCCGCCTCCAGAGCGTGCGGCGGGCATTAAGGTAGAGGACGTTGCACAGTTAGTTGATAAACTGAAAAACGAAGCAAAGGTGATCTCATGAAAACGCTGGTCATTGCAGAACACGATAACGCCTCGCTGAAGGCTGCCACACTGAACGCAGTCGCTGCCGCTCAGGCGCTAGGCGGAGATATCGACATATTGGTGGCAGGAGCAGGCTGTGATGGCGCTGCACAAGCGGCTGCAGAAGTGCCCGGTATTTCGAAGGTTATTTGCGCCGATAACGCGGCTTACGAGCACCAACTCGCAGAAAACATTAGCCTGTTGGTCGCAGAACTCGGTGCCGACTATGATAATTTGTTGGCGGCCTCCACTGCCAACGGAAAGAATTTCATGCCGCGGGTGGCGGCGCTTCTCGATGTGGGGCAAATCTCCGATATCCTCTCGGTGGAAAGTGCCGACACTTTCACTCGTCCTATATACGCGGGCAACGTTATTGCGACTGTGACCTCTAGCGACGCTAAAAAGGTCATCACGGTTCGTACCACTGCATTCGACGCGGCTCCCGCTGAGGGTGGCGCGGCGCCAGTTGAGAGTTGTGCGGCCGCGCATGATGCCGGAGTTTCAGCGTTCATCCGAGAAGAAGTCGCAGTGTCCGACAGACCGGAGCTGACCTCGGCGTCCGTGGTGATTTCCGGCGGCAGAGGCATGCAGAATGGTGACAACTTTAGCCTGTTGGAAGGCATTGCCGACAAACTCAACGCTGCGATCGGTGCTTCGCGTGCCGCGGTGGACGCAGGGTTCGTACCTAATGACTATCAGGTTGGGCAGACCGGAAAAATCGTCGCCCCCGACCTCTATATCGCGGTTGGCATATCAGGCGCTATCCAGCATTTGGCAGGCATGAAAGACAGCAAAGTAATCGTTGCTATCAACAAAGACGAAGACGCCCCGATCTTTCAGGTCGCGGATTATGGCTTGGTGGCGGATCTGTTTGAGGCGCTGCCCGCATTGGAAGCGTCTTTATAGCCATGCTGGTGTGTCATGCGCAGTCGAGTCGGCTGCGCTGCACCTATCTCCCCACTAATCTCTCCGCAGCGCGTCCGTGATAGCGATGGGAGTAGGCAACCTGAGTACCACCATATAAGACGACGCGAGTAGCGTTATCACGGTACACGCTTGTATCAAGGTAGCTGCGTCTGTACTCAGCAGCCCCTTGGACGCACCCAGAAAGGCGATGAGCAGGGAGAATTCGCTGCACTGGCCTAAGCGCATCCCCAGATTCCAGGCCAGCTTTGGCTCTTCGAATACCCCTCTTACCAGCCACTGATAGACAACTGGCTTAAGCAGGAGGAAGAGGGTGGCCATTGCCAATGCGGGTACGGCCAGTCTCGGAAGCGCCTGCATATCGAGGCCGCTACCTACCGAAAAAAAGAATACCACTAGAAAAAAATCGCGCAGAGGCTTGAGGCTAATGGCGATGTATTGCGCTATCGGGCTACTCGCAATACTCACTCCCGCCACAAATGCGCCAATCTCCGCAGACAAACCCATAAAAATAGCCAACTCCGCCATCCCAAGGCACCAACCAATGGACAGTAGGAAAATATACTCGTGGTAGCGGTCAAAACGGGTAATGAGAGCAAGCAAAACCGTTTTAACGCTGACCCAACTCGCCAGCGCCAAGAGTGGCAGCGTTATCAGGGGCATTAAAAAGTCACGGGCCGCGTACTCACCTCCACCCAGGCTTTCCATCACCACCAACACAACGATTGCAATGACGTCCTGAAACAGCAACAGGGCGATCATCAGTTCCCCTAAATGCCTGTGGTGCAGTACGGTGGTCGGCAGTAACTTAATACCAATAATGGTGGACGAAAAAACCAAGGCTGTACCGATGAGAATCGAATCGAGATGGGAGAAAGCAAAAAGGCGACTGAACGCGTAACCCGCCACCCCAAAAATGAGGGTGCTCAAGACCGCCACTAGGGTAGATTGACGCAGGCTATTCCAAAGCGCGCTGGGCTTCATGTCGAGGCCTAGCAAGAACAGCAGCAAAATAATGCCTACATGCCCCGCACCCGATACGAGGTTGGTATCTGAAACCAATCCAGCCCCGTAAGGGCCCAGGGCAACCCCAAGCGCGATGTAGGCAATGATAATGGGCTGCCGCGCATAAAGCGCGAGAGACGACAGTACCGCCGCCCCAAGGAAGATAACGGCAAACGTAAAAGTAATGCCGCTATCCATTATTGGGCGGGCCTCAGTTAGCTTTCTCCACGAGCGGCATCAAGCGATATCCGTCGAACTTGACGCGCTCAGAGGGGATGTAGTGACGAACAATAAAGTTAAAAAAACCGGTGTCATTACTGATGGGCAAATTATTCAGGGCATCGGCACCGCAGCCCATGTTAATGGTGAAGGTGCCGTCTTCGTTCCGGGTCGCAATGTCTGAACTCATGTGAGCCACATCATCGAACATAAAGCCATTTTCGTCATAGACCGTAAATGACCAGAACGCACCGTTATCCGGGTCTTCAAAAGTGGCCGAATAGCAGCCCTCTGCCGGATAGTTGGGAGAGCTTTCGTAGAGATTGTCGACGAGCTGCGCGCCACCCCAGCCAAGTGCCGCCCCTACGGTATACTTATCAACGTTGTAGAGACCTCTGGAGGCATCCGTAGGCGCTGTGAACATGCCTTTCACAAAGTCCGCGCCATAGGTTTTTAGCAGTTCAGGCAGCCGCTGACGCAAGGCGAGCTCCGCCGCCTCGAAGCTCTCTTGATTAACGGGTTCGGCTGAGAACGGCTTGGCGCTGCCCGCATTGATGGTCATGCCATCCTGAATCGCATTAGCTTCTGTCTGGCTAAGCGTGCTGTCTAGCCGAATCAATAGATACATGTGCGTGCCTGTGTGAGCAGCGAGCTCGAAACTGCCACTGCCATAAGACATGGGCTGGATGCGATGATCCATGGTCACTGGCTGTACCGAAACATATTTACCCTCGGGTATTGGCGGAATCGTAATCGACGCCCCATTGGATATGTCGACCACCGCGAAGCTGTAGTAGGTGTCCCGGTTCATTCGCACGACGGGCTGATCGTCTGTCGGCGTCAGCTCGCGGTAATGTAAGATCTCATTCACCGGCGCACGCGCCTGCGCGATCAAGAGTTGTCTTGCGGTCTCGTGCGTCGGATAGTTCTCTGCCGTTGTGGCGATGCCATCTGACTGAAAAAACTCCTCAATTGATGTCACCGGTTCGGCTAGGGCGGCGGCGCCCCAAGTCGCTGTCACAGCCAAGATTAGGGCTGCAGAACTAAAGGCCTTGAACTTGCTCAGGTAAAGACTCATAGGACTCACTCCTCACTACGTGGGGTGGAACGTAACGAAATAGGGGTCGACTTTGCAACTCTAGTCGGGCCTTTGTCGCGATTGGCACAGCGTCACGCACCATGTTGGCACCACAAAATCGCCCACGAAATAACATGTGCTCGGTTGGATTTAACGAAATTAAGGCTTGGCAATTTATGCACAAACGCTAGAATGCGCGGCGAAATGTGCCACCCCTCTGACGTGAATTCTCAGCGAGCATCTTATGTCCAAAAGTAAAATCGAAGACGGTATGGCAGATGCCATTGCCGCGACCGGCATTATCAGCATCGTCCTGGTTACTCTGATCGTTTGGCTAAGCGGTTTCCCGAGCTGAATCAATCAGATTTTTGAAGAGTGGTGGGTCAACATTACCCCCACTGAGCGTAACAACGACCCGCTGACCCTGAAATTGCTGAGGCGAGGCCATCAGGCAGGCCAGACCTACTGCGCCACTGGGCTCTAGACGCAGACCCAGATGCTTCCAGACCAGTTGCATCGCCGTTACCACCCACTGGTCGGACACGGACAGGCCTTGGGTTGCATTTTGAGCATTAATCGAGAAGGTCAGCACGCCGGGCTCTGGCGACATCAGCGCATCACAGAGGGTCGCCGTTGTCTCGGTCAGAGCCACTCTTTATCCCGTGGCAAAGGATTGTTTATGGTCTGCCCAGGCCTCCGGTTCGGCCGTGTAGACCTGTAAGGAGGAGTGGCAAGACCTGAGATAGGTGCCTACCCCCGCCGCGAAACCGCCCCCGCCCGCACACACAATAGCGCTATCGAGTTTGCCGGCGACTTGCCTTGCAATTTCGACGCCACAAGTGCCCTGGCCCGCAATGGTGTGCCAGTCGTCGTAGGGCTTGATTAAGGTCGCCAATGAATTGCTCAGCAGGGCGTTGGCTATTTGCTCCCGGTCTTCGGTTTGTCGATCGTAAAAAATAATTTCGGCACCTAGCTGCCGTATGCGCTCGATTTTTATCCGTGGAGCATCATTGGGTACCACAATGGTCGCGGTTTTCCCTAGGCATCGGGCGGCGTAGGCCACACCGATGCCATGATTACCCGACGAAAAAGCGACCACCGAATCGGTAGCGTCCTTTTCAGTCAGCACCGTCGCAGCGTTGAGCGCGCCGCGAATTTTGAAAGAGCCAGTCGGTTGCAGGCATTCCGCCTTGAGGAAGACCTCTCCGTCGATCAATCGATCAAGCCAAGCCAACTTCAACAGGGGGGTTGCTGAAGAATATCGGTGGACCCGAGGGAGTGCTGATTCTATGTCTGCGCATAACGCCGAGGAGTCAGGAGGGGAGGTCATGGCACGAGTGATGCGACTACCACCAAAAGTGCGCTAATAAAAAGCGCCGTCAGCACGATACCTACAACCACAAAGCGCATGGGGGAGCCACTGGCAAAATCGCGCTCACGGGCCGCAGCATTTTGTATCCCCACCGCAGCTGCGAACCCCGAAAGTACGGTTTGGGTCCAAGTCAGAGCGCGATGGCGGCCGGGTGATTCCGAGCGAACCTCGGCCGTTATTTCGTCGGCGTTAGGGTCTTTACGGTGGTGTTGTGACATCTCCTCTCTCCGACGGCGTTTGCGGTGGCATCTCGAGGGCCGGCTGCTGCATGCTACGGCCCAAAAGGGCATTATCAATCAAAACTGCCCGAAGCGATGCGGCGTGAGTTTGACGGTGCTGTATTTTTTGTGCGTCGCGGCGAAGCGCCGGATTGGCACTCATCCATAATCCAGTTATTATCCTACCAATTTACTCAGGTATTAAGACTGACCCATTATGATAACGATCACTGAATCAGCGCAGGAGTATTTGGCAGAACTGCTGTCAAAACAGGAGGACGCGCTAGGGGTGCGAGTTTTTATTAACGATCCCGGGACGCCCAGAGCCGAAACCTGTATTGCGTACTGTCGGGAGGGAGATATTCAAGAGGGCGACGTAGAACAGCCCTTCGCGGCATTCACGGCTTGGTTTCAAGGAAGGAGTATCCCGTTTCTGGAGGATGCCTTGGTTGATTACGCTGCCGACCGAATGGGTGGTCAACTGACGATCAAGGCGCCCAATGCCAAGATGCCAAAAGTGTCTGACGACAGTCCACTAGAAGATCGCATTAATTACGTGCTCTACAACGAAATCAACCCCTCGCTGGCTGCCCACGGCGGAGAGGTATCCTTGATCGAAGTTACTGAGGACCAATTTGCGGTTCTCCGGTTTGGTGGTGGCTGTCAGGGGTGTAGTGCCGTCGACATGACGCTGAAAGGGGGTGTAGAAAAGACCCTGCTGGAGCAAATACCGCAGCTGGCCGGCGTGCGCGATACAACCGACCACAGCGATCGTAGCCAGGCCTATTACTAATTTGCGCTTCGCACCTTTGGGCATCGCGTTAGGGGGGGCTCTGGGTATCAGTCGCAGCCCCTCGTTGATCGAAAATTTTTCGACCCATTGACTGACGCGCGCATTGCCTACTGCGCCAGCAGTGCATGAAATGCTCTGGTGGTGACACGCCGAGGAGCCCCCTCTCGCCACCCGGAACAAAACGCACGGCCTAAGATCCGCCCAATGGGTTGAGCTCATTGTCTCCTGAAGACATGTATTAGCGAGAAGCCTACTCCGCTTGATTTCCTCCTCCCGGTGACCGTGGGATACTTTCGCCATGCGCAGTACTGTTGACCTCTCCCAGTTTGAGTCTTTTTTAAAAAAAGAACTCCCTATTCTTACGCCGGGACGCCGACTGGCTCGAGAGATCATCAGCGCCTGGACGAGTCATCAGCAGTCACACCAAACTGCAGTTTTCAGGGTGCCGGTAGAGCCTGTGGATGCATGGCTAGAGCGCGCCTGGCACGTAGCGGTGGAGGACGGCAAATTACCCCAGAGACGCTTGCTAAGCGCCGAACAGCAGGCGGTTTTGTGGCAAGAAATCGTACGGAAAGACATAGCCCGAAGTCGCGATTTTACCCTGACGCAGCCAAGAGCAACGGCGCTGCGCGCAAAAGCTGCCTGGGACAAATTGAGCATGCAAGGGGGGCTCGAAATCCCGCAACTGTGGTCTCATTTCCAATTTGAGGAGGACTGTGTCGTTTTCGCCCGCTGGGCGCGGCAATTTCAAGAGCGGCTTGAAAAAATCAGCGGCATAACGCGTTATCAGGCTTATCAGCAATTATTGGAATTGCCCGAGCAATCACAACAGATAGCACTCTATGGATTTCCCGAGCTGTCGCCGGTTACACGGCGCGCACTGGAGCATCTCGGAGAACTGATAGTAATACCGCCGAATACACCTGCGAACGCAAAAAAAGCACCCACAATCCAGTGCTTCGCCACGCGAGAGGATGAATTAGCAGCTGCCTCGGCGTGGGCGTATGAGATGAGCCTGACGCCAGGCAAGAGAAGCGCAATTGTATTGATCGATCTGGAACGGGATCGAGCTCAGTTGGAATATTTTTTACGGGCGGAATTCGAGTGTCTAGACGCGCAGTACAACGATTTGCCTGTCAATTTTTCTACCGGCATGGCGTTGGGGTCAACGCCGTTATTTCGGGACGCGACTCTGGCTCTGGAATGGGAAGTGCGCCCGCTCCTTCGGCACGAGTGGCTGGCGCTAATGCGGTCGCCATTTTTTCCGGGGTTATTGGTTAGTCAAACACACAGTGAATTTAAAATTATTGAACACTTGTTTCAGAGCGGGATCGCTGAAATCAGTATTGAGCAAACGCTGCATATGTTATCGCGCTACGCTCCCGATTCCGCACTCAAGGCGATACTGCTTGGTATTCGCAGCGACAAAACTCATCGCGAGAAGAAGAGCCTTCATGACTGGGCGGGATGGATCCGCAATCGACTTCACCTCTGGGGCTGGCCCAGCCGTGAGGCTCTGGATTCTATTGAATATCAGCAGCTTGATCGACTCGAGGCGAGTCTCGATGGCTTAGGAGCGCTCTCGACAGTGCTTCCTCATCAAGCCCACGAAGCAGCACTGACCCTATGGCGGCAATCGCTTGGCAATACCGTATTTCAACCGAAGACCCCCTATGACAGCGTTCAAGTGATGGGGCCATTAGAGGCCATCGGTCTCGAGTTTGATGGCATATGGGTATGTGGCGCTCAGCAGGGCTCGTTTCCACGGACACCTCGACTGGATGCTTTTCTGCCTGCCTCCTTGCAGAAACGGCTCGATTTTCAGGAGTTAAATACAGCGCACTTACTCGCCCACGCTCAGAAACTACTGGAGATTTGGTGTCAGGAAAATGTGGAGACGGTGGTTAGTTATCATGAGCTTGACCGTGGCCTGCCTCGAAGGCCCAGCTGCTTGATCGTCCCCGCAGAAAAAGTGGTCGAAAATTCGTGGTTTCCCCCGACCCGCTGGAAAGCCCCGCGGCAAGTAGAGGCCTTGGCGTTGGATGAGCGCGTTCCGACACTGTCTCAGAAACATACCGGTGGTAGCGGTCTTATCAAGGATCAGGCAGCTTGTGGCTTCAAAGCGTTCGTTAAGCATCGCATCAAAGTCAGTCCGCTTGGGGCTGAAGCGTTCGGCTTCACCGCGATTGAGCGAGGAATACTGCTTCACGAAATGATGTTTCACCTGTGGCGTGAACTCTCCTCACAGAGTGAATTACGCGGCATCGCTCCCTCGGCGTTGCCAGAACGAATCGAGCAAGCCGCCACGTCGGCATTTACTAAATTAGAGGCGGATGCGGAGCGCCGGGGGTTCAGCGTGCGCGCCCGAGTAGGTGAGAGCTGCTGGCGCCTCGAGAGGCAGTTCTGTGTTGAGGTTGTGTCAGTTTGGATGGAACAAGAGCGGGAGAGGAAAATTCCTTTCACCGCGGTCAGCCTAGAAGAGGAGGCTGTGCTCAACCTGAATGGCCTTGAGTTGACCTTAAGACCCGATCGCATCGATAGACTCGAAGACGGTCGGGGGATAGTTATCGACTATAAATCTTCATCGCCCGGAAAATCACGATGGATAGGTCCGCGGCCCCAGGAGCCTCAATTGCCGTTGTACACCTTCCTTGACAACACCTTAAAAGGCATTGCGTTCGCGCCTCTCACTCGTGACGGTCATTTTGTGCCTTTGGGCGAGAATCTCGGTCTCACTTCCGGAGCTGATAAAGATCTGTCGAAGCAGACCCAGGGATGGGCTGAGGACTGGGACAAGCTCGTATCCAAGTGGTCCTCAGACCTCGGATTACTGGCGCAGGCGTTCTTGGATGGCGTTGCCAACGTTGACCCAACACCGGGCGCCTGTCAGCACTGCGAGCTGCAATCCGCGTGTCGGATCGGGCAACTGCGACGCGCAGCGCATGTCGTACTAGAAGATGAGTCCAGCGAGTGAGCGCTCGAGACCAGAAAAATCGTTTGTTAGCAGTCGACCCGACCCAAAGTTTTTGTGTCAGCGCGCCGGCAGGTTCTGGAAAAACTGAACTGCTGACACAACGCCTGCTGTCACTGCTGGTAACAGTAACGCGTCCCGAACAGGTCCTTGCCATTACCTTTACTCGAAAAGCAGCAAGCGAGATGGCGAGTAGAGTCGCTGAAAAACTAGAGGAAGCGCGGAACGCGACCCCCATCCGTTTTGCACACGAAGCCACAACGCGGGAGCTGGCATTATCACTGCTCTCCCACGCTGATCGGCTAGACTGGCAGCTCGACGAATCTACGCTGAACATTCGGACCATTGATAGTTTTTGTCACGAGATTACTCGGCAAATGCCAATCGCCAGCGGTGTAGGGGGAGTAACCGAGCCCGTTGATGACGCGACGGGCCTGTATGAGCTTGCGGTGGCCCAATTGCTCTCTCAAGCAGGGGAGCAGGGTGAGGTAGGAAATGCCCTGCGTCTACTACTGACTCAGCTCGACAATCGCTGGGTAAAGGTTCGCGAATTGCTGGTATCTCTCCTCGCAAGAAGAGGGGATTGGGCTCCCCACGTGGGACAACACGATGACCCTGCGGGCGCCCAGAAAACACTCGTGAAAACAGTATCAGATCTGGTGTGTCAGCGACTCGCAACCGCAAAAATGAGATTGGCGCATCAATTCGTCGAGTTGGGCGGAGTACTAAACGAGGCGAGAGAAGCGCTGGAATTACCTCCCTTAGTGTTGGCGGTCAGTGCCGAGGCTATCGATGACTGGCGCGCCATGGCGGCTATGTTGCTGACAGCAGAAGGAGACTGGCGCAAACCGGGCGGGGTATCGATTCGTCAAGGCTTTGAGAAAGGTAGCGAAACGAAACGCCGCTTTATCGGACTGCTCACTGATGTCAGTGGCGATGAGGAACTCAGAGAGCTCCTTATTGAGATGCGGCATTTGCCGAGCATACAAAGTGACAGTGCGGACTGGCCTCTTGTGATCGCAATTTCGACCTTGTTGCCCGTTCTTCAAGCGCACTTGTTACTCGTGTTTCAACAGGCGGGAGTGGTCGACCACACCCACATTTCACTTGCGGCGTCTGATGCACTTGGCCCAGATGACAATCCGTCCGCTATAGCACAACGGCTCGATTATCAAATAGAGCACATCTTGGTTGACGAGTTTCAGGACACGTCACACTCACAGGCAGAGCTTCTGCGGCGCCTGACAAGGGACTGGTCGGATCATAATGCCACTGGCAGTGCTCCCCGAACGCTTTTTGTCGTTGGTGATGCAATGCAGTCGATTTATGGCTTCCGGTATGCGGATGTCGCTCTGTTTATGCGCGTGCAGGCCACCGGTTTGAGCAATCTGAAGTTGACACCGCTGACGCTCACCCAAAACTTCAGGTCTCGCCCTGCCATCGTAACGTGGGTGAACACCGCATTTTCGGCGCTGATGGGTGAAAAAGAAGACACGAATAAAGGTAGCGTAAAGCACGTTGTAGCAACCGCGACCCGAGACCCCTTGAGCCAAGGCCAAGAGGAAGGGGTTCAAGTTACCCTCTTTGCAGAGACCGATCGGCCGCTTGAATCAGAACATATCGCATCGACGGTAGCGGAATTGCGTGTTGTTGACCCCGATTCATCGATCGCGATTTTGGTTCGGGCGAGATCTCATGCTGCGGACATAACCTCTGCACTGAGCGCCCGGGGCATTCCATTCGACGGCGACGCGCTGCAATCGTTGTCGGAGCAGGCCGTGATACAAGATTTGCTGTCACTCTGCCGGTGGCTGGAAAATCCGGCCGATAATGTTGCATCGATAGCGTTGATGCGCTCCCCCTGGACTGGGCTCTCACTGACATCAATTGTGATACTGGCTGGCAGGGTGGAATCCAGACCCTTCAATCTGTTCGAAATGTGCGGTGACGACGAAACGGCGGCACTCTCTCATGATGAGCAATCCCGCCTCTCCGTGTTGATATCGACCCTGCGATGGGCCAACAGCACGCGAGATCGACTTGCGCTCCCTATTTGGGTTGAGCAGATTTGGTTACGACTGGGCGGACCCATCACTGTGCTACCCGATGATTTACCTAGGGTCAGACTTTTTTTTGACGCCCTGCGTCGCGCGGAGGCTTCAGGGATTGGGCTCAATACCGATCGCATCGTCGACGATCTCAACAGCATTTCCCTAGAGAGCGCAGCGCCCTCGGGCAGTGTGAGAGTACTCACTTTGCATAAGGCAAAGGGTCTTGAGTTCGACTATGTATTTTTACCCGCGCTGCAAAAGCTGCCGCGGGCAAATACTCGAGAAATACTCCGTTGGCACTGGCACGACGGCACCTCTACAGCGGGGCTCTTGATTGCGGCTGACGACCAAGAGAAAAACGCTCCAACCCTATATAACTATCTCAATTGGTTACAAAAAGAGAGGCAGCATGAGGAGCTAAAAAGGCTACTTTACGTCGGTATTACTCGCGCCCGCGAGCGCGTTTTTCTCAGCGGGACTGTTAAAACTGACGAGGGCAAAGGCGAGAGGCCGGCGCCAGCGGGATCATTACTGTCGTTACTGCAACAAATTACAACCACTCCCATAACGCATGAGGCAGCGCCTGCAGTGGGCGCCTTGAAAAGTGAGGTTGGCCCGGGATCTGACCATAATCCGGCCCTCTATCGCATCGCGTCAGCGGCGCTCGCCATGCCCGCGGTCAAGTCAGTAGCCGGCGACAGCGAGGACTTGGTTCGATCGAGAGGTATTAGCGAACACGGCGATCAGGAAAACAGGGCTGAGAGAAGCGTGGGCACTATCACGCACCGGATACTCGAGCGCCTGACAACGATCCCCTCACCATTGCCCTCTGCAATGACTGACGAAATCCAGGGGTGGATTAGCACTAATACGCTTCAGGCCAACCTCACTCCGGCAGAGACAGAGCATGTGCAAAGCGCATGCGCAACGTTGGTCGCCAACACCCTAGGCTGCGAAATAGGACGCTGGCTATTAAGCGCACACCGCGACGCACACAGCGAGCTTCAGGTTGCACGGGTGGAAGCAGGCGAGGTTCGCCAGTATTTTATTGACCGCACCTTCTATGACGAGCACGAAGGCGTGCGATGGATTATCGATTACAAAACCAGCAGCCCGAAACCGAATGAGGGCGAGGACAGCTTTCAATCAAGAGAGTTGGTGACTTATGGTGGTCAGCTAGATACCTATGCTGACCTGCTGGAAAATTACGGCTGGGACAGACAGGTGCCAATCAGAACCGCGCTGTACTTTCCCGCAATTCAGGCACTGGCAGTACATTCATAAAAAAACCCGGCACTGGGCCGGGTTTTTGAAGGCGGCAGAAAAAACTCAAACTTCCTTCAGTGACAGTACCAAGGCTTCCGTAAAGACCACGACCACGGTATCTCCGAGACGAACATCGTCAAGCTTGGCGAGCTCCACGCCGCCCACAGTATGCATGTAGCCGCGAGCGTCCTTGATAACGACATTACCGTTTCGATCCATCGCTTCGATCGTGCAGACGGCCCGAACGAGTCGAGCGGCGCCGGCCGCGGTTAATTCAGAGTCGCCTGTTGTGTTGCCCATTTCACCCATTACTACCCAAGGGTTGGCAGCCTCTTCTTCAGTTGGCGCTCTCACTTCGGCTTCAACGGAGGCGATGTAATCGGCGATGATGGTATCGCCTACAGCGATTTTGGAGAGGTCAACGCCGTCCTCACGGGCCGTCAAAGTAACGAAGTTACCCGCGGGGCCGCGCACCACAACCTCTCGCGTGTCCATATTGACGGCGATGACTTCGCCCTCGACCTCTGCGATTAGCGCTCTGCCGCCGGCCGCCCAGACAGTATCTGCACCACCCATTTCTGCCGCAACGGCATGCTCACCCGACTCGTGGTGCGCCGCCAGGGCAGAAGAGGCAAAGCCCGACAAACCTAGGGACAAAGCAACAGAAAATATCGATAACAACTTCATAGCGTAGTTCCTCGTGTTGCACCAATCGGGTGCAGGCCAATAATTCAGGTGGGCCAAAGATAACGCAATCGCTTGCTGACGCAAAGGCGCGGGTTTCATGCTGTCAGCAATTGCTTACCGGCAATCTACGCCTGATTTTTCCATTCGCGAACCGCAGTGAATACGGCATCGTAGGTGTCGTCCTCCAGGCGGCCTTGCTCTCTCAGCGTCGCTAACACTGCGGGGCTATCCCATCGCAGAAAAGGGTTGTATTCACACTCGGCACCCAACAGCGACGGTACCGTTGGTAAGCTGTCTCGCCTTCTCTGCTCGCAGTGTTCCAGAAAGGCCTCTAATCGCTGATTGCTCGGTTCCACCAATCGTGCGAAGTGGAGGTTAGCGAGGGTGTATTCGTGCGCACAGAAAACCCGCGTCTGCGGAGGG
>JAYPXQ010000008.1:38533-50511 GCA_038135595.1 Halieaceae bacterium
CCCCCGACGAACAGCGTATCACCGCAAAAAATGACCTCCTCACTCGCTGAATAGAAGGCAATATGGTCCAGCGTATGCCCCGGAACTGCCAATACCGAAAACTCCACGCCGAGCACGTTCACATCTGCCCCCTCATGGAGTGTGTGATCGTAGGGTCCGCCTGGGCTGTTTTCTGGCCCCCATGTTTTGCAACCGGTTGAATTTTGCAACTCAGCCACACCACCCGTGTGATCATAATGATGGTGTGTGATAAGGATGCCCGACAGCGTTAATTGGGACTGCTCGAGAGTCGCCAACACGGGGATCGGGTCCCCCGGATCGACCACATAGGCCTCACGCTCGTCATGGATCAGCCAGATATAATTATCGCTGAAGGCATGGATGGGAGATATAGTCAGGGAGCCCATGTAACATTCCTGATTCAATTAACGCTCGGTGGAGGCTACCCGTTAGCGATGACTGTGACCAGTCCTCATCATGAAGAATCAACGAACCATGCCGCGTTGACACGCTGGTATGCAGAGACGCCGATGGGCCAACGATTGGGCGATCAACTGAGCCACATGCTCAGTCAGATGCTCGAACAGGTCTTTGGCTATCAAATGCTGGTGACTGGCGCCCACACTGGCGCAGACTTTAGCCAGATGGTAAAGACTCAGCGCGTATTCAGGCTCGCGAGCACCGCTCTGGGCAACCTCGCGGAGCGACAAACAGTGGGCATCTCGAGTGATCTCCCGTTTGCCTCCGACTCCATCGATGCGCTGATTTTGTGTCACACATTGGATACGTCTCCAGTGCCCCATAGTGTTTTGCGAGAGTGTCAGCGAGTGCTGGTGCCTAACGGGCACTTGTTTATCCTGAGCTTCTCTCCCTACAGCCTCTGGGGGTTAAGCAATTGGACACGTCATCTGTTTTCACGCCGCCGCCGCCGCTTGCGTGCAGTCGGTAGCCGACAACTGAGAGACTGGCTGTCACTTCTGGACTTTTCTTATTCTGAACCGACTTTTATGGCGACGATGGCGCCGCGCGGTCGTGGCCGCCTGAGTCGATTTATCGACGAGATAGACAAATGGCTGGTTAAACATAATGCGCCAACCGGCGGTGCCTACCTGATTCACGCTCGCAAGCGAGTGGCGAGCTATCTTGACGCTCCCGCTACAGCGATGACTCGACCGCGATTAATCGCGATGCCCCTTGGCAAACCCGGTGGAGGCGTTACGGTACCCCGGCAACTCCGTGCAGCGGATTCCTCACCCATTGGGAAATCGTCGTGAAACGGGTCATCGCCTTTACAGATGGAGCATGTAGCGGCAATCCCGGACCAGGCGGCTGGGGGGTCGTTTTGCGTTCAGGTGAGCATGAGCGTGAGATCTTTGGTGGCGAAGCTGAGACCACCAATAATCGCATGGAACTGACCGCCGCAATTCAGGCGCTACAAGCGTTGCGAGAGGCCTGTGAGGTCGAATTAACGACAGACTCCACCTACGTCAAAGATGGCATCACTCAATGGCTGCGTAAGTGGAAATCAAATGGATGGAAAACCGCCGCCAAGAAACCAGTGAAGAACAGGGACCTTTGGGAGCAACTGGAGGCGCAGACAGCCCGTCATGCCGTGGACTGGCGATGGGTGAAGGGTCACAGCGGGCATCCGGATAATGAGCGCGCCGACGCCCTGGCCAATCTGGGCATGAATAAAGTTAAGGAAGGGTAGGGTGGAAAAACGTCAGATCGTTCTGGATACCGAAACCACCGGGCTAGAGGTTTCACAGGGACATAAAATTATTGAAATTGGGTGCGTTGAGCTCATCAATAGACGCATAACGGGACGTCATTTCCATCAGTACATTCACCCAGAGAGGGAGATTGACGAGGGCGCTATGCAGGTTCATGGCATCACCTTGGAGTTTCTAGCAGGCAAACCAAATTTTGGGCAAATTGCGGCGGAGTTCGTTGACTTTATCAAAGGTGCCGAGCTGATTATCCATAACGCGGCCTTCGATGTTGGCTTTTTGGACGCGGAGCTTCACAGCCTTGGTGACGGCCATGAAACGGTAGGACGCATGTGCGAGGTAATCGACACGCTGCAGATGGCCCGGCACAAACACCCAGGTCAGAGAAACAATTTGGACGCGTTGTGTCAGCGTTATGAAATAGATAACAGCAGCCGAACTCTACACGGCGCATTGCTTGACGCGGAAATTCTTGCTGAGGTCTACCTGGCGATGACCGGAGGTCAGGCATCGCTGGGGCTGTCATCAGAGAGCGTGATGGCGGGCCAATCGGTCAACGCCAATGGCGCGAACGATATCAAAAGGCTGCCCGCCAATCGAAAGCCCACTCCCGTTATTCGCGCTACTGAAGAAGAATTGGCTCGCCACGACGCCCGTATCGCCGAACTCGAGCAGGGAGCAGGTAGCGCGCTGTGGCGGACATCCGTCCGCCACTGAGTTAGAGGTTAACGATCACCGCGCCCAAACCAACTCCGGTCAGCACGACGGTGTATGGCAATGCCATGATTACCATCTTTCCGTAAGACAGCCGAATCAGTGGCGCTAGCGCTGAGGTGAGAAGGAACAAGAAAGCCGCTTGGCCGTTAGGTGTGGCGACGGAAGGAAGATTCGTTCCGGTATTGATCGCTATGGCAAGCCGATCAAACTCCGCACGGTCAATTTCTCCTGCTTTCAGCGCTGCGTCAATCTCGGAAATATACACCGTCGCCACAAACACATTATCGGAGATCGCGGATAAAAGGCCGTTGGCGAGGAAGAACATGGCTGGCCTGACTTCGCTAGACATGGCAAGCACCGCCTCGATCACAGGGGTGAAAAGATGCTGCTCGTGGATGACTGCGACGATAGCGAAGAACACCACCAGAAGGGCTGTGAATGGCAAGGCCTCGTGAAACGCGTGACCGATGTCGTGCTCATCGGTGATACCGTTGAATGCGGTCAGCAGCACTATCACAAGTAGACCAACCAATCCCACCGCCGCCAGGTGGAAAGCCAGTGCGATCACCAAAATGACAGCTACGATTGCCTGAACGATCAATCTCATTTGAGAGCGCTGCGTGGCGCTCGCCCGCTGCGCGGCGTCGAAGTCGACCAACACTTGGCGCACTTTGTCGGGCATTGGGGCGCCATATCCAAAGGTACCCGTGGCCTCCAGCAATACGCAGGTTATTAGGCCGCACGCCAATACCGGCATCGTGATGGGCGCCATATAAAAAAAGAACTGCTGGAAATCCCAACCCGCAACGGTGGCGATCAGGAGATTTTGCGGTTCGCCTACGAGGGTGCAAACCCCTCCCAGCGCGGTACCCACTGCACCGTGCATCAAGAGACTGCGGAGGAACGCTCTAAATGTCTCGATATCCTCCAAGGTAGAGGGATCAAGACTTTTGTCCTGCGTGTAGTCATGTGCGTTGTCATCAAGCACGGTGCCGGAAGAAACGCGGTGGAATACGGCGTAAAAACCCACGCCCACGGCAATGAGAACGGCAGTGACGGTAAGCGCATCAAGAAAGGCCGAGAGAAAAGCCGCCACAATAGAGAACAAAAAAGAGAGCATCTTTTTTGAACGCACATTGAGCAATATTTTGGTAAAGACGAAGAGTAGCAAGTCTTTCATAAAGTAAATGCCTGCCACCATGAACATCAGCAACAGGATCACTTCAAAATTTGCCTCGGCCTCGTGATAAACACTGTGTGGCTCCGCGAGCCCCAGCAAGATACCCTCGATGGCTAACAATCCGCCGGGCTGAAGCGGGTAACAGCGTAGTGCCAGGGCCAAAGTAAAGATGAACTCCGCAATCAATGCCCACCCTGCGACGACAGGCCCACCCACAGTCAAAACGATCGGATTCAGCACCAAAAAGCCAATAATGGCCTGTTTGTACCAGGTCGGAGATTCACCCAAAAAATTGTGCCACAGGGCCGTCAGTCGAGATTCGTTCATTCTTATATCCGTCTACTAATTGTCACCAAGGTCGTCACCGGTATACTCAAAAGTCACCGAGAGGCGGCACCATTCTCTGGCCACAGCCGCGGGGCAACTGTACACCTGAACGCGCATCCAAGATATACGGCAAGACGCCCTCCTTGGTTCTTGTGCTACTGGCTCTCGATTCCTAGACTAGCGCCTCAACTAAAGCTTTCGGAGCGATCGTGCTCGATATCTCTTTACTTCCTCAGCAGGTGGAGCCCAGCGATTGGGCTCTTGTATTCGCCGGCAGAAACTCCGTTACGGCATTGCGTGGCATACCGGGGTCTCCGTGGACAGTTCAGCAGGCATCCGATCTCTGGGGCCTTGATGCCCTTACAGCTGTTCCAGTGGGTTATTGGCAGGGAAGGGGGCTCTGGGCGTTCTCCATTGCTGAAAGCCAAGTGAATCAAACAGAGCAGATTGCAAGTAATCTGTACAGCCTCTTGGGCAGGGTTGACGACAACCTCTTTCACGCTCACGGCCGGGCCTATCAGTTGCTCCATTGGACTCGCACTCACCGGTACTGCGGTCAATGTGGATCAGACACCGCTTTGACAGAGGGCGGTCGCGCTGTCTTGTGCAATGCATGCGAATTCAGGGTTTATCCCCGTGTGTCGCCTTGCGTGATTGTATTGGTGACCAAAGGAGATCGGTTACTACTGGCAGCCGCCGCTGGCTTTCAAAAACGCTTTTACAGCACACTCGCCGGCTTTATGGAACCCGGAGAGAGCTGTGAGCAAGCGGTTGTGCGAGAGGTTAGAGAGGAGGTCGGCATAGAGGTTCGTCATGTCCGCTATTTTTCTTCCCAGCCTTGGCCTTTCCCCAGTCAAGTGATGCTCGGTTTTTTTGCGGATTGGGTTTCAGGAGATCTCACGCTTAACGAGCAGGAGATCGAGGACGCGGACTGGTTCGATGCCAATGCCCTGCCGCCGACACCTCCAATGACGTCCATTTCTGGGCAACTAATCTCTCATTTCATTAACAGTCGATAGGAAAAGTGCCCATGGAATTTTTTATAGAAATCATTGAATTTCTTCTTCAAGCGGTGATTCTTTTAGGCGTATTCCTGATTGCAGTAGCGGGCGTCTTCGCCATATCGCAGCGGCGGCGAGATGGGAGCGATGATGGCACCGTAGAGGCACGACTACTTAATGACCGATATGAGGAACAACACGAGCCCATTCGAGCTGTGGTTGAGGAGCCCTTTGCCACTAAGGCGAGAATGAAAGAAAAAAAACGGGCTGACAAACAAAAGAAAAAAGAAGCAAAGAATGCTGCGAAAACGGAATCAAACGGAACTGACGAGTCAGGTCGGCCCAGAACATTTGTTCTCGACTTTGACGGCGATATGCAAGCCAGCCAGGTTGAGCAGCTGAGAGAAGAAATTTCCGCCATCTTGCCGCTAGCAAAGAGCGCCGATGAGGTTCTCGTCAGGGTCGAAAGTGGCGGCGGGGTGGTGCATGGCTACGGGTTAGCGGCGAGTCAGCTGTTGCGCGTGAAAGAAGCGGGCATCCCGTTAACCGTGTCGGTGGACAAAGTAGCGGCAAGTGGTGGCTACATGATGGCGTGCGTCGCCGACATTATCATCGCGGCTCCCTTCGCAATTATCGGCTCCATCGGCGTGGTGGCTCAGTTACCCAATTTTCACCGCTTGCTTAAGAAAAATGATATCGACTTTGAACTACACACCGCGGGGGAATACAAAAGAACGCTCACCGTATTCGGAGAAAACACCGAAAAGGCACGCGAAAAATTTCAGTCAGACATCGACGATGTGCACGAGCTATTTAAACAATTCGTTGCTGAACATCGTGAAGTCGTCAGCATCGAAGAGGTGAGCACAGGTGAGTATTGGTTTGGCCAGAGAGCCCTTGAAAAGCGCTTGGTAGACCGTCTTTGCACATCGGACAGCTACCTCATGGAAAAGTCGATTGATCGAGATCTGGTCGAGGTGCGCTACCGCGCGAGACGCAGTTGGCAGGAGAAATTGGGTCTTGCGGCGGCGCATGTTCTGGATCGCTCCGTCAAACGGATAATGAAAACAGAACAGGATCAACGCTTTCTATAGCGGTTACCGAGAGAGAAGTTTTGAGCGAACTTCACTGACGGCAGTATGATGTGACAAAAACACGTCGCCGGTGAGCTTTTCTAAAAAGTCGCTGCGCTGAAGGGTATCCATTACCGGCCCTTTCACTTCGCTCAAATGAAGCTTGATGTTTAGATCTCTGAGTCGATCATTGATTTCGTTGAGCGCGTCAAGCGCACTCATATCCACGATGTTCACCGCTGGACACATCAGAATGACATCCGACAGCAACGGTTTTTGTGATACTTGATCGAATACGATTTCTTCCAAGTAGCTGGCATTGGCAAAATACAGTGATTCGTCGACTCGAATGGAGAGAATCTCTGCATGGGTGACGACTTCATGGCGCTCAATGTTGCGGTAATGTTCTGATGTGCCGACTTGGCCGACGATTGCGAAATGCGGTTTACTCGTTTGATAGAGGTAAAGGCCCAAACTGACACCAACCCCTGCCAGCACCCCCAGTTCCACACCAACGGCCAGCGTGATGACAATAGTTAAGGATACCGCTGCGAAGTCCGCGATTGAAAATCGATAAGCCTGTTGGAGTATCTTCCAATCGATGATGCTGAGAACAGCAACGATGATGGTGGCCGCCAATGCCGCTTTGGGTAAAAAATGTAGGATCGGTGTAAGAAACAGCGTTGCGATTCCAATGCCTGCGGCGGTCAATATCGACGCCATTTGCGTATCGGCTCCGGCATCAAAATTAACAGCTGAACGCGAGAACCCGCCGGTGACTGGAAAACCACCCGATATCGCCGCGGCCGTGTTGGCGGCACCCAGCGCCACCAATTCTTGATTGGCGTTAATGCGTTCTCTTTTCTTCGCTCCCAGGGTTTTGCCAACCGACACTGACTCGACAAAACCAATCAACGCGATCAAAAAAGCGGGCATCGCCAGCTCGGTTATTAGACTCCAATTGAGTAGGGGAGCAGTGAACACCGGCAGACCGCTGGGAACCGCTCCGACAATAGGTACTGAGCGGGCTTCAAAATCCAGAAACATTGAGAGTGGGATAACGACAAGCATCATCAAAACGGGAGCAGACCGTGTTGTCAGACTGATAGACCGCTTCCCCCAGCCCATTACCTCCAGTATACGAGGCAAAGAAAATCTGGCGAACAGAAGAAAAGCAAGAGAGGTAAATCCGATCATCGCAGTCAAAAAATGCGCCTGCTGCACGTGCTGATTCAATGTCGCCACTAGCGATACCAGGTCGCCTCCCCGAAGTGACATCCCCACCAATGGACCGATCTGGCCCAATGCAATAATCACCCCCGATGCGGTAATGAAACCTGACACTACGGGGTGAGACAAAAAATTGGCGACAAACCCAAATTTGAAAATGCCCAAAGCGATCAACATCAATCCACCGAGCAATGCCAGGGTCGTAGCGGCAGTCACATAATCCACCGCGCCTGACGCAGTGACTGATCCAATCGCGGAAGCTGTCATCAGTGAGGCTACCGCCACCGGTCCGACCGACAAGGTCCGACTGCTGCCAAAAAGAGCGTAAGCGATCAGCGGGAATATCGATGCGTACAAGCCCATTTCAGCAGGTAGCCCCGCCAGCAAGGCGTAGGCCAGTGACTGCGGAATCAGCATGATAGTGACAATGACCGCCGCCAGACTGTCGTTAACAAAATTCGCGCGCGAGTAGTGCCTCAACCAACTAACCGCGGGGAACCATTTCGATAAGTACTGCATGGTGTCTTAAATAAACTACGCCTTGACGTCGTTTTTGATCATCCATTCGCGTCCTTTGAGCATGGCATGCCAATAGATCTGGGGTAGCAAATCCGCTTTGAGATGCCAGGCAAGGCGGGTAGGGCGCAAGCCATTCAATATGGCCTTTGGAAAAGAGGGCAGTAACTTGCCGCCATAGCCAAACTCAGCAAGAACAATCTTTCCTCGCTCCACGGTGAGCGGGCATGACCCGTAGCCGTTATATCCCAAGCGGGCGGCCTTGCCCGCGCGGTACGCGAGGAGGTTTTCGGCAACCACAGGGGCTTGGGCACGCGCCGCCGCCGCGGTCTTTGCATTGGGGGCATTCATCACATCTCCGCAGGAGAAAACGTTGTCGAAACGCTTGTGTCGCAGTGTTTCCTGGTCGACATCGACCCAACCGGCGTCATCAGATAGCGGAGAGCGCTTGATAAAATCCGGGGCGCATTGAGGAGGGCAGACATGAATCATGTCAAACGACTTCTCGATATCTCCCTCAGGGGTGCTGAAAACAGCTATTTTCTGCTCGCCGTCTATGCGTTTTAGATTGGTTTGGAAGTTTAACTGGGCGCCATAGCGCTCGACGTACTCCATTAGCGCCGGGACATACTCGGCCACACCAAAAAGACCGGGTGTCGCCGTGCAAAAGTCAATTTGAATGTCACCTAAAACACCTGTGCGTCGCCATTGGTCTGCTGAAAGATACATTGCTTTTTGCGGTGCACCCGCACACTTAATCGGCATGGGCGGCTGTGTGAACAATGCGCGACCTCGTTTTAGGTTTTGAACCAGCTCCCAAGTGTAGGGCGCGGTATCGTAGGCGTAGTTGGAGGTAACACCGTTACGCCCCAGATTTTCCTCGAGCCCTTCAACACCCGCCCAGTTCAGGGTCAAGCCAGGTGCCACTACGAGTTGCTCGTAATGAATTTGCATTCCGTTGTTGAGGTTCACCCAGTTTGCGTGGGGATCAAACTCCAGCACGGACTGTTTTATCCAAGTCGTGCCGGCAGGAATGACTGATGCCATTGCTCGGGACGTGGCGGGGGGATTAAAAATCCCAGCACCAACCATGGTCCAGCCCGGTTGGTAAAAATGCGTCTCGGCCGGATCGATCAGTGCGATGGAGAGCGTTGGCTGTCGTTTCTTTAGGCTGGCTGCAGTTGCGATGCCCGCGGCGCCTGCGCCGACTATCACCACATCGTATCTCTGGTCAGTCATTATTCCCCCTTGGATTGCTCATTTTTTTCGGCGAGAGGGCGCATATCGGCCCCACTAAAAGCATTGATGGGCACTCGTAAGAATAGTCGCCCGTTAGCATTGCTGGGTGGCAAGTGACCCGCGCGCATATTGGTCTGCAGTGACGGAAGGATGAGCGTTGGCATGCCTAGCGTGGCATCTCTCGCCTCGCGCATCGCCACAAATTCCTCTGCTGCAATACTGCCACCCACATGAATGTTATCTCGGCGCTGCTGGCCAACGGTCGAGACGAAGGCGAGGGGTCGCCCCTCAGGCTGATAGTCGTGGCAGACATAGACCCGCGTGGCGTCTGGAAGCGTCAGTAACTTATGGCAGGATTCGTATAGCGCCCTGGCATCGCCCCCTGGAAAGTCGCATCTCGCTGTGCCGGCATCGGGCATGAAAAGCGTGTCACCGACGAACAGTGCATCGCCAATGCGGTAGGCCATGCAGGCAGGGGTGTGTCCCGGCACGTGAAGCGCATCACCTGTGAGTTTGCCCACCACAAATTGGTCACCATCCTCGAGAACCACATCAAATTGACTGCCGTCTCTGGAGAAGTGCTCATCTTCATCAAATATCTCAGCAAAAGTGGACTGGATAGTGGTGATACGTGACCCAATGCAAATGCGGCCGCCTAGGCGCTGCTGAAGGTAAGGCGCGCTCGACAAATGATCTGCGTGGATATGCGTCTCCAGTATCAGCTCGAGGCTTAGACCCGATTCTTGAATATAGGTGATCACTTGATCTGCGGAGTGAGTACTGAGGGTGCCCGATGCGTAGTCGAGGTCAAGAACCGGATCGATTACCGCGCAGGATCCTGACTCAGGATCGCTGGCAACATAGGTCAGTGTCGAAGTGATCGGATCAAAAAAGTGCTGAACATGTACCTCTGACACTGCGTGCTCCGTAGGCTTGTTAGTGCGCGAATATCGACGGTTATTCTAATATAGAATAACGTTATATTTAATGGGCTTGCCTATATGGGTTTCAGACTAGAGTTTGCCAGCAACGTCGCAACAGGTCACTGTGCCCCGGCCCTATAATTTCCCAAAGGAGTCGGGCTGCTCCGCTATTCTTATCTTTTTCGCGCTTTTTCTGGTAGGTATCCCGTCTTCTCAAGGAATTCCCGTAAACTCGAAGGCACTTTCTGCGGACAGACGGATGAAGCCTAGGCCGGCGAGCACGCCATTCTTAGACCAGGCGTCCGTCGTACGCCGAGTGTCCGGCGATTCAGGCGCGCCGAAATCTTTTTTCTAGTAGCCTAGGGCTACCCGGGAAACGGGCAGCAGCGTCGGATTTTTATGGTGTGGTGATCCGCTGCGTGGAGCTGATCCATCAGAGCAGGTTGCCTTATAACTTCCTTAAATGTATATTTACGTCAGTTAAAGCAACCGTTATGGGGTGCGGCCTCCCGTGGACGTTAAGAAAAAAACGGCAAACCAAGAGATTAACAGCTGGCTGACGACAGTGGGCACAGATGCGCCGCTTCAGCACAGCAATCCGGCATCCTTGTACCTCGCATCACTGCAAGGCTCAGAAGCCAGCAGGACAACAGCGCGCTCCGTCATGAAGCAAATCGCGGTTCTGTGTGATCAAACGCCCGATTCCTTTCCCTGGCATCGACTCGATCGTGCAACAGTTTTAGCCCTGATGGAAAAACTGAAGCAAAAAGGCCTCTCTGATAATACCCGCAACCTGTACCTCTCGATTATCAAAGGTGTTGCTCGCGAGGCCATGCTCCATCAGCAAATGAGCGATCACCAATTCAGTCTGATCGAGCAAATCCGAGCGATTAAGCTGCAAAGATTGGCTGTAGGACGCGCGCTGCATGTCGATGAAATCGCGGCACTGATTGACCATTGCCTGCACGATGAGGGCGCGGCAGGCGTTAGAGATGCGGCTTTATTGGGGATTTTATTCGGCTGTGGACCGCGCCGCGCCGAGGTCGTGACGATTGACATCAACAAGATCAATTATAGCGATCGATCCATTAAGGTAATCGGTAAGGGAAATAAGGAGCGTGAGCTCGAAATGCCGCCGAGAACCATTGATCTGGTTAAAACCTGGCTCGAGGAATCGGGTTTGCAATTCGGCCCGTTATTCAGACCCGTTAATCGCTGGAACCAAATTACCGAAGACCGGCGCCTGACGGCGCGCGGGGTCTACGACATTGTGACCAGACGGGTAAAACAGGCGGGGCTCGACAAGGCCTCTCCGCATGACTTGCGACGGAGTTTTCTAACGTATCTTCTTGATAATGGTGAAGATTTAGCCACAGCAGCCGATATGGCCGGCCATGCCAGTGCTGACACCACCCGTCGCTACCTGAGGCATCAAAAACGCAGGAATCGGGCTGCAGCCGACAAAATTAGCTTCTAGCGCTTCATAACTGACGCCAGCGTTGCGGCCCCAAGTAAGGGCGACGACCTTTGGAATTCAGGCGCCTGAGACACCGCTTTTTTTCCTCTAGAAGCCTGTAGGCCCCCTCTGATTGTCACGTGCGGCACACGAATTATCTACTGGGCTCCTGTTAAAATGGCAGTGGACGTCGGCAAAGTGCAGTAAATGCCCGGCGCGAATGCAAAAGGTTTGATTTCAATACCCAATTGCTCAGCTTCGTTAGCTCTCTAGCCTCGAAGAACGCGGTAACTTTTCAGGGACTGTTTCAATCTGAAAACCCTCCACAAAATGTCCTCTGTGGTGGGGGTGATGGTGCTCGCATCAACTGTAATGTCGTCTGCGGTCACAGCCCAGGCACCCAAGGGATCACTGGATTCCAGTACAGATACTCACGAGGCACACACTGCCGCCGGAAAAAGAAAGGTCGAGACGGGCGACAAGAAGTCTTGGCTCATCACACCCACGCTTTCGGCCGATCCAAAAATGGGAACCAATGTTGGGGGCGTCATTGCATACCTGAAGCAGCTGGACGCCGAGTCCACGC
>JAYPXQ010000009.1:0-46373 GCA_038135595.1 Halieaceae bacterium
GTCGGACTGGCGCTGGTGGTGCTATTTATGGTGGCGTACTACCGGGCGTTCGGGGTGGCGGCCGTTGTGGCGTTGTCCGCAAACCTTGTGTTGCTGGTGGGGATTATGTCTTTGCTGGGCGCGACGCTCACCTTGCCTGGCATCGCGGGTATCGTGCTGACGGTGGGGATGGCGGTCGATGCCAACGTGCTCATCTTCGCCCGCATCAGAGAAGAGATCAATCAAGGCGCGCCGCCCCAGACCGCAATCAATAATGGTTTCGACCGGGCGCTGGTGACCATTCTGGATGCGAACATTACGACCCTGATTGTTGCCATTATTTTGTACGCGATCGGTACGGGTCCCATTAAGGGTTTCGCTGTGACGCTCTCGGTGGGGATTGTGACCTCGATGTTCTCCGCCATCATGGGCACCCGTGCGCTGGTTAACGCCGTTTACGGCGGGCGGCGTGTTCGCGCCTTATCGATTGGGGGGTTTGGTCGCCCTGCGGGCGGGTTATCGGAGACAGCAAAATGAATGTCATCCCTTTTATGCGCTGGCGCTGGGTAGCGGTGGCGTTCTCCGCGGCCGCTATGCTGACCGCCATTGTCTCCCTCTCGATCAATCAGCTGAACTGGGGTCTGGATTTCACTGGCGGCACATTGGTAGAGGTGGCCTACAGTGACACCGCGGATCTGGGCGGCATCCGTTCTACCCTCGATCGAGAGGGATACGACGGTGCGATTGTGGTGAGTTTCGGCACTGATCGAGACGTATTGGTGCGGTTGCCTGACGGGTATTCTGACCAACAAGGCGCGATTATGGTGGACAAGTTGCGCTCCGCTACCGACATGGATATTGAATTACGGCGCATTGAGTTTGTCGGACCGCAGGTGGGCGACGAGCTGCGCGATGACGGTGGCATTGCCATGCTTACTGCGCTGGGTCTGGTCATGCTGTATGTCGCGTTTCGTTTTCAGATTAAGTTTGCACTGGGTGCGGTTATCGCCTTGGCACATGATGTGATTTTTACGCTGGGGTTTTTCTCGCTCACCGGTTTGGAGTTCGATCTGACGGTGCTGGCGGCGCTGTTGGCCGTCGTGGGTTATTCGCTCAATGACACCATCGTGGTGTCCGATCGGATTCGCGAGAATCTGCGTAAGGTGCGTCGCGCGTCGCCCTCTGAGGTGATTGACATTTCTCTCACCGAGACGCTGGGCAGAACACTGGTGACGTCGTTAACGACTTTATTGGTGTTGGTGGCGCTGGCTGTTTTTGGCGGCGAGATGATTTTTGGTTTTGCAATTGCGCTATTGGTGGGTGTCGCGGTAGGAACCTATTCCTCCATCTACGTGTCTGCGACGACGTTACTACAACTCGATGTCAGTAAAGATGACGTGATGGTGCCGGAGAAAGAGGGTGCCGATCAGGAAGGGTTGTTGCCCTAGGTCTTGCCATCGTCATGGAGCGATGGATTCACGGCCCGGTCCACCTCACCCACGCCAGCATTTGCCGCAGTAGTTTTCTGTTTCCGCAGACGATATTACCGCTGTCGTACCAGTCCTCGCCTCCCGCCAGATCGGTGATCAGGCCGCCCGCTTCCTTCACCAATAAGGCGCCCGCGGCGATATCCCAGGGATTCAGACCCATTTCCCAAAACCCATCGAGCCGTCCAGCTGCCACATAAGCCAGGTCAAGGGAGGCGGCGCCCGCTCTGCGCACGCCCATGGAATGACCTGTCACGGCCGCAAGTGACGCGGTGTACCACTCCAGGTGCTCGTCGCAGTGACCGAGAAAGGGGATGCCAGTGCCAAACAGCGCCTCTGCAGGGTCCTGCCGGTCCCCCACGCGAATGCGATGCCCGTTCAGCTGTGCGCCGCGACCTCGCGACGCAATAAACTCTTCGCGGCGGATCGGGTCATAGACCACCGCGTGCTCTATCTTGCCGCGATGTAGGCAGGCGATGCTGACGGCAAAGTGAGGAATGCCGCGTAAAAAATTACTGGTGCCGTCCAGTGGATCTATCACCCAGATGTATTCCGATTCCGCGTTGCCCGAGAGGCCACTCTCCTCGCAGTGAAAGGCGTGATCGGGATAAGTTTTACTGAGGTGATAAAGAATTTCTTTCTCTGCCGCCAGGTCAACCTCCGTGACATAGTCGGCCGCCGCCTTGGCGCGATAGCCAATGCGGTCCATATCGTCCGAGGCGCGCACAATCAGATCGCCCGCCTTGCGAGCGGCGCGCAATGCCATGGATGCGGTGGGTTCCATCTGCTACCTCAATCTGCGGGCGGCGCATCATAGCAGGGGTCACGGCAACTCGATACGTCTCTGGTAAACTGCCGGCCGCGACAATATTTCCCCGCGACGTCATTGCGACAAAAACCCGACCGTTGCGAGCAAGGTCAGTATGAATCCCGACAATATAGAAATCGTTCTGGTTCACACCACCCATAGCGGCAATATTGGCGGCGTCGCGCGGGCGATGAAAAACATGGGATTGAGCCGGTTGACGTTGGTGGCACCGCTGGAATACCCCGCACCTGAGGCGACCTGGCGCGCGGCGTCCGCGCTTGACGTGCTCGAGGCAGCGCGGGTGGTGGACACCCTCGACGAAGCTATTGCCCACTGCCAGTTTGTGGTCGGTACCAGCGCGCGTGATCGACGTATCCCCTGGCCCTTGCAGGATGCCCGCGGCTGCGCTGAACGAATTGCCAGCCAGTCCGTTCGCGAGCGGGTCGCCATTCTATTTGGGAGAGAGGATCGAGGCCTGCTCAACGAGGAGCTACAGCGCTGCAATCTCCACTGTCACATCCCCACCCATGAGGCCTATCCGAGTCTCAATCTCGCGATGGCCGTGCAGATTGTCACCTATGAGTTACGTATGATGGCGTTGGGAGATAAAGTCGGCCTGCCGGAGGACGCCGATTGGGATACGCCGTTTTCCAGCAGCGAAGATATGGCCCGTTTTTACACCCATCTGGAGGCGACGCTCGTTGAGATTGGGTTTCTTAATCCGGAAGCGCCGCGTCAACTGATGCCGAGACTCAATCGGCTTTTCAACCGGGTGCGCCTCGATGAAATGGAGCTCAATATTCTCCGTGGCATTCTCACCGAGGCGCAAAAAGCGGCGCGACGGAATCCGAATTAGTCCCACTTTGGCTAATTCTTGACTAAAATAGTCGGGAATAGCACAATCGCAACCATGAAACTGACGACGCGCGGCCGCTATGCCGTCACGGCGATGCTGGACTTGGCTATCAATGGGGGTAGCCGGCCGGTGTCATTGGCGGATATTTCTGGAAGACAAGAGATCTCTCTGTCCTATCTGGAGCAATTATTCGCCAAGTTGCGGCGGGGCAAGTTGGTGGTCAGCGCCCGTGGCCCGGGAGGCGGCTATCGTCTGGCGAGAAGCCGCACAGAGATTTACGTTGCGCAGATTATTGACGCCGTTGATGAGTCGGTGGACGTCACCAACTGTCAGGGAAAGGGAAATTGCCACCAGGGTGAAACCTGCCTGACCCACCACCTCTGGGAGGATCTTTCGGGTCAGATTCATGAGTTTCTCAGCCACATCAGTCTGGGGGACCTCATGGAAAAACGCGATCCGCGCAATCGCAGTGTGAGCGCAGACGGCATGCTCCAGACACTGTCCTTGAAGTAATGCTGCCATTAGATGTCAGCGCTGAGTGAGAACAAACGACGATGAATGCACCGGTTACAGTACAGACACCCATTTACCTCGACTACCTGTCGACGACACCCGTCGATCCGAGGGTGGCGACTGCGATGATGCAGTGCCTGTCCACCGAGGGTGTGTTCGGTAACCCCGCCTCTCGTTCCCACGTATTTGGCTGGAAAGCGGAAGAGGCGGTCGAAAACGCGCGCAATCAGGTTGCCGAGCTGATCAACGCAGACCCCCGGGAAATTGTGTGGACCTCGGGCGCAACTGAATCGGACAACCTTGCCATCAAAGGCGTTGCACACTTCTACCACAAGAAAGGTAAGCACATTGTCACCTCCAAGATTGAGCACAAGGCGGTACTCGATACCTGCCGACAACTCGAGCGGGAGGGTTATGACATCACTTATCTCGACCCCGATGAGAATGGCCTGACCACCCCTGCGATGATTCAGGGTGTGCTGCGGGAGGACACCATTTTGGTGAGTGTGATGCACGCCAATAATGAGATTGGTGTGGTCAACGACGTGGCGGGGATTGGTGAAGTCTGCCGCGCAGCGGGCGTTTTATTGCACGTTGATGCCGCACAGGGAGCGGGCAAGGTGCCGCTAGACATGGAGCAGATGAAGGTCGATCTGTTGTCGATGTCAGCACACAAGATGTACGGCCCTAAAGGCATCGGCGCGTTATATGTTCGCCGCAAGCCCCGCGTCCGCTTGGAGGCGCAAATGCATGGTGGTGGTCACGAGCGGGGAATGCGCTCCGGCACCCTCGCAACCCATCAATTGGTAGGGTTCGGAGAAGCCGCGCGTATAGCCCGGGAAGAAATGGCTGAAGAGGGGGAGCGCCTGCTCGCTCTGAGAGAGCGGTTTTGGAATGCCATCAGCGATATTCCCGAAGTCCACATCAACGGTGATCGAAGCGCACGCTTGCCCGGTGCGCTGAACGTGAGCTTTGCTTTTGTGGAGGGCGAGTCACTGATCATGTCACTACGTGACCTGGCGATTTCCAGTGGTTCCGCCTGCACATCCGCGAGTCTGGAGCCGTCTTATGTGCTCCGGGCGCTGGGATTGAACGACGAACTTGCGCACAGTTCGCTGCGCTTCAGTTTTGGTCGTTTCACCACAGAGGGTGAGGTTGATCATGCCGCGCAATGTGTTCGGCATGCGGTAGAAAAGTTGCGAGAGCTGTCGCCGCTCTGGGACATGTACCAGGATGGCGTTGATCTGAACACGATTGAGTGGGCGGCGCACTAAGGCGCCTCGATAAGTTTCCGGGAGAGCATCATGGCATATAGCGAAAAAGTGATTGATCACTACGAAAATCCGCGCAACGTAGGCAAGCTCGACGAGGCCGACGACAGCGTTGGCACCGGGATGGTGGGCGCGCCGGCCTGTGGCGATGTGATGCGGCTACAAATCCGCGTCAGCGAGGACGGCATCATCGAGGACGCCAAATTCAAAACCTACGGTTGTGGCTCAGCCATCGCCTCCAGCTCGTTGCTGACTGAGTGGGTCAAGGGCAAAAATCTTGATGAGGCCGCAGCGATCAAAAATACGGAGATTGCTCAGGAATTATCCCTGCCGCCGGTCAAGATTCACTGTTCTGTTCTGGCCGAGGACGCCATCAAGGCCGCGGTCAAAAATTATCGCGACAAAAAGGGCGCTTGAGTGGCAATTAGCCTGACATCGGAAGCCGCCCAGCACGTGGGCCGACAGTTGGCCAGTCGAGGCAGGGGCGAGGGTATCCGTATTGGTGTCAAAACCTCAGGGTGCTCGGGGCTGGCTTACGTTCTGGAGTTTGTTGATCAACCCGAACCCGAGGATGCCGCCTTCGAGACCGATGGCGTAACCGTCTTCGTTGACCCCAAAAGTCTGGTGTATCTCGACGGCACGGTAGTCGATTTTGCCCGCGAGGGACTGAACGAGGGGTTGGAATTTCGCAATCCCAATGTTGCCGGGGAGTGCGGCTGCGGCGAAAGCTTCACGGTCTGATCTTGGAACCGCTAACGGGTGCGTCTGCCCGCGATTACTTCGTGTTATTTCAAATAGAACCCGGGTTTCAACTAGATAACGCGGCGCTTGAGCGCGCCTACCACTCCCTACTGTCACAGTTTCATCCCGATCGTTTTGCCGGTAAACCACAGGTCGAGCAGCGCTTGGCAGCGCAGCTCTGTGCTGACATCAACAGCGGCTTTAGGACTTTGTCGGACGAGGTGGCGCGCGCCGAATATGTGCTCAAACGGGCGGGTGTGGATTTGAAGCAAGCCGAGAGGGAAGGGGTTGGCGCAGCGTTTCTAATGACGCAAATCGAACTGCGGGAGCGACTGGAGTCTTCGGACGCAGACGACCCGGCTGCGCATGACGCACTGGTGTCAGAGATTGGCGAGCACTATGGCGCCGCCAGAGACGCCTTTGCCAGTGCTGCCGAAAGTGAGCGGTTTGAGGACGCGGCGCGCCATTGGCAGGAGATGTGTTACCTCGCCAAATTACGTGACGCAGCGCGTCCCCGGGCGGCCTGACCATGGTTTTGTTGCAAATCAGTGAGCCGGGAGAACCGACGAGCGCGCATCGCCCCCGGCAAATTGCACTGGGGATTGATCTGGGTACCACCAATAGCCTGGTAGCACACTTTGACGGTAATGAGGTGTGCGTTCTGCGCGACGAGGCGGGCCGCGCAGCGCTGCCTTCGGTGGTTTATTTCGGGGCTGACAAGACCCTGGTCGGGCACGGTGCCGAGGCTTTTTCTCTGACTGAGCCCGCCAACACCGTCGCCTCGGCCAAACGGTTGTTGGGTCGAGCGCGGGAAGAATTTTCTGATGACCCCTACGTCACCCTCACCAACGAGGGTGCCTTGGCCTATGCAACTGCGGCGGGGGAGAAGACACCGGTGGAGGTGTCATCCGCGATTCTAAACGCGCTGAGATGCCGCGCCGAGCAAAAACTGGACGGCGCTATTGCTGGCGCGGTTATTACTGTCCCCGCTTATTTCGATGATGCACAGCGTCAGGCAACCCGGCAGGCCGCGGAGCTGGCGGGCATCAAGGTGCTCAGACTCCTTAATGAACCCACCGCAGCGGCCGTGGCATACGGGCTCGACGCTGATGCAGAGGAAGCCTCGCTGCTGGCGGTTTACGACCTCGGAGGCGGAACTTTTGATATCTCGATTTTGCGGATGCGTGAGGGTCTGTTCGAGGTGTTGGCTACCGGCGGTGATAGCGCGCTGGGCGGTGATGATTTTGACCGCGCAATTACGGATTATTGGCTGGCAGAGCTGGGATTGAGTGAGCCCACAGCGGTACAACGACGGTCCTTGCTCGAGTTGGCTCGTCGCGCCAAGGAAACGCTCAGCGTCGAGCGAGTCGTCACGTTTGACACCCGCGCGCTGGATATCGCGTCTGATGAGCTGAATTTGTCGCGGCAGACCTTTGAGGAGCTGGTTGCTAATTTGATCGATCGTACCCTTGCGGCGTGTCGTGTGGCGCTGGCCGATGCCGGGGTGGCAAGGGTGGACAGAGTGGTGTTAGTGGGTGGCTCGACCCGAATGCCGGGGGTTCGCACCGCGGTTGCTGCGTGTTTCGATCAAGAGCCGTTATGCACCTTGGACCCGGATCAGGTGGTGGCCATGGGTGCGGCAAAGCAGGCTGATATCTTGGTGGGAAATCGCGGTGACGGTGAGGCGCTTCTGCTGGATGTGATCCCACTGTCACTGGGGCTCGAGACCTTCGGCGGCTTGGTCGAGAAAATCATCGAACGCAACAGCACCATTCCGGTGGCGCGCGCGCAGGAATTCACCACGGCTCGAGACGGGCAGACCGGACTGGTTGTCCACGTGCTTCAGGGCGAGCGGGAGCGTGTCGAGGATTGCCGATCTCTTGCGCGATTCGAGCTCACGGGTATTCCGCCTATGGTGGCGGGTGCGGCGCGAATTGAAGTCACCTTCAGAGTGGATGCCGATGGCATTTTAGAGGTATCGGCTGTCGAGCAGCTGACCGGAGCCAGGAGCGACGTGGTGGTCAAGCCGGCATTTGGTCTCGACGAGACGCAAATTACCCAGATGCTAAAAGCGAGTTACGAGTTCGCCGCTGAGGATATGATCGCCCGACAGCTGACTGAGGCGCGTGTCGAAGCGGAGGCGCTGCTGGCGGGGCTCGAAGCGGCGATGAGGCAGGACGCCGACCTGCTGTCAGCCGAGGAAACGCAGCATCTGGAGAACGATATGCGGGCGCTAGAGGAGGTTTTGACGGATGATGACCCGCAGAAGATTCGCGAGAAGACTGAGAGCCTCGGTCGCGCCAGTGAGGACTTCGCCGCGCGCCGCATGGATCGCAGTATTCAACAAGCGCTGACGGGAGTCTCAGTTAATGCCCTCGATGCCGATCAGAGCTGAGAAACGAGGCGAACCATGACCGAAATTGTTGTGCTACCCCACCACGAGATTTGCCCGGACGGCGCAGTGGTTGAGGCAGAAGTCGGTGAGAGTATTTGCGAGGCGCTGTTACGCAATGACATCGACATCGAACATGCCTGCGAAATGTCCTGTGCCTGCACCACTTGCCATGTGATTGTTCGGGAGGGCTTTTTGTCTTTGGAGGAGGCGGACGAGCTCGAGGAAGACTACCTGGACAAGGCTTGGGGCCTGGAACCCGAGTCGCGCCTCTCCTGTCAGGCCAAAGTGGGCGAGGAAGCGCTGGTTGTTGAGATTCCTCGTTACACCATCAATCACGCCTCAGAGAGGCACTGAAGTCGCAGCTGCGGCCGGTATTGTTGCCATGACACTGATGGGCAAAGCCCGTATACTCCGCGCCCGCGGACAGGGCGTCCGCCCGTAATAGAGAGACAGTGGAGACCAACATGGCGGTAGAGCGCACCTTATCAATTATCAAGCCGGACGCGGTGGGTAAGAATGTGATTGGGCAAATCATCGGCCGATTTGAAGCCGCGGGTTTGACCGTGGTTGCGGCTAAATTGGTCCACCTTTCCGACACGCTGGCCGGCGGCTTTTATGCCGAGCACAAAGAACGTCCCTTCTATGCCGACTTGGTTGCTTTCATGACTTCGGGCCCCGTTGTTGTTCAGGTGCTTGAGGGCGAAAACGCCATCGCGCTTAACCGAGAGCTCATGGGCGCTACCAACCCCCAGGAAGCGGCCCCCGGCACGATCAGGGCAGACTTCGCGCAGTCCATCGACGCTAACGCGGTACACGGATCGGATTCTCCCGCCTCGGCTGAGAGAGAGATCGCCTATTTCTTTGCCTCCAGCGAGATTTGCTCACGCTGAATTTCAGCGGGCGGTGAAGCGATGACGGCCCCCCAACAGCTAATCGCCACTGCCGTTCCAGCGGCTCGGGTCAACCTCCTTGGGTTAACCCGGGTCCAGCTAGAAGCCTTTTTTTCAGACCTCGGCGAAAAGCGGTTTCGTGCCCAACAGGTCATGAAATGGATACATCACCGCGGCGTCAGGGATTTCTCGGACATGACGGATTTGAGTCAGTCCCTGCGTGAGAAATTGGGCGAGATCGCTGAGATAACGCCCCCTGTCATTGCCGAGCAGCAGGATTCTGCCGACGGAACCCGAAAATGGGCCATCGCGGTGGAGGGAGGCAGTCTCGTGGAAGCGGTGCTCATTCCCGAGGGAGATCGGGCGACCCTGTGCGTATCCTCGCAGGTGGGCTGCAGTCTCGATTGCACTTTTTGTTCCACCGGTAAGCAGGGTTTCCAGCGTGACCTAACGGCGGCAGAAATCATCGGGCAGGTCTGGCTGGCGATTAATTCCTACGACGGCTGGCAGTCGGGCAAAGGTCGAGTCGTCACCAATGTCGTCATGATGGGGATGGGTGAGCCACTGCTTAACTTTGACAATGTAGTGGCAGCGATGAATCTTATGTGTGATGACCTCGCCTACGGTTTGTCTAAGCGCAAAGTGACGCTATCTACCTCCGGAGTGGTACCGAATCTGGACCGGCTGGCCGACTGGGCCGACGTCAGTCTGGCAGTCTCACTGCACGCGCCCAATGATGCGTTGCGCAATGAGATTGTCCCGATTAATCGCAAATATCCGATTGCGAGACTACTGCAGTCCGCGCGCGCCTATATCGACGCCCAGCCCGACAAGAAGCGGGTGGTGACCATTGAATACACGCTGTTGGCGGGGGTTAACGACAGCGTGGCGCAGGCGAGAGAGCTAGCCGCGCTGCTCAAGGGCTATCCCTGTAAGATCAATTTAATACCCTTTAACGATTTTCCCGACTCGGGTTACCAGCGTCCCAGTGGGAATGCCGTAAGTCGATTCTGGCAGGTGCTGATCGATGCCGGTTTTGTGGTGACGGTACGGACAACACGCGGGGATGATATCGATGCGGCCTGTGGTCAGTTGGTCGGTGAGGTGGTCGATCGCACTCGCCGCTCGGCGCGTCACAGGGCTGGACGCGACGCACAGAGCCTGTTGCAATCAGACTGAGCCTCAAGAGAAGCGGCCAATGACCCTGTTAGTGGTGGCGAATCAATCCGAAAACCGTCGCAGGATATCCTGCGGCCAAGCCCGTTGCGCCCAGTCCACAGTGAAAGGCAAGATTACCGGGCGCACGTTATGGGCCATGGCCGGCGTCCTTTGTGTGTTGGCAGGTTGCGTAACTGAAATCAGCGGCGGCACTCAGCGTACCTCCGACCCCGATGCCACTTTAGATAAGCGCGTTGCTTTAGCGCGACAGTACATTGGGGTAGGCGACTGGGAAAATGCCAAGCGCAATCTGGAGCTTGCGCAGGAGATTGATGCTGACAACGCCGAGGTCGCCGAGGCCTTTGCGCTGGTCTACCAGAGCACCGGCGAATTTGAAATGGCGGAGCAGCAGTTTCGGGCTGCACTAAAGGCAGACCCCAAGCTTTCCCGCGCTAGAAATAACTACGCCGCGTTTCTTTATTCCCGCGGACGCTATGCTGAGGCGGAGCGGGAATTTCAGCGTGTCACTGAGGATACGCTTTACAGCGGCAGGCCCATGGCCTTCGTGAATTTGGGTCTTTGCCGAATCCAACTGGAAGACAAGCCGGGCGCCGAGTCTGCCTTTACCCGAGCCCTCGCCATGGACCGTCGAAATCCCGTTGCCTTGCTAGAGATGGGATTTCTTCTTCTCGAAGCGGGTGATACTGGCGAAGCCAACCGGTATCATGGCAGTTACAGGACCGTTTCTCCTCAGCAATCGCCGCGGGGATTACTGCTGGGGCTTTTGATTGCTGAAGCAATGGGTGATCAGGATGCTCTGGGTAGTTATGAATTGGCGTTGCGTAACCTGTACCCGGATTCGTCTGAGTACAACACCTGGAGAGAGCGTCAGAGTCGATAAAGTGTAGCCGGCGTGAGCGTCGGGTACCGGAGAGTCAAGGTCATGAGCCAGCCGTCACCGATAAAGCGCCGCATCAGCCGACAGATCCATGTGGGTGGAGTACCCATCGGCGGTGATGCGCCCATTGCCGTTCAGAGTATGACCAACACTGAGACCTGTGACGTGGAGGCGACGGTTGCCCAAATCGAGGCAATTGCTGCCGCAGGTGCCGATCTTGTTCGGGTGTCCGTGCCCAGCATGGATGCAGCCGAGGCATTTCGAGAAATCAGGCGGCGCGCAGGCATTCCGTTGGTGGCGGATATTCATTTCGACCACAAGATCGCGTTGAAGGTGGCCGAATATGGCGTCGACTGTTTGCGTATCAACCCAGGCAACATTGGCCGAGAATCCAAGGTCAAAGAGGTGATTGCGGCTTGCCAGGATCGAGGCATTCCCATTCGTATCGGGGTCAATGCGGGCTCTCTGGGCAAGGACTTACTGAGAAAATACCCAGAACCCAATGCCGATGCGTTAGTCGAATCTGCGCTACGCAATGTCGAAATCCTCAGTCGACATCAGTTTGACGATTTCAAAGTGAGCGTCAAAGCGTCGGAAGTCTTCATGGCGGTAGAGGCCTACCGAAAGCTGGCGACGCAAATCGAACAGCCCCTGCACCTCGGTATTACTGAGGCGGGTGGTATTCGCGGCGGTACCGTGAAGTCGGCAGTCGGTCTTGGCATGCTCTTGATGGAGGGGATCGGCGACACAATCCGCGTCTCTCTGGCCGCTGATCCGGTGGAAGAAATCAAGGTGGGTTTCGAGATTCTGAAAAGTCTCAAGTTGCGCACCAATGGCATCAACTTCATCGCTTGCCCGAGTTGTTCTCGGCAGAACTTCGATGTCATTAGCACAATGAACGAGTTGGAAAGTCGCCTGGACGACGTGCGGACACCGATGGACGTGGCTGTCATAGGCTGCATCGTCAACGGACCCGGAGAGGCGCGAGAGGCGGATGTCGGTCTGACGGGTGCGACGCCAAACAACTTAATCTACATCTCGGGAGAGCCCGACCATAAGGTGAGCAATCAGGACTTCGTCGACCACCTTGAGAGTGTCATTCGGGATCGGGCCCAAGCCCTTGAGGTGGCGCGGGCCGAGCGCGAGGCCAACATCATTTCTAGCACGCACTGATAGCCCATGACGACCTATCGAGCGATACGCGGGATGGTGGATATCCTGCCCGAGGCGACCCCGTTGTGGCAGTCGATGGAGACGGCCGCGCTGGAGGTGCTTTCGAGCTACGGTTACGAGGAGATCCGTCTTCCCGTTATTGAGTCGACAGATCTGTTCGCCAGATCTATTGGCGAGGTCACTGATATCGTCGAAAAGGAGATGTACAGCTTCAACGACCGCAATGACGAGAGTATGACTTTACGGCCCGAGGGCACTGCAGGCTGTGTCCGGGCGGTGGTGCAGCATAATATAGCGGCGACACCCCGGCGGCTGTGGTACACGGGCCCCATGTTTCGCTACGAGCGACCGCAAAAGGGTCGTCAGCGACAGTTTCATCAGCTCGGTGTCGAGGCCTTCGGCGTTGCGACGCCGGATCAGGACGCTGAACTGATTGCGCTCAGTCGCCAGCTTTGGCGCAGATTGGGGGTCGACGATGCGCTGACGCTGGAGATCAATAGCATTGGTTCGGCGTCCGACCGGGCGCTTTATCGCTCGGCGCTGGTGGCGTATCTGTCTGGCCATCGAGACGCTTTGGACGCCGACAGCCAGAGACGCCTCGAGACTAACCCGCTCAGAATTCTCGACAGCAAAAGCCCGGAAACGCAGGCCATTTTGGATGCAGCGCCGGCCCTGGTCGATTACCTTGATGCAGAATCTCGCGATGAGTTTGAGCAGTTGCTGGCTTATCTAGACGCGCTTGATATTCCCTATTGCGTCAATCCGCGGTTGGTGCGTGGTCTGGACTATTACAACAAGTGTGTTTTTGAGTGGACTACGCAAGCGCTCGGTGCTCAGGGCACGGTTTGTGGTGGCGGACGCTATGACGGGCTGGTGGAGATTTTTGGGGGTAAATCGACGCCCGCAGCGGGTTTTGCTGTTGGGCTCGAGCGTCTTATCTTGCTCATGCAGGCGCTGGAGATTACAGTCTCGTCCCCGGCCGACCTCTACGTGATTGCCGCGGATGAAGCGGCATACCGACATACCTTGCCGAGAGTGGATGACTTGCGACGGCAGTTCCCGGATCTGGATATTGTCCAACATTTGGGAGGCGGTAGTTTCAAGAGTCAGTTCAAGCGCGCCGACAAGAGTGGCGCGGCTTGGGCATTGGTCTACGGTGAGACAGAGGTTGCCAATAAACAGGTGACGCTGAAGCCCCTGCGGGGCGATTCAGCGCAGCGCACCATAGACGATGCGGCGTTGCCGTTGTTTTTAGCGGATTTTCTCGCTGATACAGAGGGCGCTTGACTCAGGCGCGGCAGACAGGAGTAGTACGTGGCAGACCATATGCAAGACGAGGCAGATCTCGAGGCGATTAAGCGTTGGTGGGATGAAAACGGTAAGAGCCTGATCGTCGCCGTCGTTGTCGCTGTGGCGGGAACCCTAGGTTGGCAGCAGTATCAAGGTTATGAGGGGGCTCAGGAACAGGCGGCTTCTGATCTTTACGCGACCATGCTCGCGATCCAACTCGAAGAGGGTGACCCCGCAGCGCTAGCCGCGGCGGCGGAGACCCTGAAATCTGAGCATGGTGGATCTACCTATGCACAGTTTGCGGCCATGTTGGAAGCACGGATAGCGGTTGAAGGCGGTGATTTGGAGGGCGCCGAGGCGTCTCTCCGTTGGGCGCTGTCCGCTGGAGACCCGAGGTCGGATATCGGACAGTTGATCCAGCTGCGTCTGGCCCGAGTTTTGGCTGCTCGCGGCGCAGAGGACGAGGCTCTCGCGATTCTTGGTCAGGCCGGCGATGCGTACCCGGTAGCTTATGCTCAGGCAGCAGGGGATATTCACCTGGCCGCGGGCAGGGTTGAGGAAGCCCTGACCGCTTATCGCGCGGGCCGCGATGCGTCAGCGGAACTGGGCGAGATGAGCGTGGTACTCGATAACAAAGTGCGGGGTCTCGAAACGCGTCTACCCAATGACGTGGCTGAACCTAACGGAGAGCCGGGTTAATGCACATGCTTTTTAGATTCGCCCTGGTGTCGCTGCTGGCACTGAGTGCCGGCTGCAGCACCGTCAAAGGGTGGTTCAGTGACGACGAGGTTGATCCTCGCGCTCCCGTAGAGCTGCAAAAAATTAGTGAGCAGGTAAAGCTCAAGAGCCGATGGTCGCGCGGTGTCGGCGACGGGCAAGGCAAGGGGCTCTACAAGATCAATCCCGTGCTGATTAACAATACGCTCTATGTGGCTTCGGCCGAGGGGGAGGTTGCAGCCGTTGACGCAGAGACGGGCCGGGTGCGATGGAAGCGGGATCTGGATCTGGCGCTGTCTGGTGGTGTCGGACATCACGGCGGATCCATTTTTGTAGGTGCCTCAGAAGGCTTGGTGATGAGGCTGTCAGCGGATAGCGGCAGCGAGATTTGGCGTAGCTCGGTCAGTGGCGAGGTGCTCTCTGCACCCCAAGGTGATGGACGATACGTTGTCGCCCAGACCTACGACGGGAAGTTAATGGGTTTTGATTACGACTCAGGCGAAGTCCGATGGACCTACACCAGCGATGTGCCAGTGCTGACGCTTCGCGGTACAGGTACGCCAATGATTGTGGGTGATAACGCGATTGCTGGATTTGCGGATGGGAAGGTCGTTGCCATTAACCTGCGCTCGGGAAACGTAGCGTGGGAGGCGCGTGTGGCGATTCCCCAGGGTACATCTGAAATAGAGCGGATTGTGGATATCGACGGTTCCATGGCGCTACAGGGCAGTGAGCTGTATGTGGCCAGTTACCAGGGAAGAGTGGTCGCCATCGATACTCGCTCAGGTCGCCGATTGTGGCAGCGCAACGTGTCTTCGGTCTCAGGCGTGGGCGTCGGTTTTGGCAACGTCTATGTGGCCGATGATGATGGTACGGTCAGTGCTTTTCTGCGTAATGGCCAAGGCGTGCGTTGGCAGAATATCGAGCTGGGATTCCGTGAATTGTCTCGGCCCACGCCGGTCAATAGTTACGTGGCGGTAGTGGACTTTGAGGGTTATCTGCATCTGTTGTCGCAGGTGGACGGCATTATCGTCGGTAGAGCCAAGGTCGATTCTTCAGGCGCCCGCGCCGATATGATCGCCAGCGGCAATCGGTTGTTTATCTACAGTAATGACGGCGCGCTGAAAGCTTACGACGTCGAAGCGCGAAACTGATTCCATGTTGCCAGTGCTCGCTTTGGTGGGCCGTCCGAATGTCGGCAAATCCACGCTGTTTAATCAGCTCACCCGCAGTCGCGATGCATTGGTCGCCGATTTATCTGGCCTGACCCGAGATCGACAATACGGTCAGGGTACTATTGATGATCGTGCGTTTATCGTCATCGATACCGGGGGTATCAGCGGCGAGGAGCAGGGGATCGATGCCGCGATGGCAGAGCAGTCGATGGCAGCGATTGCCGAGGCTGACGTGGTGCTGCTGATGGCGGACGGCCGCGCTGGTCTACACACCGGCGATGAAGCGCTGGTCACCTATCTGCGAAGTCTTGGTAAGCCCTTCCATCTGGTGGTGAATAAAATTGACGGCGTGGGAGAGGATATTGCCGCCAGCGATTTCTATCGCCTTGGCGTTGAGGCAATTCACACCATCGCAGCCGCTCATAATCGGGGTGTCAAAAAACTGATTACGGAGGTGCTCGCTCCCTGGGCGGAGGCGTCCGCGGAAGAGGTTGAGGACGCGACGAGCGATTCGATCAGAGTGGCGATAGTGGGTCGCCCCAATGTCGGCAAGTCAACCTTGGTGAATCGTCTGCTGGGGGAAGAGCGAGTGGTGGTTTACGACCAGCCAGGCACCACGCGGGATAGCGTCTATGTGGATTACGAACGTCGCGGTCGTCATTACACCTTGATCGACACGGCAGGCGTCAGGAAACGGAAAAATGTCCGTGAAGCGGTGGAGAAGTTCTCGATTGTAAAAACTCTCAAAGCGATTGCCGACGCTCAGGTGGTGATTCTGACGCTCGACGCTCACGAGGGTATCGTCGAGCAGGATCTGCATCTTTTGGGTCAGTGCATCGACGCTGGGCGAGCACTGGTGATTGCCCTGAACAAATGGGATGGTATCGAAGCGGATGAGCGGGACTGGATCCGCTCAGAGTTGAAACGCCGGCTGCAATTTATTGATTACGCCGACATTCATTTTATCTCGGCACTACATGGATCGGGCGTGGGCAAATTGTATGGCTCCATCCATGCCGCGCATGATGCGGCTACGCGCGCACTTAGCACGCCCCGCCTCACTCGCATTCTGGAGGATGCGGTAGCGAGTCACCCGCCCCCTATGGTCAATGGGCGACGGGTTAAACTGCGCTACGCCCATGCGGGAGGCCAGAATCCGCCGCTGGTGGTCATTCATGGTACCCAGACCGATGCGTTGCCCGCGAGTTACAAGCGGTATCTAGAGAAGATTTTCCGTCGAGAACTGGAGCTCCATGGAACACCGATTCGCATTGAGCTGCGGTCTGGCGAGAATCCCTATGCGGGTAAGCGGAATAAGCTTACCGAGCGTCAGGTACAGCGGCGACGACGCCTGATGAGTCACATCAAAAAATCGGAAAAAAAGGCGCGGCAAAAAAAGCGAGACAGCTAGAGCGGTTCGCCTTGCGGGTAAAGTTCAGCCTCTAGTGCGGCTAACCGTTGCTGTAGAGTTACCCTGTCGGCCGCCTGCAGATTGATATGCCCCACTTTTCGACGCTGCCGAATCGATTTGGTGTACCAATGCAAGCTGACATCATTTGCCTGTAGCAGATGCGGTGCGGGAGAGCGGCCCAACAGATTCAGCATGCCGGCGAAGTGAGCGGGTTGGGTCGCGCCAGGTATCACCCCGGTGAGCGCGCGCAGATGGTTAGCAAATTGTGATGTTACGCCTGCATCCTGAGACCAGTGACCGCTATTGTGAACGCGCGGGGCGAGTTCATTGACACGCAGTACGCCGGCTTCATCAAACAGTTCTATCGACAGCACGCCCACGTAGGACCAGTGAGTCAGCAGGCTGTGGGCAATCGCTTCAGCTTGGGCCCTCGTGGCTTGGCTGACGTTGGGTGCCGGGACCTCGGAGGTGAGCAGAATTCCCTCTCGATGCCGATTTTCCGAGAGTGGATACGTTGCAATCTCACCGCGGGTCGAACGCACAGCGATCAAAGACAGTTCGCGATCAAAATTGACGCGACCTTCGACCACCAAATCGGGCAGTGTCTCCATGCGCCCGGCTAATATCCCCAGGGATTCACTATCTTTAATGAGCCACTGGTTTTGTCCGTCGTACCCTTGCTCGCAGGATTTTACGAAGGCCGGATAGCCCAGTGCCTCGACTGCCTCGATGAGGGTTTGGCTACTGTCGACGACGTGAAAAGGGGCGGTTGCGATACCGAGTGACTGCAACAGCGTCTTTTCTCTACCCCGGTGCTGGCAGATCCGGATGGCTTCGGGTGACGGTGCCACCAAACAGTGATCAGACAGCGATTCGAGCATGGGAACCGAGACGTGCTCTTTTTCCACCGTCACCACGTCGGGTCGACCCAGCTCGTTATAGAGGTCTCCCCCCGACATTGTGTCATCGCGGTAAACCACATCACCCAGGCCGTTGACGCAGTCGGTGTTTTCGCCAGGATCGGCGATGAAGACAAACTGATGCCCCATTTCCCATCCTGCAAGGGCGAGCATCCGCGCCAGTTGGCCGCAACCGGCAATGGCGATGCGCATCAGGCGACGTCGTGGGGTACGTTATCAGTCTGGCGCGCTCTCCAATCCTTGACCGCCTGTGACAGCTGGGGGTCAGCGAGCGCCAGTATTTGAGCGGCCATCAATCCGGCGTTGTACGCGCCCGGCGCGCCAATTGCCTGGCATGCAACGGCCACACCGCGTGGCATCTGGACCATCGACAGCAGGCTGTCCATCCCTTTGAGGGAGTGGCTGCTGACCGGGACTGCAATGACGGGCAGGTGCGTCATGGAGGCAGCCATGCCTGCGAGATGCGCGGCACCGCCTGCGCCCGCGATAATTACCTGAATACCCTGTTCGGCAGCGCCCTCGGCGAAGGCGACCAGCCGGGCGGGGGTGCGGTGAGCAGAGACCACTCTCGCCTCAAAAGGGATGCCCAGCTCGGACAGAACAGTAGTCGCGGCCTGCATGGTGTCCCAGTCGGATTGGGATCCCATAATGATGCTCACCAGCGGTTTGCTCATGGTTTGCTCTCCTGAAAAATCGGCGATTGCGCCGAAATAAGGCAAGGGGCGGAGTCTATTGGGAAATGGGTTCGACTTAAAGGGAACCCTTTGGCAGTCCCGCCTATAAACGTCACGATCCTATATTCACAAAATGAATGATAGTTATGAAACTTATTTTATTTGAAAATATTAAGCGGCTCACTACACTGCGCCCAATCCCCGACGGCTACCCCGGCCGCTGAGACAAATGAGCAGGAGAAACGCCATGTTGACCTATGCAGAGACCATCAAAACCCTGGAAGCCACTTGTGGCGAGTCTTCGGGGTGGTCCGATATCAGTCCCGAGTACGCAGCGCGCATGCGCCTCCAGAACCGCTTTCAAACCGGCTTGGATATCGCTCGGTACACGGCGAAGCTGATGCGCCAGGACATGGCTGACTACGACAAAGACCCCAGCCAGTACACCCAGTCGCTCGGCTGTTGGCACGGGTTTATCGGTCAGCAAAAATTGATTGCGATCAAAAAGCATTTCGGTAGTACCAACAAGCGTTACCTTTATCTGTCGGGGTGGATGATTGCTGCACTGCGCTCCGAGTTTGGTCCGTTGCCTGACCAGTCCATGCATGAGAAGACGTCGGTGCCGGCGCTGATCGAGGAGCTTTACACTTTTTTACGGCAGGCCGATGCCCGGGAGCTCGGCGGGCTGTTTCGCACCCTTGATGCCGCTCGCGCAGCGGGTAACGAAGTTGAAGCGCAAAGCATTCTTAACAAGATCGATCAATTTCAGACCCACGTAGTGCCGATCATTGCAGACATCGATGCCGGGTTTGGCAATGAAGAAGCCACCTACCTGTTGGCGCGACGCATGATTGAAGCCGGTGCCTGCGCGATCCAGATTGAGAATCAGGTGTCTGACGAAAAGCAGTGCGGTCATCAGGACGGCAAAGTCACCGTGCCTCACGCTGACTTCATTGCGAAGATTCGGGCTATTCGTTACGCCTTTTTAGAGCTCGGCGTGGAGGATGGCATTATTGTGGCTCGCACCGACTCTCTGGGAGCTGGTCTCACCAAGCAGATCGCGGTGACCAATGAACCCGGTGACCTGGGTGATCGATACAACAGTTTTCTCTGCGGGGACTACATCGAGAGCGCCGATGACATCGACAATGGCGATGTCGTGGTCAAAGTGAATGGCAAATTACTGAAGCCAGCTCGTCTGGCATCCGGTCTGTTTCAGTTCCACAAGGGGTCGGGTGAAGATCGGGTCGTATTGGATTGCATCACCTCACTGCAGCATGGCGCTGATTTGCTGTGGATCGAAACCGAGAAGCCCCACGTCGGACAAATTGCTTCTATGGTGAATCGCATTCGTGAGGTCGTGCCCGACGCCAAGTTGGTTTATAACAACAGCCCATCCTTCAACTGGACGCTGAGCTTCCGTCAGCAGGTTTTCGATGCATGGTCAGAGGCCGGAGAAGATGTTTCGGCTTATGAGCGTGACGCGTTGATGGATGAACGCTACGACGAGACGGCGCTGGCGATCGAGGCAGATCAGCGCATCCAGTCCTTCCAGCGCGATGCATCTCGCGAAGCCGGTATTTTCCATCACCTGATTACTTTGCCGACTTACCACACCGCGGCGCTCTCAACGGATAATCTGGCCAAAGAGTACTTCGGTGAGGCCGGGATGCTGGGCTATGTCGCCGGTGTGCAGCGCAAGGAAATTCGTCAGGGTATTGCCTGCGTCAAGCACCAGAATATGGCGGGGTCCGACATGGGCGACGATCACAAGGAATATTTTTCTGGTGATGCGGCCCTGAAGGCGGCTGGCGACGACAATACGATGAACCAGTTCGGCTGATCTCGACAGAGGGTTGGTTCTCCTGCGGGCACTACGGTGCCCGCACTTGCGTTTGTAGCGGTGCGCGCGCACTCTTTGGCCTATGAAGTGGGAAAATACGGATCAGCAAGTGTGTTCGGTTGCCAGAGCCTTATCGGTACTGGGAGAGCGCTGGACCCTGTTGATCATTCGCGATGCCTTTCGCGGTACGCGCCGGTTCGATGATTTTCAGGCCAGCTTGGGCGTTACGCGACACCGCCTTTCTGAACGCCTCAAAAAATTGGTCAGCGAAGGAGTGCTTACCCGGGTGCCCTATCAGGACCGTCCGGTCAGATACGAGTACAGACTCACGCGCAAAGGCTTGGCGCTCTATCCGATCTTGATGACGTTGAGTCAGTGGGGTGACGACTGGATGGACGACGGCAATGGTCCGCCCCAATATTATCGCCACAGTGTGTGTGGTAAGACGACCCGACCCGTGCTCAGTTGTGATCAATGTGGTGATTCGCTCCGGCCGGAGGAAGTTTCAGCGCAGCAGGGCACGGTGCTCAGCAGTTACATTGCGCACCTGAAATCCACTGGAGAATCACTCCCCTCAGACGGTGAGCTTGCGCGACGGGCCTCGCAATACTGGCAGGAAACAAGGCAGGAGACGCCATGAACGAACAGGTAAATCAAATAGTCATGAACGCCGACTTGGCTGAGATGAGCGAATCCAATCTGGCGCCTGAAGTGGAGCAGCTGCAGCGCAAGCAGCGGTTGGCGGCGGCATTGCGAATCTTCGGCAAATTCGGATTCGACGAGGGAGTGGCGGGACACATTACGGTGCGCGACCCCATCGAGACGGACACTTTTTGGGTCAATCCCATGGGCCGGTCTTTCAAGTTGGTTTCGGTATCCGATCTTATCCGCGTCAGCCATCACGGCGACATCGTGGAGGGGGAGGGGCTACTCAACGGCGCGGCATTTACCATTCACAGTCATATCCATATGGCGCGGCCCGAGGTCACTGCTGCAGCCCATGCCCACTCCCTTTACGGTAAGACCTGGTCTTCGCTGGGGCGCCTCCTCGATCCACTGACCCAGGATGCCTGCGCTTTTTATGGGGATCAGGCGCTGCTTGATGACTACACTGGTGTTGTCGTGTCCATGAGCGAAGGCGAGCGCCTCGCGGCCGCACTCGGCAACAAAAAGGCGATCGTGCTCAAAAACCACGGCCATCTCACGGTGGGAGAATCGGTAGATGAGGCCCTCTGGTGGTATGTGACCTTCGAAAGAAGCTGTCAGGCCCAGCTCATGGCAGAGGCGGCGGGTACGCCGTGCCCTATTCCCCATGAAATGGCAGTGCACACGGCGGGTCAGGTGGGCAGCACCCTCGCCGGCTGGTTCAGCGCTCAACCCCTGTTTGATGTCATCCTGTCGGAACAACCTGATCTGTTGAACTAGGGCCGGCGCATTTAGATGCGGGTCGCGGGGGCGCATCGCGTCAGCGGGTCAGCAGTGAGCTCTCCTCGAGTAACCGCTGGCGATGAAAGGACCGCCACAGCGCCGCGATGACGAGTATCTCGACCACCACGAGCACCCAGTGCAGCGCTACCACCTGCGCCGTACGGTCTTCCATGTGGGCACTAGCGGCCAGCCAGGAGTAGATGGCCCAGGCCGCACCCATGCCAAGCAGGTACCCGGCTTGTTTGGCTACGTCGAGTTTTCGGAGTTGATCTACCGATACCATCAGCAGCGTCTCGCAGCGCACAAGATAATTGCCCAGCGAAAACGTGAGTTGGTAGCCGATATAGACAAACAGTGCCAATGGTAATTCCACCGGAAAAGTGAGCACCGCCACTACACCACTGAGTGTGACCAGTTCCACCAGCAGTGAAAGATGAAAAAACCAGCGAGCGGCCAGAATGCGACGGTACTGCGTGGCGACCACCAACGTGCCAACGGCGAGACCGATTCCTCCCGCCGAGAATACAGCGGGGGAGAGTGGGGTATAGAGTACAAAGACGGCACCCACCGATAACCCGAGAAACAGCGAGTTTAAAAATTTGTACTGGATGAATCGGCCCGGACGGAGCGCGGGATGCGTCTGCACGGTCAGTAGTCCACGCCCTTACGCGCCATAATACCCGCGCGATAGGCGTGCTTGATTTCCTTAACCTCTGACACGGTATCCATGATCTCGCGCAGGGCCTGACCACCACCCCGCCCGGTGACAACAACGCTCTGTGCAGCGGGACGCTCTTGAATGGCAGTTAGTACGTCTGCCTCGGGCAAATAATCGAAGGCGAGCATGTACGTGAGCTCATCCAGCACGACCAGATCGTAGGTTGGGTCGCTCAGCATGGCGTGGGCCTGTTCCCAGGTCAGTTTTGCTGCGGCGATATCCCCCTCTCGATCCTGTGTGTCCCAGGTGAAACCCGTGCCCATCTGATACAGCGTGACCTCGGGGTGCGCAGATTTGATGTACAGCTCTTCCCCCGACGCTTGCACCCCTTTTATGAACTGCACGATACCGACTTTTTGCCCGTATCCCAGTGCGCGCATCGCCATGCCAAAAGCGGAGCTCGTTTTGCCTTTGCCATCCCCCGTCATCAATACGCTGACACCGCGCTCGATATCTGCCTTGGCAATACCTTCGTCTACGGCGGCTTTTTGCTTGGCCATTGCCTTATTGTGTCGCGTCGTTTTGTCCATATCGTCTCCCTAAAGGGCGAGCCTAACGCCGGCGTAGATTGTCGTGCCGGGCACCTCGTAGCCGGGAAGTCGCTGATCGGTGCTGTCAGTCACATTCAGTATGCGCGCTTCCAGCGACCAACGCGTCGAGGCTGCCCAGCGGGCAGTGAAATCCAGGCTAGTGGTCTCATCGATTGCCATTCCAAAAGGATCCAGCGCCTTGCCGGTGTAGTGTGCGGTGAGGCGAGAAGACCATTGCCTGCTGGACCATAACAGACTGATTCGCGCGGTCTCCTCCGGTCGGTAGGGTCTGTCTACTCCATTGCGCTCGGTTGCGTCCAGCCAGGTGAGATTCCCCTCGACAGACCAGTGATCAGAAAATGGCATGCGCGCGATGAGTTCGAGTCCTTCTGCGCTACTGGTTCCCGAGGTCTGGAGATAGCCACTGTAGGAGGCCAGGTCGAAAACAATGGCATCCTCGATTTGCTGGTCAAACCAGATTAACTCCACAGTCAGCTGACCCAGAGCGCCCGCGAGGCCGACTTCCCAGCCTTCCGAAGTTTCTTCACGCAACGCAGTACCTGATGCAGGGGGGTAAGAAAATGGCCCTTCGTTGTAGGCCATTTCATAGAGACTGGGTGCCCGAAAGCCGGTGCCTATTGCGGCTCTGACAACCCAGTCCCCGGTGCGGCCCGGTAGTGCGTGCCGGGCGCTGATGCGCCAGCTGTTGTGGGTGCCGAAATCTTCGTTATCGTCGTGTCTCCATCCGGCGGTGATTGCACCCGCTGCGAATTGCTGCCGGGCCTCCAAATAAATGCCCGTATTATCTCGGGATCGATCACTGCTGCTGTCGCTTAAAGACTGGGATTCGTGATCGACGCCATAGGTCACTCGCGTGTCCTCTCCAACTCGCCATGTCCCTACCAGCGACGTAGTATCGGTCTCGCCTTCGGTTTGGTAAGCCAAGCTTTTAGCAGAATAAAACGTGCGCTCGGTATCGCTGTCGGCAAAACTCAGCTCCACGGAGTGTGCATCCGCCTGCCACTCTGCTGAGATGCGCCAGGCAGTCTGCTCGTAGTCGTCCTCGCAGTCGTGAATCAATGCGAAGGTGAGGGTGTCGTAGCAGCCATCGTAGTCGTTGTCACCCGACAGCCGCGTGGCGGTTAAACCCAGGCTCAGTGATGAGCTGATCTGTGTCTTCAGGGCCGCGTGTGCGGTGCTGTTCTCGTAGCCATCTTGGTCTGGGTCGACCGCGTCGATTTCGCGGGCGTTGAAGCCACTGGTTTCCATTTGGGCCAAGGAAACAGAACCGGTCACGTTATCGGTGATCAGCGCGCCGTTGATCGCTCCCAGGTAGTAATCGTCGCCCCCGGCCTCGACAAAGCCCTCCACGCCGCTTCCCCCGGCATGATCCGTAGTAGACAGCAAAATCACGCCCCCTGCGTCGGCTCCCCATAGCAACCCCTGCGGTCCCCGCAGTACCTCGATGCGAGACAGGCTGCTGCCCAAGAGATGCTCGATGCGGGGGCTTATCTGGGGTGAGGAGGGATCGGCAATATTAATGCCGTCGAGCACGATCCGGGTGCGAAACCCATCCTCGCCGCGAATGCGAACGGCTGCCGCTTTGCCATAGCCGCCATCCATGGTCACCGTCACCCCAGGCTGTGCGTCGAGCAGAGAACCCAGATCAGGGTAGCCAAAGGAGCGGATATCCTCTTTGTCCAGCACGCTGACGGATACGCCAAGCTCATCCAGAAGCTCGGGTGTTCGCGACGCCACGATCACAGTCTCCTCGATCGAGGGAGAGGCAATCGTCCCCGCTTCCGCGGGCGCAAGGCTGGCGAGGAACCCGCTCGTCAGAGCCGACAGGATCGCGCTAACAAGCCAGCGGACACCAAACCCGGTTCTGTAAAAAAAATGCAAGATCGGTGGCGCATCGCGGAGCGAGATCGCATTAAAGCGAACCGAACCGGCTAACACCCGCTCGTGCGCCCGACCGGCGCGTTCTTTTACGATCACAGTTGTCCCTCTTTACCCGACGCGGGCTTCTTGCAAAAGAGCACCACGGGGGGAGAGGGAAGGGATGCGGGCGCGACCAGAGAGATCCAGTGACGCCGGGGGCACCCTATGGCAGCCCTCCGCGCCACATGATGAATTCAGGTCAGGCAGGTATCGGGCTCTCATTAAAATGATGACCGTTGCGGGGGCAGCGCCGGACTTGATCGAATCGCACCGGACTTCCCTTTTAACCTGCCCAGATCAATCAATCGGCAGGCACCTGACGGGGCGAACAATACGCGCACCCTGCCATGGGGTCAATCGTGACCAGTGTTAATATCGTGCAATGGCTCTTACAAATATCGAATTTGCGCCGGATAGGGCGCAACGCGCGCGCATCACAACGCTGCTGGGTCGGGAGCCTCGCGGCTTGAGAGCGGTCGCCGTTGCCGATGCGGATGGCGAACCGCTGGTAATTCGTGTTGCATCGGTGGTGGATGAGACCCCATTTCCAACGCTCTACTGGTTGATCGGTCGAGAATTATCCCTGCGAATCGACCGGCTTGAAGCCGCGGGCTGGATTGCACGACTGCAGGCGCGGGTCAATGGGTCGGAGTCGTTGCGACAATCCATGCGCGCAGACCATGAGCAACACAAGATCGCCAGAGAGGGCTTTCTCAGCGACGACGAGGCGCAGTTTCTTTCTAAGCGAGGAATGCGCGCCGCTCTCGATCAGCGGGGTATCGGAGGCATCGCTGAGGACGACAGAATTCGCTGCCTCCATACCTGGTACGCCGCGCATCTGGTCACGCCCAACACCATTGGTAAATTGGTCGATGAACTTTTGGCAGAAAGTGAATACTTGGCCCCAGATTAGGTGCTATGCAGTGTTATGCTTGCGCGCCTGCTAACTAGGTGTTTGGTATAAGGTTTTGCATGTCAGCCAATATTGATGATCTTCGCATTCGCAATCTGCGCGAGCTTCTGACGCCCGAGTCGTTGATTGCGGAAATGCCTGCCAGTGATGTGCTGGCACAGCACGTCACCGATGCACGTAGCGCGATTCAGGCGGTCTTGAACCAATCGGATGATCGCCTCGTGGTTGTGGTGGGGCCATGCTCTATCCATGACCCGGTTGCGGCAATGGACTATGCCGGGCGGTTGAAGACGATTGCTGAGCAGTTGGCGGACGAGCTACTGATAGTGATGCGGGTCTACTTTGAAAAGCCGCGCACGACAGTCGGTTGGAAGGGCCTGATTAATGACCCCCACCTTGATGACTCCTTTGATGTCACTGAGGGTCTTCACAGAGCCCGTAAGCTCTTGCTGGATATCAACGCACTGGGCCTGCCTACGGCAACCGAATATCTCGATCTGATATCACCGCAATATATTGCAGATCTGATCAGTTGGGGCGCCATCGGTGCTCGGACAACAGAGAGCCAAAGTCATCGGGAGCTGGCCAGCGGCTTGTCTTGCCCCGTCGGATTTAAAAATGGCACCGGCGGGAATATTCAGATTGCCGTAGATGCTATCGGGGCGGCGCAAAACTCCCATCACTTTTTATCCGTGACCAAGGGCGGGCACTCGGCCATTTTTGAAACCGAGGGCAATCCTGATTGCCACCTGATTTTACGCGGCGGCCCTCAACCCAACTACGATATGTTTTCGGTCGACGATGCCTGTGCACTGCTAAAACGCGCTGGGCTTCGGGAAAGCGTGATGATTGATGCCAGTCACGCCAACAGCCGCAAGCAGCCCGCTCGTCAAAGAGCCGTGGCCGAGGATATTGCCTCTCAGGTACAACGGGGTGACCGGCGGATTATCGGATTAATGCTGGAGAGTTTTATCGAGGCGGGTCGTCAGGACGTCACGAACAAAGATGAACTGGTTTATGGCATGAGCATTACCGATCCTTGTATGGACTGGCAACAGACAGTCGAGACGCTGCAATGTTTGGCAGCTTCGGTCACCGCGCGGAGAAGGGGGCCTTAAGCCATGACGCGCACCTTTTGTCACGGAAGCATCGTAGCGCTTAGCCGCTGGCTCCTGGCGCTGCTATTGATGGCCGGACCCTCGTTGTCGGTCGGACAGGACGTGCCAGAAGATGAGGCCGTTAATCCGGAGCAAATGACGGTTGCTGAACTCTCTGAGGAAGTGGCCAGAGAGCTCGAATCGCTGCGGCGCTTTGAAGCGCATCCACTGCCCGAATCCTTCGAGCGTCGCAGAACCTTTGAGGTTCGTCGTGACGAGAAAACCATCAAGGTATTAAAAAGTATCATTTCGCTTTCGGAGAGCGTGCTGTCGCTACCGGAAGATGCCCCGGAAAGAGAGAAACTCAGGCAACTGATGAGCCTGCGCGACGAGCAAATTGAAAGGGCGATTGTTGAGCGATTCGAAAGCCTCACAGTGCGCTTGAATGAATCGCTGGAACGCCAGCGCGAGTTATCCGGTGTGTCGCTCCTCAGTGAGGAAGCTTTTTCTGACTTGATTGATAAGTACAGGTTGTCCTATCTGGGACTGTCGACGGAGCAGGTGCGTCTACTTGACCGTTTGGGCATCGGCGATGAAGCACTGCGTGAAAAAGTTCTTAAAACGCTAAATCTGTACGGCGAGGAGTTGGTGGGAGTGATTCATATTCACCACCACGCACTCAAGCTGTTGGCTGCGCGACAGGCTGCTGCCGGAACCGACTCCGAGTTGGTGCAGTCGGCGCGTTTTGAAGCAGAGCGGCTGGAATTGGCCGTTGCGCGGCTCACCAGTGTTGTCACGATGCTGGAGCGTCTTGATGGCGAGACCCTTGCGATGCGCCGTGTGCTGATTGAAAAAAGCGGCGGCCTGGCCTTGTCCTTAGTCGATACCGCGATGATCAACGTGGTGTTGGGCGAAACGCAGGACAGGCTGCTCGATTGGTTCAGCGCCAACGGTGCCAGTACTTTGCTCTCGGCAATTTTATTCGTTGGCATTCTTATCCTCGCACGCTCGCTGGCGGGTCTCTCCAAACGCCTTACCGAGCGGGCATTGCGGCACTCGGATCAGTCGATCTCTCAACTGCTTAAGGAAACCCTGATCTCCATGGCGGGGACAGTGGTTTTTCTCATCGGTTTGCTGGTAGCCCTGGCGCAGGTCGGAGTTTCGGTAACGCCGATGATCGCCGGTCTGGGGGTGGTGGGTTTTATCGTGGGTTTCGCGCTTCAGGATACCCTGAGCAATTTTGCTTCAGGAGCGATGATTTTGGCGTATCGGCCGTTTGATACGGGGGATTTCATTGCCGCAGGAGACGCAGAGGGCACGGTGCTGAAAATGAATCTGGTGAACACCACAATTGTCACCGTTGAGAACAAGGTGTTGATTATCCCCAACAGTAAAATCTGGGGTGGTGTCATTATGAATGTGACGGGCCAGAAGTTGCGGCGTACCGATATGATCTATCGTGTCAGTTACGCCGACGACGTTGATCTGGTACAGAACATTCTTGAGGAGCTGATTGCCGCTGATGAGCGATGGCTCGACGATCCTGAGCCAATGGTAAGACTCAAGCAGTACAGCGAATCGTCAATTGACTTTATGGTGCGTGCCTACGCCAAAACCGACGAATACTGGGAAGCGGTGTGGGCGCTCAACAAAGCGGTTAAAAAGCGCTTCGATGCCGAGGGCATTACCATCCCGTTCCCGCAGCGGGATGTTCATATGCTGCCCGTTGGGGAGCCGGGCCAACCGGTCTGATTGGCTTGTTGACGGGCAGTCAGTACTTCCAAGTCACGCCCGTACTGAGGTTGTAATCACTTTTTGAGAGCTCGATGTTATCGCGATCACCGGCTGTATCGAGCTCTGTTCCCGCGACTACAGTCCAGTAAAAATTATCGAATAGCTCCCAGCTGACCTGCATATTCAAGTCGCCTCTCACGCGCTCCCAATCAGACAAAGAGGGGTAGGCGTTACCAATGAGCGAGATGTCCATATCGAGGTCTTGAAAGCTATACAGGTGCCAAGAGACATTGAAGAAAAGCTCGGCGTCATTGCACGTCTCTCGATTGGCATCACCCGACACAGGAATTGGATTCATGCTGCTTAAGGATCCGTCGTCTTCGGATTCGTCGCAGGACTGCCTGCGTTCCTGCACGCCCTGTATACCTGCAGAGACAGACATCTCGTGGCCAAGATTGTTGACGAGATAGCGTCCCAGCCCAAACCCGATAGACCCACGATGGGCGATACCTAAATCATCGTTGGCTGAGTAGACGGCTTTGAGAACGCGAAAACTTTGTGCGGTGCCGCGCGATCGCCAGAATTCACGCGTAAGCTCGAATTGTGAAGAGTTGCTGGTTGTCTTGGAACGTTCATCGCCTTCGCCAGCGATGGTTTTAGTGTCATTGATGCGCGCAAAGAATCTTGTTCGGCCCCCCCGCACGTCGTAACTGCCATTTGCTTGCAGCGTCAGCTGTCGGCTGCGCGGGTCTGCATTGATGGTGCTGCTCAACTGCAGGTCAAGTTTGTCGGCGAGATTTTCCTCGATGGAGCGGACTTCCACCACATCATCAATATCCAACTGACGGTCCTTGCCCCCAGACCTGAACGCCAGTTGTTCTGGAATTTCGCTTGCGGCGAATCGGCCATATATCCGCTCGCCATCGTCGAGACGGACTTCGTACACATAGCGACTGTCAATCTGGCTGACCTCTCGCCACTTTACGCTGATGGTGCCAGCGTAACTGGTGCTAACCGAAAGCTTCCCAGCGGTCATCTCGGTCATGGCGCCAGTGATGCGATCCCCGTTGGACACAGTGATCACGTCGGTTTTGGCATGAGACCAGACGTTCATGGCGCTCAGCATGAGCATGCAAGCGACGCTGAGGACTGAAGCAAAGCGGAACTGAAGCATCCAATGTCTCCTAATAAACAGAGCAGTGAGCGAAAATTGACTCGCTGGGCACAGCGCGTCTAGCTTGGGCCGATCTGACAAAAGCACAGCTTGTTGCCGTCGGGATCACGAACGTAGCCGCCGTAAAAAAAACCGGGCATGCGTTCACCCGGCGGGCCGTCACAGGTTGCACCGAGCTCGATAGCTTTGGCATACATGGCGTCGCATTCTGCCGGGCCGCCGGCGCGGATGGCCACCATCGTGCCATTACCCGCGCTGGGCTCGCCCTCATCATAGGGAATGCAGACTGCTAGCATGGGGTTATCTATATCCTTGCCATATAGGGCAATTCGCTCGTTACCCATGACATAGTTGGCGTCAATAACGCTCAAGAGCGCGGCGTAAAAGGCTTTTGCCTTCTCAAAATCTGCAACGCCGAGGGTGGTGTAGGCAAGCATAGTGTCTCCCATTGTGATGACGGTGTGCGCCAAGTTTCCCGCGGAATGATCGCCCGCGGGGCTGCGCGGAGCTTATCTTTCAACTGGGAGGATAACCAGATTTAGGGGGTTTGGTGTCACCTTAAGAGCGCGTATTCTGGTCATCTCACAGAGCGTTGCGGATAACCGATGGAGCCTTTGCTCACTGCCCTGATTGTCGTCTCTCTCATTCTTGCGCTGATATTCAGCCGGGTCACTCCTGCGCTCATGTTCACCTCAGCCATGGCAGCCTGCGTTGCGGTGGGCAGTATCGATCTGCAGACCGCGCTGGATAAGGCCACCAATGAGGGATTGATCACTCTGATTCTACTGATTTTGGTTTCGGTAGGCCTGGAGCGCTTGCCCTGGTTGATTGATCTGGCACAGCGCACCGTAAATCGCTCACTGCCCAGCACCTTGCTCAATTTGTCGGGTATGACGATGCTGTTCTCGGCCTTCGTCAACAATACGGCGGTGGTGGCGACGCTGTCGGGCGCCTTGCGTAAAAACCCTTACCATGCGCCGAGTCAGATCCTTCTGCCGATCTCTTACGCCGCCATTTTAGGTGGAACGCTGACGCTCATTGGTACATCCACCAATCTGATTGTCAGTAGCTTTCTAGAGGACATTACGGGCGAGGGCATCGCATTTTTTGCTTTTTTACCCGTCGCCCTGCCAGCGGCCCTTGCCGGGTTGATGGCTCTGTTGGTGATGCATCGTGTGCTACCAGCGGTTGATCAGGGCGAGGTGCGGATCAACGAATTTCTGATCGAGATGAAGGTAGATGATGATTCCCAATTGATTGGTAAAACCATCAGTGAAAACGGACTGCGTGATTTGGGAGATTTGTTTCTGGTGGAGCTGGTGCGTGAGGGCAGATTGTTGACCCCAGTAACCCCCAGTGAACGATTGGCGGCGGGGGACCGGCTGATCTTTTCGGGTGACGTGGCGAAGATAGCAATGCTCGATAAATTTCATGGCCTCAGATCCTTTGCCATCGACGAGGGCATGTTGGGTGCCAACCTCACTGAGGTGGTGTTGTTACCCGGCGCAACGGTGGTGGGAAAAACCATCAAGCAATGCGATTTTCGATCCCGCTTTGACGCCGCGGTGGTAGGCCTTCGACGCGACGGTGAGCGACTCTCGGGGCGGCTGGGTGATATTGCGCTGCGAGCAGGTGATTCACTGATGCTGGCCGTGGGCAGCGATTTTTTAAAGCGCGGCAACCTCAGTCGTAACTTTCTGGTGATTGACGGCGACATTGTCAGTCATCGTTTGCCGCTTGCAAAAAGTTTGTCGGTGGGCGCGGGCCTGATGGTTGCCATTGCGGGCTCAGTCCTTGGTTGGTTCACCCTGGCGACCGGCCTGATGTTTTTGCTGCTCCTGATGCTAGCGCTGAAGCTATTCAGTGCGGCTGAGCTGCGCCGGCGTTTTCCCTTTGAAATCTGGTTGATTGTTGCCTCGGCCCTTGCCATCGCTCAGGCCGTCATGGATTCGGGATTGATGACCCTCGTAATGGACGGTTTATCCCCAGCGATTGCCGCTGTGTCGCCTTTTCTGTTGCTACTCATGATTTACGCACTCACCCTTGCCTTAACCGAGTTAATGACCAATAACGCGGCAGCGGCGCTGATGTTCCCGCTCAGCTATGCGCTCGCGACCAACGCCGGGTTGGCACCCATGGCCTTTGTGATGGCAGTGGCGCTGGGAGGCAGTGCGTCATTCCTCACCCCCTTTGGCTACACCACCAACCTGATGGTTCAGAACCTTGGCGGCTATAACCGCGGCGATTACCTGCGTTTTGGCTGGCTGGTGTCGTTGGCATTCTCGTCGGTCGTATTATTCCTGCTGCCGCGGGTTTTTCCGCTCCAGTAATTGCCTGCAACCGCCCAAGCAGGACACGGTTGAAGCCTGCGCCAAATCACCCATAATCGGGTGATGGTAAGACGATCATGCTAAAAAATGCGGAGCTGCTCAGCACCGAGGATCGCCAGCGCTTCCTTGAGCGCAGTGATTGGCAGGCGGGTTGGTTGGTGGTATCCAACTGGGCGGCCATTCTCGGGCTGCTCGCTATTGCCGGTTTTTTCCCGAGCACAATCACGATACTGCTGGTCTGGGTGCTTTTGCCCGGGCGCCAGTTGGGGCTGTCGGTGCTGATGCACGAGGCGGGTCACGGTACGCTATTTGCGAATCGGCCCCTCAATCGATGGGTGGGGCAATGGCTGTGTGCACTGCCCACACTCAACGATCTTCCGACTTACGCCACCGCGCACCTCAATCACCACCGGTTGGCGGGAACACCTGACGATCCCGACCTGCCCAATTACCGCGCCTATCCCGTAGGCAACCGCAGCTTCGGACGCAAGGTAATCCGCGATCTTACGGGTCAGACGGGCGCCCGGTTGGTGGCGGGGGCTGTTAAAGGCGGGTTATCCCATTTCTCGCGGCAAGGCACATCTTCCGATCCTTTATTGCTGGTCAAACAAGTGGCAGTGCAGGGTGCGCTGGCGCTGGTATTACTCGCTTTGGGGATTGGCTGGACCTGGTGGCTCTGGTTTTTCACCTTTATGACCTCTTATATGTTGGTGATTCGGTTGCGCCAAATCGCGGAGCACGCCGCAGTGCCAGACGCTAACGACCCTGATCCCCGGATGAACACACGGACCGTTACGGCGCCCTTTTGGCAGCGATGGTTATTGGCGCCCCACGGGGTGAATTACCACCTGGAGCACCATCTCCTCCCCGGTGTGCCCTGCTACCACCTGCCCGCCTTTCGCGCGCGGCTGATCGAAAATGGCTGGTTGGATCAGGTGCCAATGTTCAGTGGCTATCCTGAGGTCTTTGCCCACGCGGTGCACCGCGGATGAGCCTGTCACCCGATCAGTGGGTTGAAGCCCACTTGGGGCCCGTTGCCGAGGCGCTGTCCTCGGTGGTGTTCTACGCTGTCACGTTGGCGGGCACCGAGGTGCCGCTCATCGTGGTCTGGACCTCGGTCGCGGCACTCTTCTTCACGGTGTATCTCCGTTTTATTAACGTCCGGGCGCTGGGACTGGCTATGCGGCATGCCCGGGGTGATTTCGCGGATCCTCACGCCCGCGGTGAAATCAGTCACTTCAAAGCCGTTGCTACCGCGGTGTCTGGCACCGTCGGCGTAGGCAATATTGGTGGCGTGGCGGTCGCGATCTCCCTGGGAGGGGCGGGGGCCGCGTTCTGGCTCTTTATCGCCGGGCTCTTGTCCATGTCAACGAAGTTGGTGGAGTGCACGCTGGGGGTGAAATATCGCCGCCATAACGCCGATGGATCGGTCTCGGGCGGCCCCATGTTTTATATGGAGAGCTATTGGCGAGAACGCGGCTGGCCGCGCCTCGGCAAGGGCTTTGGCAGTTTTTATGCGCTCGCGCTGGTCATTGGTTGTTTGGGTATTGGCAACATGTTTCAGTCCAATCAGGCTTTTGCGCAGGTGCTCGTGATCACTGGCGGTCAGGAATCGTGGCTGGCCGATCGAGGCTGGGTGTTTGGTATTGCCCTCGCCGGTGTGATTGCCGCGGTCATCATCGGCGGTATACGTTCCATTGCTCAGGTCGCCGCTGTACTGGTCCCCGTGATGGGTTTGCTCTATCTCGTTGCGAGTGTGGTGGTCATCGGGTTGAGCGCCGAGTATCTTCCCGCGGCGCTACGGTTGGTGCTCTCGGAGGCTTTCACGGGGCAAGCTGCATCGGGAGGGCTGTTGGGCGCCATGGTGATCGGATTTCAGCGCGCGCTTTTTTCCAACGAGGCGGGTATTGGCTCGGCATCGATTGCCCATGCGGCCGTGAAAACCGAGGCGCCGGCGTCCGAGGGGATTACCGCATTACTGGAGCCCTTTATCGACACCGTGGTGATTTGCTCACTGAGTTCACTGGTGATTTTAACGACCGCCATTCCTCAAGGCCTCATGGGTTCAGGTCTGGCCGGTATCGAACTGACCTCAGCCGCTTTTGCCTGGCACTTTGATTGGGCACCTTACGTCATCGCAGTGGCGGCTTTGCTGTTCGCTTTTTCGAGCGCGCTGGCGTGGTCTTACTACGGGCTCAAAGGTTGGACCTACCTTGTCGGTGAAGGACGCCTGCGCGGGTTGATCTTTCAAATGATTTTCTGCGTGTTCATTGCCTTGGGTTGCATGCTCGAACTGCGCGCGGTGCTGGATTTCTCCGACGCCATGACATTTATGATCGCGCTGCCCAATATTCTGGCGCTGTATTTGTTCGCGCCGTTGGTGAAGAGGGAAGTCTCCCAGTACCTCGAGCAGATTCAGGCCGGTGATAGCGCGGGTCAGTAGGGTTGATCGCCTTCGCTGACCACGCGGTGCAGGCGCCGTGTGGCAGGAAAAAAATCATTCACCGGTTTGTGCTGGGTGCTGCGGTTGTCCCAGATCACCATGCTGTTGGGCTGCCAGTTAAAGCGGCAAGTGAACTCGGGCAGGGTGGCGTGACGCCACAAAAACTGGAGCACCTCGGCCGACTCGAGGGTTGGTAAGCCCTCGATATGGGTGGTGAATAGCGCGTTCACAAAGAGCACCTTTTTACCCGTCTCAGGGTGTGTTTGTATCACCGGATGCCGCACCGGGGGGTTCGCCGCAACGGCGTCGGCCAGACGCTCCCGGCCACCCGGTTCACTCAGGCTTTCCTTGAATCCGTGGCTGAAATCGTGGACGGCAATCAGGCCCTCGAGATAGCGCTGCATCCCAGACGACAACCCTTGATAGGCGGCGGTCATGCTGGCAAACAGCGTGTCGCCACCGACCTCGGGAATCGTCATGCCGCGCAGTACCGTGACCGAGGGCGGGTGCTGGCGAAAGGTCATGTCGGAATGCCAGATCTCGATCTTGGAGGGATTTTCGGCGGTGCTCTCCAGAATCATCACCTCGGGTAGTCCCTCAACCGTGTTGTAGGCAGGATGTGTCTGCAGTGGGCCGAAGATCTCTGCCAGCTGCTTTTGGGCGACCGGCTCAATCATTTGGTCGCGGAAGAACAGCACCTCATGCTCGTTGAGAAGCGCCCGCAGGGTATTCGCCAGCGTGCCATCGATGCCGTCATTTAAATCAATTGCCTGTAGTTCGGCGCCCAATGCCCCGGCGACTCGTCTTACCTGCATCTTCTGTGCTCCTGTCAATCGCCATCTAATCTTGCCGCGGCGAGATTGTGCTCGCCAGTGATGTGGCGGTGCAATAGTCCACTTGGCAGACTGATCGCAATGGTGGATGGACTGCCATTCATCGCAACGGTCTCGTCATCTGTACGAGACAGTAATTGGATCGTTAAATAATCAGGAGCTTCACGATGAGAAAATGGATTTTCGCTACTGGCCTGATAGGGGCCCTCGTTTTACAAGGCACCGCGATCACTGCGGCTGCGGCAACGGATACTGCTTCACTACGACAGGGTTCAGGTGTTGCCGCCTTGCAGTGGTCACAATCACCTTTTCCGGATGCGCGTTCTACTGCCGTCTCTTTTCTTGAGGCGACCCAGGTGCGCGGTCGGTTACTGCCGCTGGTATTAGGCATTGCAACTTTCGACCTGACGTTGGCAACGTTTTACTGGGGTGTTTACGTGCCGTATTACGCGGATCAGGAGCCTTCCTTTGATGAGTCGCCCTGATAAGCAAGAGCAGCATCCTGTGCGGGCGCTCCAGCAAAAACTCGAAGATGAGGCGCAACGTCAGGCGAGGGAGCGTTATTTCGCCTGGCGCATTGTGCCGTTGCTGGCGATCTGGGCCGCTGTCATGGCGGCGATCACCATGGCGGCCCCCGATGTCATCGATAGGGGAGTGGCATTGACGCTCTACTGTGCGGGCGCGGTGGTCTGTGTAGTGGGGTTGTCTCGCCGGGCGCGGATGCGGAGCGAGGCGCGTTAATGTCAACGCGCTCCGGTAAAGCCGCCACTCGCGATCTTGAGGGAGAAGGGATCACGCGTCTGGCCTATAGGGTTGTCGCGAGTCTGGTGCTGACAACCCTCCTTGGCGCCACAGTGGCGGCGACGCAACCGGTGCGCGCGCCAGTGCAAGCGATTACGCAAGGCGATACGTTCGATTGTGGCGTGGCGGCGCTGGCCACGGTATTGACGCTACAACAGGGGCGCGAGGTGATGCCGCGGGCGCTGATCAACGCGCTGCCGATGACGGAGGAGCAGCGTGCCGTGGTGAAAGAGCGCGGTTACAGCCTTTACGAACTGGCCCGCATGGCGCAGGCCGTGGGGGCCGAGGCGGGCGTGCGCCGGCTGCAGGCACAATCCCTGGAGCGGTTGCCGCTACCCAGCGTGGTTCATCTTTCCCTGCCGACGGGCCCTCACTTCAGCGTAGTGACTGACGTGGTGGGGGAAAACGTGGCGCTGGCTGATCCCTCCCGAGGTTTTATGATCTGGCCCAAGGCGCAATTTCTTGCGGCCTGGGCCCCCTCGGGCAAGGGATATACCTTAACCGTTACAGCAGATCCTGACGCGTCAGTGTCATACCGCTCTTGGTCAGAGCCTCCGCGCCCCCCGTATGGGTGACGACCGCCGTGCTGGCGAACTCAGGGCGAAGGTAGGTCTCAGTTACGCGCCTGAGGTCGTCAAGGGTGGTGTTTACAATACCCGCACGAAACTGCCGGCGATGTTCATCGGTGCGAGCAAAGAGACACTCGTGAAAGTGTCGCTTGGCCTCGCCCGCGGGGGATCCGGGTTTGTCCAGACTGGAAATCACGCTGAGGATTGCCTCTTCCAGGGCGAGGCCGTCATGGGAATGCTCCAGAAGCCACTTCACCGAGGCGTCGAAGTCTGTCAGCGTATCGACCAGACGGGGATCCCGGTAAGAGAAGAACTTGAAGGCAGCCATATTGGCGTCGTGACTCGCGCCGCCGCCGTAGGCCCCGCCTTGCTCGCGAATGCTGCGGTGTAAGTAGCCATTGCGAAGGAAAGCCCCCAGCACGGAGAGTACCGGTGCGTCAGGATGCCCCGAGGGCACCGTGGGGTAAGCGCGGGCGCAAAAATTGACCTGGGTATTGGTTACCCACATCTCTTGCCGTCCCTCTCGGACCGGCGTCCCCTGCCAGAGCTCTCCCGACATACCGCCCAGTGGAGTCACGGCTCCGAGCGCAGCGTCGGCGGCCGCACCCAAATTGGGTTCATCGGCAATAGTGCAGAGAAAGGGCGCCCCTGAACCTGCCAGCTTCTGTTGTAGCGCCGACAGCGACGCGGCAAGGGTTTCCAACTCGCCATCGTCGGACAGCGCGTCGTCCAGCGCGCGCAGGCGACGAATCCCCTCTAGCCCTCCCTGCTCGTGACCCAGGCGAGCTAGCGGGCTCATGCCCGCGCAGGCGGCGCTCATGGCAAGGGCGTGTCCGCTACCCGTGATGCCCTGATCCCGCCGGGCGCGAATCTGGCTGACCAGATCGCGAATCCGCGGGAGTTCGTCAAAGCGCGCGCTAAGCAACGTGTCGGACATCAGGCTCAGTTGACCGTCCATGCGGTCAGCCAATGCCTTGGAAGACAGGACAAAGAAGCTGTCACAGGACTGCTCGTCGTCGCGGTGGGCGCGGCTACTCACCGAGGCACCCAGCGCACCTACGGTCGCGGAATGTCGATCCTGCGCTTGCAAATAGTCGAGTTCGCCCACGCCCACTTCGGCCATCAAGGCCGTCACCAGCGGCAAATGCTCCAGCTCTGCGCTGGTCATGGCGGGCAGTCGACTGGCCCACTGTTGGTAGACCAAACCATTGGTGCCGGCAGTGTAGCGATAATGGGTATGGTCAGCAGTGCGCACCTCGGGTGTGGGGCTGGGGATCTCCGCGGGAATGTCCGAGAGTTCAACCCGCGGCAGCACATTGGGATCATCTTTTTGTGTCTGACGCTCACGCAGTCGGCTCGCCAAGTCCAGAATTTCTGCCGTATGGCTGCTGCTCAAGCCGTCTTTAAGAGTTGCAAGCCGCGCTGCCTCCGCCTGTTCGCGCTGCTCGGCCAGCCCAGTGTCGGGCGCCACCACCAGGCTGACGCGATGCGGGTTTTCCAACAGCAGGCGGCGAATCAATCCCGGTATGTAATCCGGTTCCTTAACGCGTTCTCGAAGGGTGGCAATGACCGGCTCGAGGTCCAGCGCCGCGACCGCGTCACCGTAGTGGGTGGCGGCCCCGAGGGCGCGCAGCATCAGGTTCAGTCCGTAGGGCATGCCATCGCCACTGACTTCACGTTGGTGTAGCTCGATCTGACGCAGGATGGCTTCGATCTTGTCCGGGTCAATGCCGGTGTTGGCGACGCCCTCAATACACGCCAGCACCTCTTGCTCAAAGGCGGCTGCGTGTGCGGACTCGCTACCCTCGATGCCGCAACAGAACACCATCTCGCGCATGGATTCTTCCAGCCCGCACAGAGGAGAGGGTGACGAACCCAGTGAGGTCGTTTCGAGATACTGCAGCAGGGGAGACGCGCTGTTCTCCATCAACACAGAAGACACCAGTTGAGCCTCCAGCATGGCGGTCAGGTCGGCGCTTTCGCCCAACTTCCAACCCATAATCAGGTGGGTTTTCTTGCTCGCGGTCTCGTCGGCATCGATCGCATAGGGATGCTTCGCGTGACGGGGTGCGTCAAACGGCTGCTCCAGTGCCACCTCGATGCGGCGGTCGAGCGCCTCAAATCGGTGCAGTACTGCTGACTCAAAAATCTGCTGATGATCCGCCGCCGGGATATCGCCAAAGGTCAGGAAAATCGCATTGCTCGGGTGGTAGTGCTCGGCGTAAAAATCTCGCAGCGCCTGATAGGTCAGGTCGGGAATCACTTCCGGGTCCCCACCACTGTTGAAGTGGTAAGTATTGGACGGAAACAGCTCGTGACATAGGCGATCCCAGAGCACCGAGGGCGTTGAGGACATGGCGCCTTTCATCTCGTTAAAAACCACGCCCTTGAACACCAGCGGTTGACTGGCGTCATCGCCTTGAAACTCGACCCGGTGACCCTCCTGAGCGAAATCCAGTGGATCCAGCCGGGAGAAAAAGACAGCGTCCAGGTACACGTCGAGCAAGTTACCGAAGTCCTTTCGGTTCTGCGTCGCAAAGGGGTAGGCGGTCCAGTCAGAGCTGGTAAAGGCATTCATGAAGGTATTCAGTGACCGTCGCAACATCATGAAAAAGGGGTCGCGCACGGGGTAGCGTTCGCTACCACACAGCGCGGTGTGCTCAAGTATGTGGGCAACGCCGGTAGAGTCCTCGGGTACGGTTCGCAATGCCACCATGAACACATTCTCGGGCGAATCACTGGCGAGGTGAAGATGAACCGCGCCGGTCGCCGGGTGGGCATACTCCTCGACCGTCAGATTCAGGCTCGCGATAGGAACCGCGCGCTTGCGTACGAAGGTGTTGGGGTGCGTGTTCGCTTCGGGCGTGCGGGAGAGTTCAGTCATATCAGATTCCGTTACCACTATTTTCTTGCGTCCCTGACCAATGTGAGGTCAGGGGGCGGTTTTTTCCAGCGCTATTTCGTATAGCCAGGGCCATTTTTTACCGGTGACCCACAGGGCGCCTGTCTCGGGATGGCGCGCGATGCCGTTGAGCACATCGGTATCGCGCAGTCGGTCATCCTCTGGCAACAGGCCGGCCAAGTCGATGACCCCCGTGACGTGACCGGTATCGGGCGCTATACGCACAATGCGGTCGGTCTGCCACACATTAGCCCAGATCTCGCCGTCGACCCACTCCAGCTCGTTGAGATTTCGCACCGGTTTGCCCAGGAGACGCACCGGTAACACGGTGATTTTCCCGCCGGCAGCGAGGTCCGCCGAGTAGAGTCGGTCGGAGCCGTCGCTGAACCACAGCACCGAGCCCTGATGAGTGGCACCCCAGCCCTGGCCGGGTAAAGGGCTTTGCCCGACCAGTGTTAAATCTGGCAGTGAATACACCAGCATGACCCGCTCTCGCCAAGAGAGCAAAATCAGTTGATTGTCGATGACGGTCAACCCCTCGGCAAAAATGCGGGGGTCAACGGGCACGCTAAGCAGGGGTGTCATCTCCGGGAAGTCGTAAACGCGAATCATGGACTGGCCGTAGCCCCCGGAGCTCACGTACAACCGACCGTCATGAAATTCGAGACCCTGAGTGAAGTTCTCGCGATCAAAGCGGCGCTGCGACACCACCCGATAACCATAGTGGGTAACGTCGGCGGGCTCGTCTGCTGACGCTGGAGCTGCGGCGCGGGCCTGATCAGTGGCCGAGACTGTGCACACCGCCGCTAACAACGAGAAAGCCCAGGTGGCCAGCAATGTGGGTCTCGCCAAAGTCGGGTGGCGCCTGCACTCACCACACGACATCACAGCGCTCCCCCGCGCTTCAAACCGCGCTCGGCGAACCGCGCGGGAGAAATCGCCCGTTGCAGGTAGCGGGGCAGACAGGGCGGCGTGCCCAATAGCTGGTCTGCCACGCGCTCCGCCGCGAGCGGGGCGGCGGTGAGTCCCCGCGATCCCAGACTGGTGAGCACGGCGAGACCCGGGTGGAGTGGGGCGTCGGCGTGAATCACCCGCTTACGGTCGTGTACCAGTGCTGCGTAGCGTTGATTGAAGTCGGCGAGCCGCGGCACCACGCCAGCGACGGGCAGGTAGTCGTTGCTATTACAGCGCAGGGCAACATGCCCCCGCCAGCCCTCAGGAGGCGGGTGTAGCTCAAGATCGGGAAGGGCGCGTCGCATCATGTCGATATTATGCGCGTGCTCGGTTGCCCGTTCATCTGTATCGGTATCCCCGGGACCGAAGCTCGCCCCCAAACAATGGACGCCTTCACGCGCAGGGGGCAGGTAGCCCTCATCGCACACCGGGATAGTCACGTTGGCCAAAACGCGGGTGGTGGGTACATGGGTGGTTTGGCCGCGAATCGTGTTCAGGGGTAGCCAGGCCAGTTCAGGCTGCTGCAAGACGTGCCGAGCGGTGGCGATGACTGCGATGGGCGCTTGCGCCAGCGCAGGGTTTTGGGTGCTGCAGGCAACCCAATGGTCCCCCTGCCGGTCCAGCGAGATGAGGCCGCAGTCTTCTTTTACCGTAATGAGCGGATGGTCGAGCAGTGCTCGGCAGAGCGCGCGCGGGTCGAGCCAGCCCCCGCGTTGGTAGTGAATGCCACCGCACCGGGGTGTCAGGCCGGTGATGGACGAAATTTCGCTCGCCGAGAGCACGCGGGCAAAGTCGGGCGCGAGACCCAGCACCCGCTCGAGGTGGCGCAGGGTGTCGTCGGGCTCGTGCAATTGGATATAGCCGCCGCCGCCAGTATCGATGCCTGGCGTCAAAATCCCCGCCTCGGTCAGTGTGCGGTAGTAGTCTGTGGCGTAACCGAAGGCGGCAATGGAAAAGTCTGTTAGCGGATTGTGTTGATGGGAGAGGCGCGTGTAGGTGACGCCCTGCAGGTTACTCGAACCCCCACCTGCGACCGACGCCGCCTCGAGCACCGTGACCCGTATCCCGCGTCTTGCCAGCGCCCCTGCCATGTGGGCGCCGGCAAGCCCAGCGCCGACCACGAGGGCCGCATTAACGGATTGCGGCGCGGGATTCAGGTCCCATGGGGTCAGTGATGGGGTGAGCTGTGGTGATTCTCGCAGGGTGCCCCACAATGCATCGCGCTTGCGGCCATACCCCGGCCGTTTCTGCATCGAAAAGCCCGCAGTGGTGAGACCCAGGCGCACGGCGCTGGCCGCGGTAAAGGTAGAAACGGTGGCGCCAGGGCGACTCAGCGCCGCCATGGCCGAAAAAATAGAGGCTGACCACGGCCCCGTCTCTTTTGCCGGAGCAAAGCCGTCGAGATACCAAGCGTCGACCCAAGCCGTCGCATGGCTCGCCAGATCCGACAGTGTCTCGCCGGCGTCCCCCCACCACAAATCCAGCGTGACACCCCAGTCGCTCAAATATCGCCGGTGACAGCCCGCCAGGGGGTCGGGCCAACGGTCCAAGAGTGTTGTCAGCACTGCGGCCAGCTCGGGCCATGGTTTTAGCGCGCGCTGCATATCACCGGGCTTCACTGGCGCGCGTTCTAACCCAAGGTAGTGGAGCCGCCCCCCCGGGGGACGGTGCCTGAGCCAGGTGGCGATGGTGAGACAGACGTTGAGTGCGGTGCCGACGCCGACTTCGGCGATGACAAAGGGTGTGTCGGGCTGATGGGATTGCCAGCGTTGGCGTAACTGATTGCCCTCAATGAACACGTAGTCGCTCTCAGCCAAGCCGTCATCCGCCGAGAAATAAATGTCGCCGGCGGCCGACGACATTGGGGTGTTCCCCTGCCAGTCGAGGGTGGCGCTCGCCAACGGGCACCAGGGCTGTTGCGTAGGATTGATCACGACCAGTTGTCAGGAGACTCCGGGCAGACTCGGCAGCGTCAATCGTTGCCTTCCGCGGAGCGAACAGTTTACCAAAACCGGTTGCTCGGGCGGGCCAGCGTGCCGTTTCTGATTAAGTTCGGTCTCAGGGAAATAAAGCCATCCCGGGTGCGCAATCAAGTCATGGCATCGGCGCGATAAGGTGGTGGGCGAGGGCAAAGCCACACGGTACACTGCGCGCCAGCGATGAGAGGGGTTTATGGCTGAAGCGAATACAACACTCACCGAGGAGCAGTTTGCGACGGTGTGCTGCAACATTCTTCATAAGGCGTTGATCGAGACACCGCGCACTACCAGCAAGCGGGTTTTCCGGGAGATAGAAGCCGGCAAGCGGGTCATGCTGACGCGGCTGAAGATGGAAGACGACAGCATGACCAGAATCGATCTCACCTTGAGCACCGACGCCTTCAGGGGAACTTTGAACTACTCGACCTTTCGAGATGCGCTACAGATTCTTTTGTCCCGTTTTCGTGACCACCTGACGGCAGAGAAGCCTTTACCGGCACTGCGTGCGTTAGATAAGGCCGGAGAGGCTACCCTCGAGCGCCGACTCTACGGCATCACTGCTCCGATCGTGTCCGGCGCAGAGATCAATGTACTGATGCTGGGCGTCGACCCACACCCGAGCGAGGCGATTGTGTTGTTGGAGCTCATGTTTGTCGACCCCGAGCAGTTCGCTCAGTCTGAATCGGCCAGTAGCGCGTCTTCGAGTAGCTGAATCGCCGGCGGTGGCACGATGGTGACCGTCTCTTTTTCGGTGGGTGCCGCCACCTGAGCCTCGCCTTTGGCGACGGTTTTGCCCTCTTGATTGGTGACGTTGCACTGTAAGGTAATCCAGGGTCGTTTGTGGTGTTTATCTGACACCGTGAGGGTCACCGTCAGCGTGTCACTCAATAGCACCGGCGCTTTAAACTGAATGCTTTGGTTCAGATACACCGACCCCGGCCCCGGTAACTGCATGGCGATGGCGGCGCTGATCAGCGCGCCGGTCAGCATGCCGTGGGCGATGCACTCGCCGAAGGGGGTGGTCGCAGCGTAGTCGGGATCCAGATGCAGGGGGTTGTGGTCGCCGGAGATCGCGGCAAAGGCTTCCACCTCCTGGTTGGTGATCAGCCGTGTGTAGGTGGCTTCGTCGCCCACGGCGATTTCATCAAATGTGAGGTTAGTGATTTGCACCAGCGGGGCTCCTCGAATTAAAGCGGTGGGGCTGGGGGAGGTTGACCCCGCAGCGCGTGATCCACATCATACCCAAACCCCCCGCATTACCCGAGATAAAGTCATGACGGATACGGTTCATACCGCGATTGCCACGCAGCTGGAGAAGCTGGGCATTCCCGCGCGCATCGATACCACCAGCTACCCCTCCATCGTGGCGTTGTTCGAGGAGGCGCTGGCCACGTATCGCACAGAGGCGGCCTGTACCAGCGTGGGGCACACGCTCAGCTACGCCGATCTTGATCGCCTGTCGGCGCAGTTTGCCGGCTGGTTACAACACAGTGCTGGCCTCGAGCAGGGTGACCGCGTTGCGATTCAAATGCCCAACCTGATCCAGTACTTGGTGGTGTGCTTGGGCGCCTTGCGCGCGGGCATGGTGGTGGTCAACACCAACCCCCTCTACACCGAGCGGGAGCTCGAGCATCAGCTCACGGATGCCGGTGTTCGCGTCATGGTGGTGCAGGCGAACGTGGCACAGACTGCTGCGGCCGTGTTGCCCCGCACTGGGGTTGAAAAAATGGTCGTGACCGAGATAGCCGATCTGCATCCGCAGCCCAAGCGCACGCTGATTAATTTTCTGGTCAAGTACGTGAAAAAGATGGTGCCCCCGTTTCATATTCCGGGTGCCCTCAAACTCAATGACGTGCTCAGAGCGGGGGCCGGCACGCCCTATCGTGCGGTGACGCTGACCCGCAGTGATATCGCCATGCTGCAGTACACCGGCGGCACGACCGGTGTGGCCAAGGGCGCCATGCTCACCCACGGTAATCTGGTAGCGAATGTGCTGCAGAGCGATGCCTTCTTTGCGACCCACAATATGGAAGGTCGCGGCCAGACCATTTTGCAGCCCTTGCCCGTTTATCATATCTACGCGTTTACCTCATCGATGTATGCGCTGCGCATTGGCGCCCACACCGCCTTTGTGCCTAATCCGCGGGATCTGCCGTCGGTGGTCAAGGCTTTCGCCGATTTCCGCCCGGCACTGTTCTGTGGTCTCAACACGCTGTTTGTGGCGCTGTGTAATAACGAGGCCTTCCGCGCGCTCGATTTTTCCAATTTGCAGGTCACCCTCTCGGGGGGTATGGCGCTTACCCACGATGCCGCCAATCGTTGGCAGGAAGTCACAGGCTGTCGGGTGTCCGAGGGCTATGGTTTGACCGAGACCTCACCCACGGTGTCGGGCAATCCCGGCAATGGGTTACAAATTGGCACCATTGGCGTGCCGGTCCCGAGTACCGAGATTCAGGTTCGGGATGACGCGGGTAACGTCCTTGGACTCGACGAACCGGGCGAGCTCTGTGTGCGTGGGCCCCAGGTGATGGCGGGCTACTGGCAGCGACCCGAGGCGACTGCCGAGGTCATCGACGGCGATGGCTGGTTCGCCACTGGCGATATTGCCTTGGTGCAGCCCGACGGGTACCTGCGCATTGTCGATCGTAAAAAAGACATGATCGTGGTCTCGGGATTTAACGTGTACCCCAACGAGCTTGAGGACGTGCTGGTGGCGCATCCCGACGTGGTGGAGTGCGCTGCGGTAGGCATTCCCAGCGAGAGTACCGGGGAGGCGATTCGCATGTTTGTGGTGCGTAGCAACCCGGCACTTACCGAAGACGCGGTGCGGGATTTTATGCGCGAGGGACTCACCGGCTATAAGGTGCCCAAGTCGGTGGTGTTCAAGGATGAGCTGCCCAAAACCGCGGTAGGCAAAATTCTGCGTCGCGAGTTGCGTGACTAGCGCGCAACGCGGCGGCACCTGAATGAGCACTGCTACGCCCGCGCCCGAACGGGCGGTACCGGCGCAGATTCATTTCCCTGAGCAGCTCCCTGTTAGTGAGCGGCGCGCCGATATCGAGGCGGCGATCCGCGATCATCAGGTGGTCATACTGGCCGGAGAGACGGGCTCGGGCAAAACCACCCAGCTACCCAAAATTTGTCTCAATCTGGGTCGGGGCCGGCGGCAGCGTATTGGCCACACCCAGCCCCGCCGTATCGCTGCCCGTACGGTGGCGCAGCGCATTGCCGACGAATTGAACAGTCCTCTGGGTGAACTGGTGGGGTACCAGATCCGCTTTAACGACACCCTCTCTGACGCCAGCGCCATCAAGCTCATGACCGACGGCATCCTGCTGGCAGAACTGACCCATGACCGCGATCTGAGTGCCTACGACACGCTGATTATCGACGAAGCCCACGAGCGGAGCCTCAACATCGACTTTTTGTTGGGCTACCTCAAACAGCTGCTGCCGCGGCGGCCCGACCTCAAGGTGATCGTGACCTCGGCGACCATTGATGTGGCGCGTTTCTCGGCGCACTTTGACGATGCGCCGATCATCGAGGTTAGTGGCCGCACATACCCGGTCACGGTGCAGTATCTGGGTGAAACCGAAGATCGCGACGAGGGCGTGCGCCAGCAGATCGTGGCGGTGCTCGAAGACATCGAGCGCGGGCAGTTCGGCCCGAGGGGGGATGCCTTGGTATTTTTGCCCGGCGAGCGGGATATTCGGGAGCTGGCCAAGGCGTTGCGGCATAACGAACGGCTGCGGGTGCTACCCCTCTATGCGCGCTTGAGTCAGGCCGAGCAGAATCGGGTATTTACCAGCGGCGGTGCCGGCATGCGGG
>JAYPXQ010000010.1:0-45500 GCA_038135595.1 Halieaceae bacterium
GCTCACGACCGCTGTTTCTCCTACGCCAAAGTCAGCGATGTTTGGCGGGCCCGACCAGCATCAGTTGGGTATGCAGCGTTTTGCAGAAAACTGCCATTTTTGTCACGGGGCGTTCGCTGTGAGCGGCGGCGTCATTCCCGACTTACGCTGGTCAGCGATTTCAGCCAACGAACAGGCCTGGGATCAAGTGGTGCGAGAGGGCGCTCTGGAAAAGCAGGGCATGGTCTCCTTTGCGGGTCATTTGAGCAAGGAAGATACCGATGCCATCAGGGCTTACGTCATCCAGCAGGCATGGTTGGCGGTCACCAATGGTGATGCCGCGGCCCCGGGAGGGCAATGATTTGTCTCATCGTTGAGATGGGGCTAGGTGAAACGCCACCAGAGCTGCGGCAACGGCCACATTGAGTGATTCCACACCGTTTTCCATCGGAATACTCACGCGCTCGCTGGCAAGCTCGCGGGTGCTTTGGCTGATGCCCTCACTCTCGCTGCAAAGCACAAAAACGGTGCGCGAGGAGGCCTCATAGTCGAACAGAGAGTGGGAGGCGCCGGCTTCCAAAATTGCTATGTCGAAACCGGCCTCTTTAAGCGCCGTCAGACCCCGGTTTACCTGGTCGCAGTGGATAATCGGCGCGCGAAATAGGGTTCCGGCTGAGGCCTTGATGACAAGTGGACCCAGCGCCGCGACCCCCTTGGCGGGATAAAGCACCCCGTGGACGCCTGCGGCAACGGCAGAGCGAATGATCATGCCTACATTTTGTGGGTTGGTGATGCCATCGAGGGCCAGCACGGTTGCGGCGCCGGGCGGGCGTGCTAAAAACTCACTGGTGGAAACGAAGTTTTCGCATTTAATATCTAGCGCAACCCCCTGATCCTGCTTGCTATTTTTTGATATTCTTGAGAGAGAAAGCCGGTCATGATGGCGCATTGCGACGTTGCGCTTTTTGGCTAACTCTGTGATCTGCGAAATGATTTCCGAGGGGCGGTTGCTGGTGGCAAGATGCAGGCAATGAATGGACAGCGCCGGGTCCCGCAGGGCTTCGAGCGTTGGTTTACGCCCGTAGAGAGTCAGGCCGCCATGGGGAGTCCATCGGGGGGCAGAGCTATCAGTCATTGTTAGTGCAGGGAGCGCGTAATGAGGCCATTAATACTCTACACCACCCTCGGGTGTCACCTATGTGAGCACGCTGAAGCGATTTTGGATGCCGCGAGGTGCCGCTATGAGACGATCGACATTGCGGAGGACCTGACATTGCTCGAGCGCTACGGTGTGCGTATTCCAGTGGTGAGAGATGACCAGGGTAGAGAGCTCGGCTGGCCCTTTGATACGGCGCAATTGATCGCTTTTTTGTCTGGTGCCTGATGCTGACTGAGGCCGCTGTCTAGTCCCCGGCATCGACTTTAACCGCGAGTACGTCGCACTCTGCACTGTGCATTACCCCGTCAGTCGTCGATCCCAGTAGCAGGGCGAGCCCCCAGCGCGCGTGTGTGCCAACAACAATCAGATCGCAGTCAACGGTTTTCGCCTGTGTAGGTATTTCGGCCTCGGGGCGGCCTGTCGCCAAGTGTCGATTGGAGGCCGGAACGTCGAGCGACTCGCATAGCCTATCCAGTTGTTCCTTTGCCTGACCCTGAATTTCTTCCTGAATGGCGGAAAAATCCATCGGGATATCTCCGCCATAGGTGATAGCCAAGGGCTCAATGACGTGCAGCACGTGCAGCGTCGCACCGTTTTGTTTCGCCAGAGCCGACGCGCGCCCGGCGACCTGTTCGGTAGTGGCGCCCAAATCGACTGCCACGAGAATGTTTTGGTAGGGCATACTCTCCCCGTTTTTTGTGGTCGCTTACATAAATAATGTAGTGCAAAACATCGGGCTTGTCTCGCCGGGGTAGTCGCGTGGTTTACTTGTTGATTCTACTGGGTCTTGCTGTCGTCGTTGCTCCCTTGCTGTCTGCGATGCCGAGCAAAGGACAGCGGCGAAAAGCCGCGCTGCGCGATTCGGCGCGACAGTATGGATTGCGCGTTTCAATCAGGCCTCCACCCGACATTCCGCCCCGATTTCGATTCGTACCTGATGGTGAACTCGTATGCTACGAGCGGATGTTGCCGAAGGGGTTGCAGGCGCTCGGGCGACAATGTCGTTATGTCCGACTCGATGGAGAGTGGCAATCAATTTTTGATGACCTGCCGGCCCCTGATTGGGTTCGCCGATTGCCAGAAGGGGCGATGTTGGCTGAGTTATCAGAGCGTAATGCCAGCATTTTTTGGGACGAGCGCGGCGCCCTCGAGGATCTCGCTGGACTGCATCAAGCGTTTGAATTAATTAGCGAATCTGGTGTTTAACGCCGGCCGCCACGGGGTGGATCAATTTTACCGGTGCACTTGACCCCGGGGGAAATCGCCCTTATAGATGCCCACCTTCCGACGCGCGGGTTGACCTCGAACCCGGTTCAGCAGAGCAGGCAAATAGGTTTTATGGGTAAAGCACTGGTAATTGTGGAATCGCCGGCCAAGGCCAAAACGATTAACAAGTATCTTGGTAAGGACTTCATCGTGAAGTCCAGCGTCGGTCACATCCGAGACCTGCCGACCTCTGGCAGCGCCACCCCTGCTGACCCAAAGGAGCGCGCTGCTCAGGCGGCGCTCACCCGCAAAATGGCACCCGACGAGAAGGCCCGCTATCAGGCGCGCAAGAAGCGCGAGCAGCTGATAAAGCGCATGGGTATCGATCCTGATAATAATTGGCGGGCGCGCTATGAGATCTTGCCCGGCAAGGAAAAAGTCGTAAGCGAGCTGAAGCGACTTGCTAAAGACAGCGATGCCATCTACCTCGCGACGGACTTGGATCGAGAGGGTGAGGCAATCGCCTGGCATCTGCAGGAGGCGATTGGCGGAGATGCCAGCCGTTACCACCGCGTCGTTTTCAATGAAATCACCCAAAAAGCGATCAAAGAGGCGTTTAACCGACCGGGAGAGCTGGACACGGCTCGAGTGCAGGCGCAGCAGGCGCGCCGCTTTTTGGATCGGGTAGTGGGTTTTGAAGTGAGTCCGCTTTTGTGGGCGAAGGTGGCAAGGGGGTTGTCGGCAGGGCGTGTGCAGTCCGTCGCGGTGCGCCTCATTGTCGAGCGCGAGCGTGAAATTCGCGCCTTCGTGCCTGAGGAATACTGGGAGGTGCACGCGCTACTTCAGGCGGGTGATATCCCGCCCGTGCGCTTTATGGTTACACACCGAAACGGTGCGAAATTTGAACCCAAAACCCAGGCCGAGGCGGATTCGGCCGTCGAGGCGATGACGGGCGCCGCCTTTAATGTAACTGACCTGGAGTCCCGTAAGACTAGCTCCAAGCCGTCCGCACCTTTTATCACTTCGACTCTGCAGCAGGCAGCGAGCACGCGCATGGGGTTTAGCGTCAAAAAGACCATGACGCTGGCCCAGCGGCTTTATGAGGCCGGCTTTATCACCTACATGCGAACGGACTCTACCAATCTGAGTGACGAGGCGGTGGCGGCTTGTCGCGAATGGATCAAAGGCGAGTTTACCCCCGAGTATTTACCCGATGCGCCCAATCGATACGGCTCTAGAGAGGGCGCCCAGGAAGCGCATGAGGCGATCAGGCCCTCTGATGTGAACTTGCGAAGCCATCAACTGACAGGGATGGAGCCTGATGCTGAGCGGCTGTATGACCTGATTTGGAGGCAGTTTGTCGCCTGTCAGATGACGCCGGCACGCTATCTGTCGACGACTTTGGTGGTGTCTGCCGCGGATTGCCGCCTGACGGCCAAGGGCAGGGTTGTGGAGTTTGATGGCTTTACCCGGGTGCAAGCGCCGGCGGCGCGAAAAGGGGACGATGCGACGCTTCCACCTCTGGCTATCGGTGACGCGCTGCAGGTGACCGGTTTTGAACCTAAGCAGCACTTTACCAAGCCACCGGCGCGCTATGGGGAGGCGAGCCTGGTGCGAGAAATGGAGAAGCGGGGCATTGGGCGACCCTCTACCTACGCCGCCATTATTTCTACCATTCAGGATCGTGGATACGTTCGCCTGGAGAATCGCCGTTTTTACGCCGAAAAAATGGGCGACATTGTGACTGAGCGACTCCAAGGTTGTTTTAGCGACTTGCTTGATTACGGCTTTACCGCGCTGATGGAAGAGCGATTGGATGAGGTCGCTCAGGGTGCGCTGTCCTGGACGGATTTGCTGAACCAGTTCTACACCGACTTCAGCGGCAAATTGGCTCAGGCGGCCGACCCCGGGCCGGAGGGCATGCAGCCCAATGATCCGACGCCCACCGGGATGCCTTGCGATGCCTGCGGACGTCCCTTGCAGATCAGAACGGCCAGCACGGGCGTGTTTCTCGGCTGCTCGGGTTACAACTTGCCTCCCAAGGAGCGTTGTAAAGAGACGGTGAACCTGATCCCCGGGGATGAGGCGATTAGCGTCGACGCTGACGATGAGGCTGAATCGCGCCTCCTGTTGACCAAGCGCCGTTGCGGGTTGTGTCACACCGCGATGGATAGTTATTTGATCGATGAGGGTCGCAAGCTTCACGTGTGTGGTAACAATCCGGACTGTTCGGGTTACGAAGTGGAGCAGGGGCAGTTTCGAATTAAAGGTTACGAAGGTCCCGTGATCGAGTGCGATAAGTGTGGCGCCGATATGCAGCTTCGAAGCGGGCGCTTTGGTAAGTATTTTGGCTGCAGTGAATCCGTTTGCACCAACACCCGAAAGCTTTTACGCAACGGTGAAGCGGCTCCGCCAAAAATGGATCCGGTTCCCATGCCAGAACTGGCATGCGCGAAGGTGGACGACCACTACGTGCTGCGCGACGGGGCGTCGGGTATTTTTCTTGCCGCCAGTCAGTTTCCCAAGCACCGCGAAACGCGCCCACCTTTCGTCGATGAGCTGCTGCCGCATCAGGGAGAGATTGATCCCAAGTATCACTACCTGTTTGATGCGCCGCTCGCCGATGACGCGGGCAACCGATCGCAAATTCGGTACAGCCGAAAAACCAAAGAGCAATATGTCACCTCCGAACGTGACGGAAAGCCGAGTGGTTGGCGAGCGCTGTTTGTTGATGGCCGTTGGGTTGAAGAGGGTTCCGCCAAAAAACCCAAGGCCAAGAAAAAGGCTAAAGCGAAGGCCAAGACGAAAGCCCGAGCGAAGTCACCCGCGAAGGCTGACGTGAGCGCACCCGAGACGGTCGATTGAGTCACCCCCTCGCTTTTGCCAATCAGAGTATTTATCACGCAAGGATTCTACTCAACGGCTGGCGGGCATTGGTTGAACAGGCGTCAGAGCCTCCGGGACAGTTGGCACTGGCTTTTGCGCCGCCCGCGAGAAACCAACTGCTGGATGCCTATGGCTGGTTGCTGCTTGCCGCCTGCCGGGTAACGCAAGTACCTTCGGCCCCGCCTCACTCTGTCGACGATTTGCCGCCGCTGCCTAAAGGTCTGGTGCGCCCTGCAGAGGTCGAAGCCTGCGCCGCACTCGAGCGAGACGGTTGGGTAGCAACGCTTAAGCAGCCTCTCACTCGGGCCTCGTTGTCCACTCGGCCCGGGCAGCTGGCCTCCGATGTGAGTGGCATTGAGCTTCGGCACTTTGAGGCCTGGCTGCATCAACTGGAGGATCTTGCTGGTCTCGTTGCTGATGCCATTGATGAGTCCTAGACTGTCGGTTCATCGCGCTACAGACGCCTGAGTGGCAGATGCGCGTTCAGAGTGTTACCGTGGGACATCGTTTGGCAGTTTTGTCGAGCGATCCATCAAAAGAGAGGACATTGAGTGTCTACATCCTTGCTTGAAATTGTGGATCTAGGTGACGGAGAGGTGGTACTGCAACGCGTCGAAGACGAGTCAGAGCCCCTGGTCAGCATCCAGTTTTCCGATGAGGCGAATGCGTATCTCATGGGAAATAATCTGGAAATCGCCCGAGTCATGATTCAGGCTGGCATAGAGGCGGCGGCGCGCTTGTCTGAGGTGAACAACCTCGAAGTCGACACTGCCGATATGTCAGAGAGACGAACGCTGCACTAGCTCAGCGCTAGCGTTTTGTCACAGCGGGGCGATGGGCTCCGTCACCTCCCCGGGAGCTGCAAACGAAAGCTTCAGGCGCCTCTCCCGCCAAAGAAAACTTCTCCTTAGGGCATGCTGAGTGTTAGCGGCTTCAACCCCTACAGTTTCGTTTTAACGGTTGCAGGCGCTCTCTGGAGCATGGTTTTTACTGGTTGAGCATTGGGCGGGTGGTGCTCGGCCTAGGGCTTTTGCTCAACAGGCATTGAGCCGTCCCCGCATCACAGACTTTGGCGAATTACTCCGACGCTGACGCCCTCGATGGCAAACTCCGTCTGCCGGAGGTCGACGACAATCGGTTTATAGTCAGGATTTTCCGGCAGTAGTTTCACACTATGCTGTCCTGACCGCTTGAGTCGCTTAACCGTCACTTCATCCTCGATTCTCGCTACGACAATCTGGCCATCGCGCGCGGTCTGCGTGTTTTGAACCGCAAGAAGATCACCGTCGAGAATGCCGACATCTTTCATGCTGTCCCCGGTAACCCGCAAGAGATAATCCGCATTCGGCGAGAAAAACCCCGGAGGCAGTTCGCAGTAATCTTCGATGTGTTCCGTCGCTAAAACAGGGGAGCCCGCAGCAACGCGCCCGATGATCGGGAGCCCGCTGCTCTCTGTCAGGCGAATCCCGCGCGAGGCGCCAGCGATCATCTCGATCGCGCCTTTTCTCGCGAGTGCACGGAGGTGTTCTTCGGCGGCATTGGCCGATTTGAAACCCAGTTCGCGGGCGATATCTGCCCGGGTAGGTGGGTACCCTGTTTCGGCAACATACTGCCGGATAACGTCGAGGACCTGCTGTTGTCTGGCGGTTAACTTCATGGTGTCGCCTCCCAATCAGCGCTGATGATATATACAGTCTGTGTTTTTGTACAGCATGGCGTAGTGCCGTGTTCGGGTAGCTGGGTTAGGATAGGATTCGGGTTCATGGAGCGGTGTCGCTGATGTTGTTTTTAAGAGATCTTCTGGAGCCTCTCGCTGCCCTGTTGCACGTGCCCACCGATACAGCGGTATTTGTGGCCTTGCTGCTGGGTGGACTCATCGGCCATTACGGCATCTATCGGATCGTGAAAGCCCTCACGGTGGCTGCCGATCGCACGGATACCCGCTGGGACGATGTTTTTCTCTACGCGATTTTTCCGCCAATCCAGTGGGTCATGTGGGTCGTTCTGGGGCTTTTGTCTCTGTCGCTGTTCAGCGTGCTCGATGGCATTCGCGAGGCCCTCATGCAGCTGTCCGATACGGCGATACTGCTTCTGGTAGGGTGGCTCGGTCATCGCCTCAGCCGAGGCGTGGAAGAGGAGCTCCTCGGTGAGCATCGCGGGGCACTGGAGTCTGGGGAGCGCGCGACAATTAGCGCGGTAGCGCGCCTCAGTCGCATCGTCTTATGGATTATCGCCGGCATTATGATCCTGCAATCCTTGGGCGTATCGGTATCCGGCTTGCTCGCTTTTGGCGGTGTGGGCGGCATCGCAGTGGGCTTTGCCGCCCGCGACCTCCTCGCCAATTTTTTGGGCGGTCTCAGTATTTTTCTCGATCGGCCGTTCGCGGTTGGAGATTGGATCAGATCACCGGATCGAGAAATTGAAGGCACGGTCGAAGACGTAGGATGGCGCGTTACCCGGATCAGAACTTTTGACCAGCGACCGTTATACGTCCCCAACTCGGTTTTCTCGACGGTTGCACTCGAAAATCCGTCGCGGATGCGCAACCGGCGAATCTACGAAACCATAGGCATTCGTTACACCGATGCGGCGCTGATGGCCACGATTGTCGCAGAGGTGGAGACCATGCTACGCGAGCACGAAGCGATTGACGCCTCGCGAACGCTCATTGTTAATTTTGTCTCGTTTGGCGCATCTTCACTGGATTTCTTCGTTTACACATTCACCAAGACCACGGATTGGGTGACCTACCATGGTGTTAAGCAGGAAATCCTGCTCAATATTCTGGAAATTATTGATCGGCACGGCGCCGAGATTGCATTCCCCACCCGCACGGTGTTGTTGGATCAGGCGGAGCCGCCGCCGGGCCTTGGAGGCTGAGTGAGGTAGGGGCCATGCAGGCCCTAGTCGGTGGTTGGCGGTTGCTCGACATCCATTCGCTCGACGCCAAGACGGTACAATTCGTACCAGCTCAGTTCACGCCAAATTGCCAACACCTTGATAACGGGGTGGTCGTAGTAGCGTAAACGGTTCTCTGCTAACGGCACGGTATCCGCCACGTGGATAACATGTCGCCAAGGCCAGTCCGGTGGGCGGGGCGGTGTGTAGCCGTCATCGGCACTGGGATCGTCCTTGAGTGGTGCGGCTTTATCATCTACCGACGTCTTGTCTGCTGATGCCTCGACATCGGGGCCAAGATTAATGATGCTGCCGTCACTCATTTGTATCTGGTGCTCACCATCGCTCGTCGCCACCGGCCCTTGCTCTGCAACCGCGCCTGGCACCCGCGTCAAGCGCGGCGGCGAGGGAGGCGGTGGATCCATCTCAAAAATAGCGGGTAAATAGTGGCCATCTGTATTGGTCCAAAAATTCAGCCCGAGACGCCAACTGTTCGCGCTGGGCACCAGTTGGATGAAGCCCTGTGCCCGGGGATACCCGTTGCTGGCTTCGGGTTCCATCATGATCGGGAGGTTTTCGCTGCCGGGTCCCTGAAGCCACGCCGCCGCGGCAATGATCTCCTCACTGTTCTCTCTGCGATAACGCTCGAGCCCGGGTGCGAGGGTGTCTAAGGGCTGTCGTTCGAAGGAGAGCGGGAACGGAATCCCAGTTGCCGAGACTGTGACGGGGAGAAGCTCGGTGAATGACTCTGGTGGCGCAAAGGGCACATTGATCCCTTGCTCTGAGGAGGGTGGGGCGTCTTCCAGAACCAAGGACTCCAGCGACAACAGGGGGGCTGGAGGGGACTCGGCCTGATTCACTTCGAAAGGTAGCAGCAGATCGACTGGTGGTGCCTCAGTCTGCTCGGAAAATTCGGAGCCTTCATCTGGCAGGGAAGGCATCCGATCCGCGGGGGTTGTTCCCATGCCCAGATCGATAAGCTCATCGATCAAAGCGAGATCGCCCTCGGTTAGCACTCTGTCTGACGGTTGCCATGGCGCCGGCAATGGCGACGACTCGGACATCATGATGTGGCCAGACAGACTGCGACGCAGGCGAACATTGGGCGCTTGCAAAGTGCTCAGGGAGTTGGACGGCCTGTCTACCAACCATCGCCACCGGCTGGGATAACCGGGGTGAGGCAGCAGTGGCCACGTTTCGCTCGCTAGCACGTCGGTTCGCGAATCGACCAAAACAATCACTTCAAATTCATACCACCCTGAGTGATCAAATCCGCCGGGTAGGGGCGCGGCCGACAACTTGGCAGTCAGCGTGCCCAAGAGAAGCGGAAGCAGGCTAGGTCGCATCACGCCGCGTCCAGCCAGGGGTGGATTAAGTTTTCGACAAATTCGGCTCTGGAAAGCAGGGTGGGTAGCGCTTTCTTGACCCGCAGCTTGCCGTTTGCAGTGAGGCTATAGCACTGGGGATCGGACTGGATAAGTTTCACAATAGCAACGGGCTCAACGGCGGTTGACGACTTGAACTCGATGCTACCACCCTGATCAGTCATATCGATCTCGCTGATACCCAATTTTTGAGCTGTTACACGCAGCTGAGCGCAGATGAAAAGATTTTTAATGGCTTCGGGTAGCAGGCCAAAGCGGTCGATCATCTCAACCTGTATTTCTCGCAGCGCGTTAATGCTGTTTGCTTGAGCGATTCGCTTATAGAGCACCAGTCGGGTGGTGATGTCGGGCAGGTAGGATTCGGGGATCAGTGCTGGCACATGGAGTTTGACCTCTGTTCCACTGTCGAGCGGTTGATCGATGTCTGGAATCTCGCCTCTCCGAAGCGCTGACACCGCGCTGTCCAGCATTTCTAGATAGAGAGAAAAGCCCACCTGGTGTATCTGCCCGGATTGCTCGGCACCCAGCAGCTCGCCCGCGCCGCGGATTTCCATGTCGTGCGATGCCAACTGGTAGCCGGCGCCGAGGTCACCTGCGGCCTCGATCGCATCGAGTCTTTTCTGCGCGTCGTTTGTGATAACACTTCGTGGTGGGCTCAGTAAGTAAGCGTAGGCCTGGTGATGGGATCGGCCGACGCGCCCCCGGAGCTGATGTAACTGTGCCAACCCAAACCGGTCGGCGCGCTCAATGATGATGGTGTTGGCGTTGGGAATGTCGATTCCCGTTTCAATGATGGTTGAGCACACCAATATATGATGTTGTTGGTGATAGAAGTCCTTCATGACGCGCTCAAGGGCCTGTTCGCGTAACTGGCCGTGAGCCACGCCAATCGACAACTCGGGGAGCAACTCACCCAGTTTGCGCGCGGTTTCCTCGATAGTTCTGACTTCATTGTGCAGGTAGAAAACCTGACCGCCCCGCAGCGTCTCTCTCAGCACGGCTTCTTTTACCAGCGCGATACTGTGCTCTCGAACAAAGGTTTTGATGGAGAGCCGTCGTGCCGGAGGCGTCGCAATAATGGACAAATCGCGGAGGCCACCCAGTGCCATGTTCAGGGTTCGTGGAATCGGTGTTGCAGTCATCGTCAGTATGTCGACTTCCGCGCGCAATGCCTTGATGGCTTCCTTTTGCTTTACCCCGAAGCGATGTTCCTCATCAATGATCAAAAGCCCCAGATCATGAAAGCCGAAGTCACTTTGCAGCAGCTTATGGGTGCCCACCAGAATGTCGATTTTTCCGGTGCGGACGCGCTCGATAATGTTTTGTAGATCTTTGGCCGATTTAAACCGGGAAACCACTTCGATGGTGTACGGCCAGTCGGCAAAACGATCGCGAAAGTTCGCGTGATGCTGATTGGCTAGCAAGGTGGTAGGTACCAACACGGCCGTCTGCCTGCCATTTTGAGCGGCGATGAACGCTGCCCGCATAGCGACCTCTGTTTTGCCAAAGCCCACGTCGCCGCAGACCAGACGATCCATGACCTTGGGCGCGCACATGTCCTCTCGAACAGCCTGTATTGCGGCGGCCTGATCCGGCGTTTCCTCAAAGGGGAAAGCCTCGCAAAAGCGCTCCCATTTCTGGGCGTTCAGGGTGTGAGCGTGTCCTGTGCGCGACTCTCGCCGCGCGTAGACCTCGAGAAGTTGAGCCGCGACATCTGCCGCGCGCTCCTGTGCTTTCTTTCTTGCCTTATCCCACTGATCGCTTCCGAGGCGATGGAGTGGGGCGGTGTCGGGATCACCGGCGGTATAGCGACTGATCAGGTGCAGCGAACCCACCGGCACGTAAAGTTTGTTGTTTTCCGCATACTCCAGCAGCAGGAACTCAGCATCGTCCCCCTCTATCTGCAGTACCTGTAAGCCCAGGTAGCGCCCCACGCCGTGTTCAATGTGAACCACGGGTAGGCCCACACGCAGTTCGGTAAGGTCGCGGATAATGGCGTCCGTATCAGTCTCGGTGCGTGTGGTGCGCCTTCTCCGCTGGGCAACGCGCTGGCCAAATAATTGCGATTCACAGATCAGTGTCGGTGAACCTGCGCCTGTGTAGAGCCCGCGATCGACGGGAGCGACGGTAATCCCAAAATGAATTTTCCGCCCGACAAAATCATGCCAATTAGCGACGGGCTCGGGCTGTAAATCCGCTTTGGCAAGCGTTTCGAGCAAAATTTCTCTGCGGCCTGCACTCTCGGCACATAACAGCACGGGACCCTGGTGGTCGCCGATAAATCGACTCAACACATCTCGATAGCCTTCCGCTCCCCCGGTGCCAGTGAGCACCGGCGGTGACTTGAAGTCGGTCGCGATGTGAGCGGGTGCATGCTCGGTAGTCTTGAGTTCAAGCACGGCATGGTGACCGAGTTTCTCGTAAAGCTCCTCTACGGCGAGGAACCCTCGCCTGGGTGGCAGCAGTGGGCGCCTGGGATCAATGCCGTACTCTTCGTACCTCGCGGTCACTTCCGCCCAGTAGCGCTGTGCAGCTGAGTAATGATCGCCCATGGTGGTGATGGCAGCGGTCTCTGGTAAATAGTCAAAAACTGAGCCGCAGTGTTCAAAAAACAGGGGCAAATAGTATTCCGCGCCACCGGGCACGCGACCTGCGCTGACTTCACTGAAGACGGGACAAAGATCAGCGTCGCCATCAAAAGCGTCATACCACGCCATCTGAAAACGACGGATTGCCTCTGAATTGACCGGGAACTCTCTCGCCGGCATCAGCTTGATGCGCGGGACCTGGTCGATGGTGCGCTGGGTTTCGGGGTCGAAAGTGCGCAACGTTTCAACTTCGTTATCAAAAAGGTCAATGCGATAGGGTGCCGCACTTCCCATCGGGAAGACATCGAGAAGTGCACCCCTAACGGCGAACTCGCCGTGCTCCATCACCGTCTCGACCGCGTGGTAACCATTGAGCGTCAAACTGGTGGTAAAGCCCTCCAGATCAAACTGGTCTCCTGTGTTCAGATCTAGGGTGTTGCCCTCGATAAAATAGCGTGGAGGGGTACGCAACATGGCTGTGGTGATGGGCAATATAACGACGCCCGAGGAGAGTTTGGGGAGTTCGTAAAACGTCCGCAAACGCTGCGACACAATATCCTGATGGGGCGAGAAGTGATCGTAGGGTAGGGTTTCCCAATCGGGTAGGGTGAGCACCGGTATATCCGATGACATAAACAGGGGTAGCTCCCGAGCGAGAACCTGCGCGTCGGTAGAGGTCGGCACCAGAACGATGAGTGGTCGGTCAGCCGCCGCCAGCTCCCCGATCACTGCCGAACTGGCGGAGCCGGGTAGCGGCCCCAGCGCGGTTCGAGAGCCCGCCTTGAGGGGCCAAGAGGTGTCTTTTAAGCGATCTTTAAACATGTCGCAGGCCTGGCATCGAACCCCTATTGTAGGCGTCGCGGCATTCGACAACCATGGCAATAGTGCTTTTACGGTTGCCTACGGCGAGGTGCGAATTGATAATGTCGCCCGCCGAGTGCCTAAGCGAACACCGTCTCGCGAGGAGTCCATGCTTAATCGCCGCGAAATCACGCCAAGGAGCCCCCGTGACTGAAGAACGCAAACGTCCGAGACCTGATGACTATTTTGCCGATTGGAAGCAGCGAGAGGCGCTGGCGGAGTCGATGATCCCGGTGGTGGGCCAGCTGTCCCGGGAGCGCAACGTCAAGAGCTACATTTATGGCCGCTCGCTGGTCAATCAGTCGGTGCTGGACATCATGAAAAGCCACCGCTGGGTGAGGCAAATGGAGGACAACGAGCTGTCGGAATTCGAGACGACACCGGTCCTCAATGCCGTCAGTTCGCTGGACCTAGGACCCTGTCATTTGGATATCGGACGGCTGGCGGTCGCCTATTTTGACAAAGGCGCCGGCGCGGGCCTCTCGATTGAGCAGTATGTGGCACAGGAGCTCGATTATCTGATTGGCTCAACGCATAAGCCGGTTGATGCCCCGGTTGACGTGGTGCTTTATGGATTCGGGCGCATTGGACGCTTGATGGCGAGAATCCTCATCGCCAAAACCGACGGGGGCGATAGCTTGCGTTTGCGCGCTGTGGTGGTACGCCGCGGGAACGCAGAGGACGACCTTTTGAAAAGAGCCAGCTTGTTGCGTCGGGACTCGGTCCACGGCGTATTTCAGGGGACGATCAGGGTCGATGAGGAGCGGCAGTCCTTTGTCGCCAACGGCAACGAGGTAAAGGTGATTTATGCCGACGCGCCAGAGGATATTGATTACACGGCGTACGGAATTGACCGTTGTATTGTGGTTGACAATACCGGCGCCTGGCGAGATCGGGAGGGATTGTCGCGACATCTCAAGGCCAAGGGCGTCGCGAAGGTTATTTTGACCGCCCCGGGCAAGGGAGATATCAAGAACATCGTTGCGGGCATCAACGATCAGGAAATTGAACAGAACGACCAGATTCTGTCGGCCGCGTCATGTACGACCAACGCGATCGTACCGGTGCTGAAAGCGGCAGATGACGAATACGGGATTGTTGCTGGACATGTCGAGACCGTTCACGCCTACACCAACGATCAAAACCTGATCGATAATTACCATAAGGCGGAGCGTCGGGGCCGGAGCGCGCCGCTAAACATGGTGCTCACCGAAACGGGCGCGGCCAAAGCGGTGGCCAAAGTGTTGCCCAACCTGGAGGGGAAGCTGACGGGCAATGCTATCCGCGTTCCCACCCCGAATGTCTCCATGGCGATCCTTAATCTCACGCTGGCCAAATCAACCACCCGGGACGTGTTGAATGAATTCATGCGGGAGACGGCGCTTCACTCCAACATGAAGAAGCAGATTGACTACTCCAATTCCCCGGAAGTGGTCTCCAGTGACTTCGTTGGCTCACGCTCTGCCTGCGTTTTCGATGCAAAAGCCACCATCGTTAACGGTAATCAGGCGGTTTTGTATCTCTGGTACGACAACGAGTATGGATACAGCTGCCAGGTTTACCGCGTATTGGAGCGGATGGCGGGCATTCGCTATCAAACCTATCCTGCCAACGGCGTTTTTCCGACTTAACGCGAAAGGTCGCCCGCCCGGGTTGGCCTTGATCGGCCAAGTCGAATAGAATACCCGCGACCGATGAGAGCCCACTGGGCCCGGCCATCAGAAGCCCCCGGTCCTACAGTAGACGTACCACCGTCTGGGGGGTCTTACCCTGAAATGACATAAGTGAGCGTTGCCCTTGTTCGGGCGACGGTGTAACTCGTGGCATCTCTCGGCCCACAGCTCGGTATGGCAGATGAGCATTGAGATGATAAAAATCAAACGCGGTTTGACGCTACCACTGGCGGGAGCGCCCTCGACAAAGATCGATACCTCCCTCAGCTGTCGCGCGGTTGCGCTGGTTGGACCGGACTATCACGGCATGAAGCCCACCATGGCGGTGCAGGTGGGGGACAGAGTCAGACGCGGTGATCTGCTATTCACGGATAAAAAGTGTGAGGGTGTTCGGTATACCGCGCCCGCAGGCGGTCAGGTGACGGCGATTAACAGGGGAGCTAAGCGCGCCTTTCAGTCCATCGTCGTCGACGTCGATAACGACGAGGCCGTGGCGTTTCAGCAATACTCGGCCGATCAGGCCAGATCACTCTCTGCTGATGTGATCAGAGAGCAATTGTTACTGTCGGGGCAGTGGACAGCGCTGCGGGCCAGACCCTTCGGTCGCGTGGCGGACCCGGCGTCCACCCCGGCGGGTTTATTTATCACGGCGATTGACACCCACCCCCATGCGCCCGATCCGGCACAAGTGATTGCACGGGAGCCCGAGGCTTTCGCATTGGGACAGGAATTGCTTGCAAGCATGGTGGGATGCCCCGTCTATTTATGCGCCGCACCCGGTGCCGACATACCCCAGTCAGGTCACGAGCGCGTCACTCGCCATGATTTTTCCGGTCCGCACCCCGCCGGTCTCGCGGGTACGCATGTTCACTTTTTAATGGGTGCGTCGCTGTCAAAAATAGCGTGGACCATTGGCTATCAGGATGTGATTGCTGTGGGGCGTTTGTTCCTTGATGGCGCACTGTTTACCGATCGTGTCATTGCCCTTGCCGGGCCATCCGTTACCCGTCCCAGACTGGTGTTGAGCCGATTGGGAGCGGATTTGCAAGCATTGGTAGCCGGGGAGCAGGAAGGCGGCGAGACCCGCCTGATCTCTGGGTCGGTTTTGGGCGGAAGAGGCGTGCAGTCAGACATCGCCTACTTGGGTCGTTACCACCAGCAGGTATCAGTACTGCCGGAGGGCAGACAGCGTGCTTTGTTTGGGTGGCTCTCACCGGGAGTCAACAAGCACTCTGTGCTGGGGATTTACCTGTCAAGCTGGTTCGGGCTCAAACCTGTCGCTATGTCGACTACGACCAACGGCTCTGAGCGTGCCATGGTGCCGGTGGGCGCCTACGAGAGGGTCATGCCGCTGGACATTCTGCCTACGCAACTTTTGCGTGCGTTGTTGGTGGGCGACACTGAAACTGCGCAAGCGCTAGGGTGTTTGGAGCTAGACGAGGAGGACCTCGCGCTTTGCACCTATGTATGTCCCGGTAAATATGAATATGGCGAGATCCTGAGAGATAACCTCACTCGCATTGAGAAGGAAGGCTGACAAATGGGATTGCGACAACAACTCGACGCAATGGAACCGCACTTCAAGCCCGGCGGCCGATTCGAGAAATGGTACGCGCTGTATGAGGCGGTCGACACGATTTTTTATTCCCCCGCCAGCGTGACGCGCGCGAATGCGCATGTGCGCGATGGTGTCGATCTGAAGCGGATCATGATTACCGTTTGGTTCGCGACGTTCCCCGCAATGTTTTATGGCATGTATAACATTGGGGTGCAGGCCAACGAGGTGTTGGCGCTCTCGGGTGGTGTGTTGGACGGATGGCGCGGCGGCATTGTCGCGGCACTCGGAGGCCACGATGCCAGCAACGGTTGGCATAACATGCTCTACGGTTTGGTGCATTTTCTGCCGCTGTATCTGGTGACCTTCGCCGTTGGGGGCTTTTGGGAAGTGCTGTTCGCCATGCGCCGAGGTCATGAAGTCAACGAAGGCTTCTTTGTAACCTCTATCCTATTCACGCTGACGCTCCCCCCTGACTTGCCCTTGTGGCAGGCTGCATTGGGCATCAGTTTTGGCGTGGTCATCGGCAAAGAGGTCTTCGGTGGTACCGGGAAAAACTTCCTGAACCCCGCATTGACCGGTCGCGCCTTTCTTTATTTCGCTTATCCAGCGCAAATTTCGGGTGATGCGGTGTGGACGGCAGTCGACGGCTACTCCGGCGCGACGCCACTGGGTATCGTGGCCGCCGAGGGGATGCCCGGCCTTACACAAGCCTATACCTGGTGGGACGCATTTGTCGGCGCGATTCCCGGCTCAATTGGCGAGACTTCAACGCTCATGATCATGATCGGGGGCATCTTTCTCATTGTGCAGGGCATTGCCTCCTGGCGGGTCGTGGCAGGCTGTTTCGCCGGCATGATCGCATTCAGCCTGCTGCTTAACACCGTCGGTTCTGATTCCAACCCTGCCTTTGCAATGCCCTGGCACTGGCACATGGTGGTCGGCGGCTTTGCCTTTGGCGCATTTTTTATGGCGACCGATCCTGTGTCGGCAGCGATGACGCACTCGGGTCGTTGGGCTTACGGTATTTTGATCGGGGTCATGTGCGTTTTGATCCGTGTCGTGAATCCCGCGTTCCCTGAGGGCATGATGTTGGCGATTCTATTTGCCAACCTATTCGCTCCGCTGTTCGATCACTTTGCGGTGAGCGCCAACATCAAGAGGAGGCTAGCTCGTGTCAGCTAATGGAGAGGGTCTTGGGCGGGTCCTGACTGTTGCCCTCGGACTGTGTTTGGTTTGCTCCGTTGTGGTGTCGGCTGCGGCGGTGGTTTTAAAACCCGCGCAAGAGGCCAATAAAACGCGGGACTTGAAGCGCAACATATTGATGGCCGCAGGTCTGCTTGACCCCGCGCTCTCGGTCGAGGAGCAATTTGAGCAAGTTGAGACCCGGGTGGTCGATCTCGATGCCGGCGTATTCGTGGACGATATTGATCCGGCAACTTTTGATCAGCGAGAGGCGGCTAAGGATCCCGAGCAGTCGCGGGCGATTCCCGGTGAACAGGATCCCGCAAAGCTGGTTCGCCGGGAGCATCAGGCGCTGGTTTATTTGGTGCGGGGTGCCGAGGGCGATCTCGATAAAATTATTTTGCCCATTCGGGGCTATGGGCTTTGGTCAACTTTGTACGGGTTTATGGCCTTGGAGGCCGACGGCAACACCATCGCCGGGTTGGGTTTTTACGAACACGGCGAGACGCCCGGGTTAGGTGGCGAAGTGGATAACCCGCGATGGAAAGCCATATGGCCAGGTAAGCAGGTGTATCAGGCTGACCAGGTGGCGATTGAGGTGCTAAAAGGCGCGGTGTCGGCGGGATCAGCCCAGCAGCAGTGGCAGGTCGACGGCTTGTCCGGCGCGACGCTGACGACTAAGGGCGTCAATAACCTTGTGCGCTATTGGTTGGGAGAGCAGGGGTTCAAGCCGCTGCTGGATAACTTGCGGCAGGGAGAAGTCTCATGAGCATGCGCGATACCCTTGCAGATCCTATCTTCAAGAATAATCCGATTGCACTGCAGATCCTGGGTATCTGTTCTGCCCTCGCGGTCACTACGTCCCTTAGGGTGACCGTGGTGATGTGCATTGCGTTGACGCTAGTTACCGCGTTCTCCAGTTTTTTTATCTCCAGCATTCGGCAGTTCATTCCCTCGAGTATTCGCATCATTGTTCAGATGACCATCATTGCGTCTCTGGTAATTGTGGTGGATCAAGTACTGAAGGCAGTGGCCTACGACATCTCCAAGCAGCTGTCAGTATTTGTCGGGTTGATCATCACTAACTGTATTGTGATGGGCCGCGCGGAAGCGTTTGCGATGAAGAACCCACCCGTGCCGAGCTTTATTGACGGTATTGGCAATGGCCTCGGTTATTCATTTGTTTTGTTGGTGGTGGCGACCGTCAGAGAGCTTTTCGGCACTGGCAAGTTGTTCGGAGTTGAAATCTTGCCGTTGGTCACCGAGGGTGGCTGGTATCAAGCGAATGGATTGCTGCTGTTGCCGCCGAGCGCCTTCTTTTTGATTGGCCTGCTGATCTGGGCGATCAGATCGTTTAACACTGAACAGGTGGAGTCCCCGGAGTTCAAGATCGCCCACCATAACGCAGCGGAGGAGAGCGCCTGATGGAACATTATCTCAGCCTTTTTGTCCGAGCGATTTTCATTGAGAACATGGCGCTGTCATTTTTTCTGGGCATGTGCACTTTTCTGGCAGTCTCCAAGAAAATTCAGACAGCGGCGGGTTTGGGCGTAGCGGTCGTCGTGGTGTTGGCGATCACAGTGCCGGTTAATAATTTGATCTATCAGAACCTGTTGGCAGATGGCGCGCTGGCCTGGGCCGGGTTGCCTGACGTGGATCTCAGCTTTCTCGGGTTGCTGAGCTACATCGCTGTTATCGCTGCGTTGGTTCAGATTCTCGAAATGTTCCTCGACAAATACGTCCCTGCGCTATACGCCACGTTGGGTGTATTCCTGCCGCTGATTACCGTGAATTGCGCCATATTGGGAGCATCACTACTGATGGTCGAGCGGAGCCTCACCTTTGCCGAGAGCGCGGTGTTTGGCGCGGGCTCTGGCATCGGTTGGGCGTTGGCAATCGTTGCGCTGGCCGGGATTCGTGAGAAGCTAAAATACAGTGATGTTCCGGACGGTCTGCAGGGCTTGGGGATTACCTTTATCACCGTGGGTTTGATGTCGCTGGGTTTCATGTCTTTCGGCGGCATCGATATTTAGAGCGGAATTGAAGAGAGAGAAAAGACCGAATGGATATGACGATCGTTTATGGTGCTGGCATGTTCACTGCGATCATACTCGCACTGGTGATGATTATTATTGCCGCCCGTAGCCGTTTGGTTTCGAGTGGCAATATCAGTATCGAAATCAACGGTGAGCGCACCATCGAGGTGCCGGCAGGCGGTAAGCTCTTGCAGACCCTTGCGGATGCCAACTTGTTTTTGGCAAGCGCATGCGGTGGCGGCGGCACCTGTGCGCAATGCAAGTGCGTGGTTCAGGAGGGCGGCGGCGCGATGTTGCCTACCGAGGAGGCACACTTCACGCGTCGTGAGGCCGGTGAGGGCTGGCGGCTCTCTTGCCAGACACCGGTCAAGCAAGACCTCAAGATTCAGGTTCCCGACGAGGTTTTTGGCGTAAAACAGTGGGAATGTGAGGTCCTGTCAAACGAGAATGTGGCGACTTTCATCAAGGAATTGGTGCTTAAGTTGCCCGAGGGCGAAAGCGTGGATTTTCGAGCGGGCGGCTACGTTCAGCTGGAGTGCCCTCCGCACGCTGTGAAGTACAGCGACTTTGATGTTGAAGAAGAGTATCGCGGTGACTGGGAGCGGTTTGGGTTTTTCAATCTGGAGTCGGCCTGTGCCGAGACAACTATCAGAGCCTACTCCATGGCGAATTACCCAGAAGAAAAGGGCATTGTTAAATTCAATATTCGAATTGCAACGCCGCCGCCGGGAAGTCAGGGCATTCCTGCTGGGATCATGTCCAGCTGGGCGTTCAACCTGAAACCGGGCGACAAGGTCAATGTTTACGGACCCTTTGGAGAGTTCTTCGCCAAGGAAACCGATAACGAAATGGTCTTCATCGGAGGCGGCGCCGGCATGGCGCCCATGCGGTCGCATTTGTTCGATCAACTCAAGCGCCTTAACTCCAAGCGTAAAATCAGCTTTTGGTACGGCGCGAGATCACTCCGCGAAATGTTTTATGTAGAAGACTACGACGGGCTGGACGCGGAGAATGATAACTTCGAGTGGCATGTCGCGTTGTCCGACCCGCAGCCCGAAGACAACTGGGAGGGACTCACCGGCTTTATTCACCAGGTACTCTATGAGCAATATCTCAAGGATCACCCGGCGCCGGAGGATTGCGAGTACTACATGTGCGGCCCGCCGATGATGAATTCGGCAGTGATCAATATGCTCCTGGATCTTGGGGTGGAGCGCGAAAACATTTTCTTGGATGATTTTGGCGGATGATGTCTGTTTGGCTCAGCGCCATCAGGGGGCCAGCACTTGTGCTGGCCTTTTGCTGTGTGGTCGCCTGCAGCGAAGTCGACCGTCCAGTGCAGCTTGCTGGGCAGGTTTTCGGCACAACTTGGTCGCTGACCTACCTGGGTGCACCGGTTGATGTAACGAGTGTCGATGTTCAAGACAGCGTAGAAACCGCTTTCGACATCGTTAATGAAAGCATGAACCATTATGATAAGCGCAGTTTGATCAGCGCTTTTAATGCTCAGGCTGTCGACACCCCCATGGAAGTGGACTGGGATTTTGCCTACGTGCTCTCGGCCGCGTTGGCATTGGGTGACGTCACCCATGGTGCCTATGATGTGACGGTAAGCCCGTTATCCGATCTTTGGGGGTTTGGCCCAGACGGTCCAAGACAGTTTCCCGCTGAGGCTGATATTGCTCGGGTATTGGGCAGGGTGGGCTCGAATCATCTGGCGTGGCAGCCCGAGACCAGGATTCTGAGTAAGACGATGCCCGGTGTTGCGCTGGACTTCTCTTCGTTGGCCAAGGGCTACGCGGTCGATCTCGCGGCCGATGCCCTCGATGATTTGGGTGTCGTGCACTATATGCTCGAGATCGGTGGCGAAGTTCGCGTTCGTGGCCAGAGTCCGAGGGGCGACGCTTGGCGGATAGCCATCGAGCGACCGGAGCCGGGCGCGCGTGGTGGAGTGCAGGCCGCGCTGGTGCTGGAGGATACTGGGGTTGCCACCTCGGGGGACTACCGCAATTTTTTTGAACATGAAGGAGATCGCTACTCTCATCTCATTGACCCACGAACGGGTTATCCGGTTCGGCATGACGTGGTGTCCGTGACAGTTGTTCATGGCTCTGCGATGATGGCGGACGCGTGGGCGACGGCGTTGACGGTCATGGGGTCAGCAGAGGCGATGGCGATGGCAGAGGCGCGCGGTCTTGCGGTTTACGTCATCACCCAAGCGGGTGACCGCACTGAGGGGTTGGCCAGTCGCGCCATGAAACCACTATTGCTAGACGGTCGCCAATGATTGCCAGAAGAGCGCGAGGAACGCTATGACATTTATAATCGCTCTTGTCGTTTTTGTGATGGTTGTTGCTGTCATGTCCGTCGGGGTCATTTTTGGTCGGCCACCTATCACGGGGTCCTGCGGTGGACTGGGTGCGGTTGGTATCGATCAGGAGTGCGAGATCTGCGGCGGTAACCCGCAGCGCTGCGATGCCGCCTCTGGGCCAGCGGCAGTGCGGGAATACGATCCACGGGCGTCAGATCGTTGAGGGTATGCCCGGCACTGCGGGGTAGGTTTCCGCAAATAGTGCGGTAACGGCCGTGCAACTTCTGTTCGAACTCATGCTGCGCTTCACGCTGGGAGGTGGGCAGCGTCGCTTCACACGGTTCGTAGCACTGGCATCACTTTTAGGCATGATGCTTGGGGTCGCTACGCTGATCGTTGTTCTCTCGGTAATGAATGGTTTTGCATTGGAGCTGCGCCAGCGGCTCTTGTCTATTGCGCCAGATCTGGTTTTAGAGACTGGTCCTCTGCCTCAGGCGACGTTGCTAAGTCTGTCCAGCCAGGTGGAGGCTCATCCTGATGTGTTGGCGGCGAGCATCATGCATCGAGGTACGGTCCTGATGCGTCGGGGTGATCGCAATCGTGGTATCAAGCTTACGGGCGCTCCCGAAGCTGGCCTCATGCGGGTTGCTCCTCTCGAGGAGCACTTGATCGCCGGTGGTGTTGAGGCGATTTATGAGCAGCCGTTTACGGTGATTTTAGGTGCCGATGCGGCGCGATTGCTCGGAGTGGGAGTCGGCGATGAGGTCGAGGTTGTACTGCCGAGGCTGACCATGACACCACTGGGCGTATTTCCTGCGCTACGTTCTTTGCGTGTGTCCGGGATTTTCGAGGTCGGTGCGCAGCCCGATGCCTTTGAGGGGTTTGTTTCGTTTGCGACCGCGCAACGTTTATTTGCTGCAGCAGGGCGAGTTGGCATCCAGGCGCGCGCCCGCGACAGAGAGCAGCTTCAGGAGGCAACGACCTTCATGGCGTCTTTGAGTCCGGGTCACAATAGCGTGACTGACTGGCGCGATTCGCAAGGTTCGCTATTTACCGCGATCAAAATGGAGAAGCTGACCGTGGGTGTGTTGCTCACTTCCGTCATTCTCGTGGCGGCGTTTAACTTGGTCTCCATGCTGACCATGTCGGTGACAGAGAAGAGATCTGATATTGCGATTCTGCAGGTGTTGGGTCTGTCGTCCCGCCGGCTGCTGACTGTCTTTTTAGGGCACGGACTGATGCTGGCGACGGTCGGTATTTTTGTGGGTGCGTCGCTGGGCATTTGGCTGTCACTCTCAGTGGCCGAATTATCGATGTGGCTTGAGCGTACGCTGGGTTGGGTGCTGTTTGATCCATCGGTGTATTACATTGCGGGCCTGCCGTCTCAGCTCGTGTGGGCCGATGTCTGGGTCGTCGTGGCGACCGCATTGGTGCTGAGCGTTATCGCGAGTGTCTATCCTGCTTGGCGCGCAGCCCGGATTCCCGCGGCGGAGGCGCTCAACTATGCCTGACACCCCTGTGCTTTCAGCGCGCGACGTAATGAAGCGCTACAGCGACGGGCGGCAGGATATCGTTGTCCTGTCGGGGCTCGACCTCACCGTTATGAGCGGAGATTGGCTGGCCATTGTCGGTGCCTCTGGCTCGGGTAAATCGACGCTGTTGAATTTGCTCGGTGGACTCGACGCGCCAACGGCGGGTGAGGTGGCGGTGTCGGGACGTCGTTTTGGCGATATGAATGAGCGCGAGCGCAGCTTGTGGCGCAACCAAAATCTGGGCTTTGTGTTTCAAATGCATCACCTATTGCCTGAGTTCTCCGCGTTGGAGAATGTGGCGATGCCAGCGCGAATCGGGGGATTGTCAAAGTCCGCGGCTGAGGCGCGCGCCATAGATCTACTGGACCGACTGGGTTTGTCCCCGCGAATGAGTCATCGACCCGCCGCTTTATCAGGGGGCGAAAGGCAACGCGTGGCCATCGCGCGGGCGTTGGTCAATGAACCCTCCTGCGTATTAATGGACGAACCCACGGGGAATCTGGACCCCGCAACAGCAGAGCAGGTATTGGAAGCGATGCAGGCGTTCCGCCAATTCAATACCGCTTTCGTTGTGGTCACACACGATCCTGGTATCGCCAAGCGGATGGACCGTCAGCTGACACTGCTGTCAGGTCGTCTGGAGAACCGGTAGTGTCGTGGCGATTGCGCTTAATGATTGCCCTGAGGCAGGCTCTGGATACTGGGCGCGGGTTATCTGCGTTTCTATCCAAGGTGTCTATTGTCGGCATGGCGCTGGCCATAGCTTTACTGCTGACTGTCCAGTCGGTGATGAATGGCTTTGATAGGGAGATGCGGGAGCGCATTCTTTCTCTGGTGCCCCATATTCTCGTCACTGGGCCAGCTGAAGCCGAGGAGTGGCAGATCTTAGCAGGCGCTTTATCACAACAGCCCGAGGTAGCGAGTGTCCGGCTTTTCAGAGCGATGGATGCTTTGTTATTGCGCGGACGAGAAGTATTCACGACACAGTTAATGGCGATGGATGATGATGGTCTGGGTCATTACGCGGCCCTGATGGAACCCGATTTGGCCGAAATGAGTGACCGGGATCTCGTCCTCGGTAAGGCATTGGCCGCACGACTTGGGCTGACCATCGGTGACGCGGTGACCTTTGTCATTCCAGCGAAAGCGGGTAATCGCTATTTGTCGCTGACGGTGTCCCTCCGCGCGCTGCTGAGCTCAGGTACCGAATTGGATGAAACGCTGGCGATGATTCATCGACATGCGTTGCCGGTTGCGGCATCGGCGTCTCAGGGTGCGGAGAGTATCGCGATCGAATTGGTTGATGTCTTCGCAGCCTCGCAGTGGCGATGGGACGTCATGCAAATGGTGCCGTCGACCTTTCGCGTGACGGATTGGAGGGCAACCCATGGCAACTTGTACTCGGCAATCCAGTTGTCCCGTGACCTGATAGGCCTGATTTTATTCACGGTCATTTTTGTTGCCGCTTTTAATGTGGTGTCGTCACTGATGTTGGTGGTCACGGATCGGCGAAAAATAGTCGCCATGCTGATGACGATGGGGGCTGAGCGACGCGATATTGTCGCGATATTTTTTCTACAGGGCGCAATCATCGGCGCAGTAGGCGCCGCGATCGGAGCCGGTCTTGGTTGGATATTCGCAGGAAACACTCCGGAAGCCGCACAGCTCTTGGAGCGATTTCTGGGTATTCCGCTATTGCAGACCGACGTCTACCCGCTTTCCTTCATTCCGGTGGATATGCGGTGGAAAGATTTTGTTTCTACCGGCGCTATCGCGATTATTTTATCGATTCTGGCGGCTTCCATTCCCGCACTTCGTGCCGCTAGGCTGCCCCTTGCCGACACCTTGAGTCACTGACCACGACGGCGCTTTCGCGCCAGCCATTGCCGCCGGATCGCGGCGCGCCAAAGCCTATCGATCAGCAGGTAGCCGAGCAGCGCGAAAACGACACCCAAGACTTGGGAGCCCACTACCAGTGGTACCCATATTTCCTCAAGGCTCTGGGTAAACCAGGTCCACGAGGCCTCGAACTCGACTTCTATCGGGTGAGTCCCCATGAGCCAAGCCCCCAACTTGTAGGCACCGTAAAAAATTGCGGGCATTGTCAGGGGGTTTGTGATGAAGATCAGCGCGAAGCTCAGGGGCAGATTGGCAGTAAAGATGATTGCCAGAGCCACAGCGATGAACATCTGTCCGGGGATCGGCAGCATTGCGCAGTAGAGACCGATGGCAAATGCCTTCGTCGCGCTGTGGCGACTGAGTTGCCATAGCCGCGTCTCCTCGGTCCAACTGCCAAAGATTTTCAGCGATTGGTGCTGTCGCAATTTCCCTGGCGTTGGAATCCATTTGCTGAGGCGTTTCTTGAGCATTTGTGCGGTCTGGCATCGAAGTCAATACAAGACGCCTATCATAATCTTTTGGCGCTCCGATTTGACCAGTGATGTTGGCGTCGGAGGAGACTCCCGCTCCAATGAGGCCTCGTCAAGACGAGCCTCTCCAGTGTGCGCCGCCCGAGAACATTCAACCACCAGCGTAACTCCGTGGGCGCTCTCAGAACCATAGATCTCCTGGCCATGATGGCGGGAATCCTGATGAGTCTTGCCCTTCCTGACCCCGACTGGGGATTGATGGTCGCTGTGCTCTTGCCAGCGCTATGGATTTGGCGGCACGCGGCGATGACATGGGCGCTACTTGGTTTGATTATGGGGTCGGTCAATGGGATTCTCTGGCTGGATACCCGGTTGCCTGAGCGTTGCGTCGGTCAGACCCTGATCATAACGGGGCGTGTCGACACCTTGCCAACTACTGAGCCCGCCGCATGGGGAGGCTGGCGGGTGCAAGCTGAGCTCGTAGTACAGGGGCTGTCAGATGATCGATGTAAAGGCCCTAAACGGATCCGGGTCAGCCAGCACCTGGATGCCACGCAATGGGATCGATCTTTGCGATACGGCGCGACCGTTTCAGGATCCATGCGACTCAGGTCCGTCAGCAGTCAGTTAAATCCGGGCACGATTCCTGATCAGGCGCGTTGGGCTGCCCGAACCGTGGATGCAGCCGCTACCGTGATGGGGCCACTTGATCAAGTCGCTCAGAATCATTGGCTGGAGCGTTTTCGCCTTCGACTCCTCGACGAATGGTCGCAGCGAGCGGGAGAGGGTTGGGCTGTACTTCGAGCCTTACTCTTGGGCGACTCCCGGGGGATTTCAAAGTCACTCTGGTCGGAGCTCAAGCAACTGGGCATCGTGCACTTGGTCGTCATCAGCGGCTTGCATATCGCGCTGTTGGCCGGATTCGTCGCGCAAATCGCTCAGCTTCCGCGCCGGCTTTGGCGAGTGCCGCATGATCGTGGCACGGATACCCTCGCGACGGCGGGTGTTTTAGCTGTCTCGGGACTTTATGTGCTCTTGATTGGCGCACCCTTGCCGGCGCAAAGGGCGTTTTTGATGCTGCTTGCAGCCAAAGCACCGCAACTTCTGGGGTGGCTGGGTGAAACTCGGCGATCACTGCTACTCGCCATCGCGGTGATGTTGCTCTGGGAACCGCAAATCGCGCTGGGCCCCAGCTTTTGGCTGAGCGCCATGGCCACCTGGATTTTGGTCGCCGACACGAGCAATGGCCGTGCTCTCTCCGGTCTGTTGTTGATGCAGCTCAAGCTGGTATTTCTGATGGCGCCGCTGACGCTTTTTTGGTTCGGCGAGGCCAGCTGGCTGGGCATCCTGACAAATATCGTTATGGTTCCTGCCGTCACCCTGATTATGGTACCTGCGGGATTTGCCGGGGCGTTATTGAGCGGGTTGTTACCCTCGGTCTCAACGGTCTTTCTGGAGTTGAGTGTCTGGCTCTGGGAACTTTTGATGCCCGTTGCCACTGGGCTGCTGAGCGCGTGCGATTTTTGCACCATGGTGCGACAGCCCTTGCCTTTGGCCGGCTTCATTTTGGGATTGGCGAGTGCATTTTGCTGGATGAGTCACAGGCGGTCCGCGGTTGCGGCTTATCTGGTGACGATGGCACTGGCGCTCGCAATGCCAAGAACAGATAGCGAGACAGTGGTAACGCTTCTCGACGTTGGCCAGGGACTTGCCATCGTCATAGAGACCGATGGAAAAACCATGCTTTATGACACCGGGGATGGTTACCCCGGGGGATTCACCCAAGCGGAGAAAATACTACTGCCTTACCTCAGATCTCGGGGTATCGACGTCATCGATGTATTGGTGGTCAGCCATGCCGATCAAGACCACAGTGGTGGCGTATCGTTTTTGGCAGAGCGCATGACGATAAAGCGGCACCTCGGTTTCGCTGGTGAGCCTTGCAGGAACGGTGAGCGGTGGCGGTGGGCGACAGTGGAGATCACGTTGGTCAATGGTTCGGGGCAGGACGCCTTGAATACCAATGATCAATCCTGTGGCTTTATGCTCAGTGTTAACGGGCATCAATTGCTGGTGTTGGGAGATATGTCCGCGGCTCAGGAGCGTGAAGTGGTGCGATATTGGCGGGCCGCGCTTTCCTCGCACGTTTTGGTTCTGGCGCACCATGGCAGTGCTTCATCGAGTAGTCATGCCCTGCTTAAATGGGTCGCTCCCCAATGGGCGCTCATCAGTGCCGGTCGCGGCAATCGGTTCGGGCATCCCCACGCTGTTGTGTTGGAGAGACTGCGTCAAATGCCAAGCGTCACCGCGCTAAATACGGCCTTGACGGGGGCTATTCAAATTCATTTCAACGCGGATCATCAGCCGAGCGTCACGCGGCAGCGTGGAGAGCGCACGCCATACTGGCTCAAATTGCCGTAAATACCTGCCAAAAGCATCGGTGGGGTAGATCTCAGGGGCTCGGTATACTGACCGTTCAGAGGGAGGGTGTTCTGTGTATCAATTGCTGGCCGCAGGTGGCTGGGTCATGCCGCTGATTGTGGCGTGCTCGGTCATCGCTCTCGCAATCTGTATTGAACGACATTTTGCGCTTAACGCTGAAAAGGTCGCGCCGACACACCTGCTTGCCTTTGTATGGCAGCAATTGCGCCGTGATGGACTGAACGCGCAGCAGTTAAAGTCGTTGCGGGCGGAGTCGCCCTTGGGTGAAATCCTGGCGGCTGGGTTGGTGAATCAACATCAGGGCAGAGACGTGATGCGCGAAAGTATTCGCGAGGCAGCGTCGCACGTCGTCTACAGTTTAGAGCGAAACCTTAGCGCTCTGGGCACAATTGCTGCAGTTACGCCGTTGCTGGGTTTGTTGGGTACGGTGTTGGGCATGATCAGCGTCTTTGCTGATATCACCACCCACGGTACAGGAAACGCGAACGTGCTCGCGGGCGGCATTTCAGAAGCCTTGCTGACTACAGCTGCTGGTCTGGCTGTTGCGATTCCGAGTTTGGTGATGCATCGCCACTACACCGCGCGAGTTGAGTCGTTGGTGGTGGGCCTTGAGCGAGAGGCAGTCAAGCTCGTGGACGCGCTGCACGCTAAGCAGCAAACGGAGCAGTACTTGTGAACTTCAGACGGCAGCTGCGCGCTGACGTTTCCATTAACTTGACGCCGCTCATTGACGTTGTTTTTTTGTTGCTCATATTTTTTATGGTGTCCAGTCGATTTTCAGACTTCACCCAATTGACAGTGAATTTACCCGAGGCCAAGGGTGTCCCAGGCTCTCTTGAGGAAGCCTTGCTGTTGACTGTCGATGCCGATGGGCAAATGCGGTTAAATGGAGAGCAGGTGCCCAGTGATCCGACCGGTCTCGGGGAAGCGATCCAGCGGCAAATCGGTGGCAATAGTGACATACCGATGACCTTGTCTGCCGACGCGATGACCCCACATCACTATGTCGTGACCGCACTTGATGTAGCATCACAGTTGAATTTGAAGCAGCTCACAATAGCAACTCAGCCCCAATCTGAGCGAGGATCGCGTTGAAACCAGAGACTCACAGAGACAGCGACTGGGCGCTCTATCGGCGACTTTTGACTTACGTTGCTCATTACGGTGGCGCGTTTTTGCTGAGCATCTTCGGCTTCGTCGTTTATTCCGGCGCGAATGTGCTGCTCGCGGATCTCACCCAGTTTTTATTGGACTCTTTGGGTCAGTCCGCTCAAATAGATATTGGCGTGGTGTCCAAAATCTCCTATTGGCTTTGGCCGCAAGGAGATCAGACTGCGCTGGACTACGCCAGAGTAGCGGTTCCCATAGCCGCCATAGCGCTCGCCTTTATCCGCGCCGCAGGCTATTTCCTCGGAAACTATTTCATGAATATCGTCGCCCGCGGGGTGGTGCATCGACTGAGAACGCAGGTGTTCGATGTGCTGATTCGGGTGCCGAGGGTAGCGATCGATCAGTATTCCCATGGTGAGCTGGTATCAAAATTGACCTTTAACGTGGAGCAGGTCAGCGGCGCGTGTTCAGAGGCGCTCAAAACCATGTTGAGAGACGGTCTGACGGTGATTGCCTTGATCAGCTATATGCTCTACCTCAACTGGAAGCTCACACTGGTCTTTTTCGCCATTGCGCCAGCGATCGCTGGCGTTGTGTTGGCGGTGAGTAAACACTTCCGGCGCTATAGTCGCCGGATTCAGGAGTCGATGGGGGAGGTGACCCAGCTCAGTAACGAGAGCGTCCACGCTTTTGACGAGATCCGCATGTTCGCGGCAACAGAGCAACAGAGTGCGCGTTTTAAAGCGGCGAGTCAGTTCAATCGGATCCAGAGTTTGAAGCTCGCCTTTGTTCAAGCGGTTTCCACGCCAATCGCCCAGATCGTGCTGGCGTTTGCCCTCGGCGCGCTGTTTTGGTTTGCACTGGACCCAGAGATACTGGCTGGATTTACCGCAGGTTCTCTGGTCGCGTTTATCGCCGCGGCGACTCAGCTTGGCAAGCCTATTCGAACACTGACCAATGTGCAGAGTGTGGTGCAACGTGGTCTGGCTGCTGCGGAGGATCTGTTCACTCAAATCGATACGCCGCTGGAAAGGGACGCCGGCACGGTCTCATTATCGCGCGCCACCGGAGAGCTCACTTTCGACGGGGTCAGTTTCGCCTATCCCGGCAGCGATAATCCCGCTCTGAATGAGTTGGATTTGCATATTCCCGCGGGTAGCCTCGTCGCCTTCGTAGGGCGATCCGGGGCGGGTAAAACCAGTCTTATACAGCTATTGTGTCGATTTTATGCGCCTGATGCGGGGCGAATCTTGCTGGACGGCCATCCCATTGGGGAATTGCGTCTGAGCGATTACCGCCGGCAGTTCGCAGTTGTGTTTCAAAACATCGTCTTGTTCAGTGACACGGTCCGCGCGAACGTGGCGTTCGGACAAACTGATCAGATTGACGACGCAGCGATATTTGCCGCACTGGAGGTGGCACAGGCTCGGGGGTTTGTCGAAGCGCTGCCCGAGGGTCTGGATACGAAGTTGAGTGATGGCGGTGGCGGCTTGTCCGGTGGCCAGCGGCAGCGGTTGGCGATTGCGCGTGCGGTATTAAAGGATGCGCCGGTATTGATTTTGGACGAGGCGACGTCGGCGCTCGATAATGAGTCCGAGGCGGCGATTCAAGCCTCTCTTGATGCCGCGGCAAGTGGCCGCACTACCTTGGTGATTGCCCATCGTCTATCGACTGTCGAGCGTGCCGATCTCATCGTCGTGATGGATAAGGGCAAGATTGTCGCCACAGGAAATCACGCCGAATTGATGGCGTCGGAGGGGCTTTACCGAAGCCTCTATCAGCAGGGCTTTGCCGGGTCGTGACTGCCTTCAGGGCTTGGCTCGAGCGCCTACTGCATCGTGTCTGGTACGACAACCATTGGTTGGCGTGGCTTTTTATTCCGTTGTCACGGCTTGTCGAATGGGAGGTAGCCCGAAGGGCCTCTCGCCGCCCCCCGAAAGGGGCGACACCTTCGGGTGTAGCGGTGTGGGTGATTGGTGGCCTTACCGTGGGCGGCACTGGCAAGACGCCCGTTCTCATTGCGCTCGGTGAGTGGTTGCGCCATCAAGGCGTCTCCATTGGCGTGATCAGTCGAGGTTATCGAGGGCGTCTGGGCAAAGAGGCGCACGTGGTAGCTGGTGCCGACAGCGCTGAAGACGTGGGCGACGAGCCTTTAGAGATTCAGCATCGCCTTCATTGCCCAGTCGTTATTTGTCGCGACAGAGTTCGAGCGTTGCGCGTGATGGTCGAGCAGTTCGACGTTGATGTCGTACTGTCTGATGATGGGCTCCAGCATTATGCATTGCCGCGAGACCTTGAGGTGGTGGTCCTCGATGCCCAGCGCGGTTTGGGGAATGGGCGGCTCATTCCCGCGGGTCCGCTGCGGGAGCCAGCATCCCGATTAGCGTTGGTCGATTGGGTGTTGGAGCGAAACAGCAAAGATCCTGACAGATGCTTCGCGTACCAGGTGGCATTAATGCGCCAGCTATCCACGGGGAATTCGCTATCTTGGGCGCAATGGTGCGCGCAGTGGGGTGGTCAGCCGATCACTGCAATGACGGCGTTGGGACAGCCTGGCCAATTTTTTGAGATGCTTGGCGAGCTTGGCCTCGATGTTACCGGCATCGCCCTGCCGGACCATGCAGCGATCTCGCAAGCGCTGCTGGAAAAGGCGACCACCGAGCGGGTGTTGATCACGTCCAAGGACGCGGTCAAATTGGAGGCCATGGCAGTGAACGATATGGGTCACCGGATCTGGGTGGTTGAAATCGAAACCCGGCTGCCGACGGCCTTGTTGACGAGGTTGGCGCAAACGCTGGCTACGAATTGATTAATTGGCTGAGGTATTGATGTTTCATATTGTCATCCCTGCTCGGTATGGTTCCACCCGATTACCCGGCAAAGCGCTCCTGCCAATACTCGACAAGCCGATGATCGCCTGGGTATGGGAGCGGGCCGTGCAGGCCGGCGCGACACGTGTGATTGTTGCGACTGATGATGCGCGTATAGCCGAGGAGATGAGCGGACGTGGTGCAGAAGTGGCCATGACGCGAGAGGATCACGCGTCTGGCACCGACCGGTTGGCGGAGGTGGTGCAACAATTGAATTTAAGCGATGAGCACATCGTTGTAAATCTGCAAGGTGATGAACCGCTGATGCCCGCAGCGAATATCCGCCGGGTTGCCGCAATGCTCGAGGAGAAACCGGAAGCTGACATGGCCACGCTGATGGAACCGCTCGATCGGGAGGATGCCCACTTAGAATCGATCGTCAAAGTGGTCGCCAGTGATAACGGTAGGGCCCTTTACTTCTCCCGAGCGCCAATACCCGCTCATCGGCCGGGAAGTCCCACTGCTCCAATGTATCGACACGTGGGTCTGTATGCTTATCGCGCTGGGTTTCTCAGCCGATTTGTTGCCTGGCCCATGGCGCCAATGGAGCAAAGCGAGTCTCTTGAGCAGCTGCGAGCGCTCGCGAATAACGCGTACATACAGATTGAGCTGGCACCAGAGCCTGTGCCGGGAGGCATCGATACCGAGGATGATCTCATCGCCATCAGACAGCACCTGGCCGCCACCAGCTGACCTTATGCAGGATCACGGCGACCTGACAGCATTCAATACCCTCGGGCTGACAGCGACAGCCCGTCTTGTGCCTGTTACCTCATCGGCAGAACTTGATAGCGCGCTGAGTGACGCCCAATCGAGGGGGCCCATTCATGTGCTCGGTGGTGGCAGTAACGTGTTGTTGCAATCCGAGATACCGGGGACGTTGTTACACATGGGCATTAAGGGCCGCTCACTGCGCGCTGATGATGGCAGGGTAGCGGTTGTCTGCGTCGGCGCTGGGGAGAATTGGCATGATTTTGTATTGTGGTGTCATCATCGTGGGTTGCATGGGTTGGCTAACCTTGCGCTCATTCCCGGGTCGGTGGGCGCTGCTCCAATTCAAAACATTGGTGCCTATGGTGTCGAGGTGGCGCAGTGGATTCGCGCGGTGCATGTAACGGATCGGCTAACCGGGCGGCGTACGCAATTGTCCCGAGAAGCCTGCAAGTTCGCTTACCGCGACAGTGTCTTCAAGCGAGAGGAGGGAGCGCAGTGGATTGTCACGGCGGTAGAGTTTGCCCTTGATCGAGAAGCGGTCGTGCAGGCCGCGTATCCCAGCCTGCGCGCGCGATTGAGTGGCGCATCTCTATCTCATGACGCTGTGCTGGCGGCGGTGATGTCTATTCGACGCGAGCGATTGCCGGATCCTGTGGTGACGCCCAACGTAGGTAGTTTTTTTAAAAACCCCCTGCTGACTCGAGAGCAGGCCGATGCGCTGGCCCAGAGTGAACCGGGTTTGCCAGTTTTCCCGGCAGCTGAGGGATTTGTAAAAGTCTCCGCTGCATGGCTGATCGACCGCCTTGGTTGGCGGGGCGTGGCGCGCGATGGCGTAAAAGTCTCTGATGATCATGCGTTGGTTCTGGTGGGGTGTGGCGCCACGTCGGCGATCCCTTGGCTTGCTCTGGCCGACGACATTCGCAGTAGCGTCAGTGCGGCGTTTGGTATCCGTTTGGAGTTGGAGCCACAGTTGCTGGGTAGCCCCGCAGAGGCGTCTGTGACATGACGGCGTTTGACGCTGAATCATTTTTGACCCAACTCACCACGCGGCCCGGTGTTTATCAGATGTTCGATCAATCGGGCGAGCTGCTCTACGTTGGCAAAGCGAAAAATCTGAAGAATCGTGTTACCAGCTACTTTAGAGCCTCGGGCCTATCGGCCAAGACGATGGCGTTGGTCGCGAGGATCAATAATATTGAAGTCACTGTCACCACGACCGAGCGCGACGCGCTACTGCTTGAGCACAACCTGATTAAGCAATACCGGCCGCCCTATAATATTTTGCTCAAGGACGACAAGTCCTACCCCTATATTTACTTGTCTTCGGATGATCGGTGGCCTCGACTGAGTTTTCATCGCGGTGCCAAACGTCGCAAAGGCACCTATTTTGGTCCGTATCCCAGTTCCGGGGCCGTGCGATCGACGCTGCATTTGATGCAAAAAGTATTCAAGGTAAGACAGTGTCGGGATAGCTATTTTCGGAACCGATCCCGCCCGTGCCTTCAGTACCAGATTGGCCGCTGCTCAGGCCCCTGTGTGGGGTTGGTCTCTGACGATGACTATCAAGAGCAGATTGATAAGTCGGTCCTGTTTCTCAATGGTCGTTCGCAGGATTTAATGACTCGTCTGGCCGATGAGATGGAGGCCGCGGCAGTCGAGCTGCAATACGAAAAAGCGGCCGAGATTCGAGATCAGATCTCCCAATTGCAGAATGTTCAAGCCACCCAGAATATCGAAGGGGCGAGGGGTGATCTCGACCTGATGGCTGTTTTTTCCGAGCATGGGCACGCCTGTGTGCAAGTGCTGTTTGTGCGTGAGGCGCGCGTATTGGGCAGTCGCAGCTACTATCCTCAGGTCCGTCTCGACGAGTCGCCCGAAGCGATTCTTGAGGCTTTCTTGCCACAATTTTATCTCTCGGGTCAGCAACAGATCCCGCAGGAGATTGTTGTTAGCCATGCTGTTTCCGACGCCGAATTACTTGAGGATGCTCTGGCGAGTCAGTCTGGCCGCAAGGTGCTGATTAAACGCAAGGTTCGGGACGCCAGGTCAAGATGGTTAGAGATGGCAGCACAAAATGCGCAGAACAATCTGCGCTCTTTCTTGGCGGGCAAGCAGACGATGGCCGGGCGGCTGGAGTCGCTTCGTCGAGCACTTGATCTTGAGACGATTCCATTACGCATGGAGTGCTTTGACATCAGCCACAGCTCAGGTGAAGCCACTGTAGCCTCCTGTGTGGTATTCGATAGTAACGGCGCCCGTAAGGCGGACTACCGCAAGTTCAATATCAAGGATATCGCGCCGGGCGATGACTATGCCGCAATGCAGCAGGCGTTGGAGAGACGCTATCGACGTATCGCCTCGGGGGAAGGGCAGTTGCCGGATATCCTCTTTATAGACGGCGGCAAGGGTCAGGTGGCTCAGGCGCGCCAGGTGCTCGCCACGCACGATATCACCAGCGTGAAGGTAGTGGGTGTAGCCAAAGGCACCACGAGGAAGGCTGGCTTCGAAACCCTGATTGACGCGGATTCAGGCGCTGAAATGCGATTACGGGGCGACCATCCTGGCCTACATCTGATCCAGCAAATCAGAGATGAGGCGCATCGCTTCGCCATCAGTGGTCACCGCGGGCAGCGCGCCAAGGCACGCAAACAGTCTCTGCTGGAGGATATCCCGGGTGTGGGTGCAAAGCGCCGGAGGGATCTACTCCGTCATTTTGGTAGTGCCAAAGCGATTGAAAATGCCAGCGTCGAGGAGTTGGCAAAAATTAAGGGCATCAGTGGCGCCATTGCCCATGCAATATACGATCACCTCCACACCATAAATGACTGACCCAAGACGAGCCGGGCTGTGTCAGAATCAGCACGACAGTAGGAGGATATTGTTTGCCGTTCACCGTTCCCAATTTGCTAACCGCCCTGAGGGTCGCCGCCATCCCGCTGATGGTGATTTGCTATTACTTGCCCCAGCCAATTTCGACGGTGGGAGCGGCGATGGTGTTTATCGTCGCCAGCGTGACAGATTGGTTTGATGGCTGGCTGGCGCGGCGTCTCGGGCAGACTTCCCAGTTTGGTGCTTTTCTTGATCCGGTCGCAGACAAGTTGTTGGTGTCGGTGGCGCTCATTTTGCTGTTGCATCGCATGGATAACGTCTTCATCACCTTAGCCGCGATGGTAGTCATTGGACGTGAAATCGTAATTAGCGCGCTGCGGGAGTGGATGGCACAGCTCGGCAAGCGAGCCTCGGTCGCTGTCAATTCAATCGCTAAACTGAAAACAGGCGTGCAGATGACGGCAATTCCTATATTGCTGTGGTATCCGTCAAAACCGGCCGGCGAGGAACTCAGGTTGCTCGGGTTGTTCCTGCTCGCTGTGGCGGTACTGCTAACCTTATGGTCTATGGTCATTTACTTCCGAGCATTCCTCGCGACGCTAAAAGAGGCGGAGCCCGACCCCGGCACGGGGAGTTGACGAGCGTCTTAGCGCGCCTACAATTGGCATTGTGCGGGAATAGCTCAGTTGGTAGAGCGCAACCTTGCCAAGGTTGAGGTCGCGAGTTCGAACCTCGTTTCCCGCTCCATCTTCCTAGCCTCGCCGTGGGCATCTCTCGTTTGACTTTTAGATGCCCCGCGTTGGGGGGCGCACAGATGACCTGTGCTTCGCGTCTTTGGTCTTTGCCCTAGCCGCGTGTCCCGACGTCCAGCTCAGTCGAGTATTTCACCTCTTCCATTGAGAGTAGCGCGGTCACTTTGAAGATTTTGACGTCGGCGATCAGACGCTGATAGAAGGTGTCGTAGGCCTTCGCGTCGGCGACTCGGATTTTCAGCAAATAGTCCACTTCTCCCGCCAGTCGATGTGCTTCCATCACTTCGTGTCGTGACCGAACCGCTTCGAGAAAACGCCGCTGCCAATCAGCGTCGTGCTCGCTGGTTTGGATCAACACAAAAAAGCAGGCGGTCAGACCCAGCGCATCGGGATCACATAGCGCAACCTCGCGCTGGATAACCCCCTGCTGTTTGAGTTTCTTAATCCGATTCCAGATCGGGGTCTTGGTCGAACCGGTCCGGCGCGCCAGCTCATCCAAAGAGAGCGAGCTGTCTGTTTGCAAGAGCTGAAGCAGGGTTCGATCTGTGTAGTCGAGGGACATTGGTGTGCAACTCGCGGCTTGTATAGGAAACTATTCTTTTATAATACACATATAAGAAAATTTATTTCATTTATTTGGTTATATAACCATGAAATAAGAATTCTTTTTTTTTGAGGGTCGCCGAGATAATGTGCCGCCCCATGAATTATCTACCGATATTTGTTTCCACCAGCCACCAGCAGATTGTTGTGGTGGGCGAGGGCCAGATGGCTGAAGCCAAGTGCCGCGGCGCGCTGAAGTGCTCCGCGCGGGTGACCCTATTTGCGGCGCATCCGACTGCAGCGATGCGGGAATGGGAGAGACAGGAGCAGGTGACGCTTCTTACCCGGCCCGCAGATGCAGCAGATTTCGCTGGAGTGCGTCTGGTCTATGCCGCCAGCGAGGATGATGCCTGCAACGAACGGGTCGCTGGCTGGGCTCGGGCGGCGGGGGCGTGGGTGAACGTGCTAGATCGACCCGAGCATTGCGACTTTATTACGCCCGCCATCGTGGATCGAGATCCTGTCGTTGTCGCCATTGGCACCGAGGGCGCCGCACCCGTTTTGGCACGTCAAATCAAGGCCGATGTTGAAGCCCTGTTGCCCAGTCAGCTTGGCCGATTGGCGACGGCGGCGCGCAATTTCCGTGATCGTGCCAGTCAGAGTCTCGCTGCAGGAAGGCCGCGTAGAAAGTTTTGGAGCGCGTTTTTTGAGTCGGCCGCCGAATCCTCAAGGCTCAATGACGAAGCGCTACAGACCTCACTTAGTGAACTGCTGGATCAGCATGCCCGCGGCGAAGCGCCTGTGGGTGAAGTGGCGTTCGTCGGGGCAGGCCCGGGCGATCCGGAGCTGTTAACGATTAAGGCGCGGCGCGTGATCCATGAGGCAGATGTGATTGTTTACGACCGGTTGGTTTCCCCGGAAATACTCGATTTGGCGCGCAAGGAGGCCAAATATATTGCGGTGGGTAAAAAAGGTTTTGGCGCTGCAGTCAGTCAATCAGACATCAACGCGCACCTGGTTGCCGAGGCCTCTCGGGGTTTGATGGTCGTGCGTCTCAAAGGAGGAGACCCCGGTGTTTTTGGTCGTCTTGACGAAGAGCTGGCGGTGCTCCACGAAGCGGGCATTGCAACCTCGGTGGTGCCTGGCATCACTACGGCGGCAGCCGCAGCAGCAACATTGGAGGTGTCGCTAACGCGGCGCGCCCGAAATTCGAGCGTGACATTGCTGACTGCGCACGATGCTGAGGGTTTTGCTGAGCATCAGTGGCAGCAACTGGCGCGCACTGGGCAGGCCCTCGCGGTTTATATGGGGCGACGCACCGCAGCCTTTTTGCAAGGACGTTTGCTAATGCATGGCGCCCGAGCCGATACGCCGGTGACCTGTATCGAAAATGTGTCGCGGCACGATCAGCGGGCTTTTGTCAGTGATCTTGCAAGCTTTACTGGCGATTTGGATGCAGAGCGTTTTGATGGCCCATTAATGATCTTGGTGGGTATTGCCGCCCGCACCGGGGCGGCAGATTTACGCGTTACAGCAGAGTCTGAGTTGGCGCTAATAGAGGAGGTGGTGCATGTCGCGGGTTAAGGCCCCGGTGGTGGTCACCGCCAACTGTCTGCGTTCCGGCCAGGTGGTATACCTCGATGCCGGTCATGATTGGACCCACGCACTCCAGTCGGCAGTCTGTTTCGACACGATCGAGGCGGCAACGTGCGCAATGGCGGCGGCTGACGATGGTGCGGTGGTCATTGGCGCTTACTTGGTACCCGTTACCAAAAATACTGGCGCTATATCGCCCACCCATTATCGTGAGGCTATCCGGCTTGAGGGTCCGGGTGCTTACATCGCTAATGTGAGTCGGAGTGCAAAACTTGTATCGTTATAACGCCTTTGACAGGGATTTCGTTCGTGAGCGCGTAGCTCAGTACCGCGATCAGGTTGGCCGTCGCCTGTCGGGCGCACTGACAGAAGACGAGTTTAAGCCGTTGCGATTGATGAACGGCGTTTATTTGCAGCTGCATGCTTACATGCTGCGCGTCGCAATACCTTACGGCACGATTTCGAGTGGGCAGCTGAGAGGCCTCGCTGACATCGCCGAGCGTTGGGATCATGGTTACGGGCATTTTACGACCCGCCAGAATATACAGTTTAACTGGCCTCGGTTGGTTGATACCCCGGATATTCTCGATGCGCTCGCAGATATCGATATGCACGCCATACAGACCAGCGGTAACACCATCCGTAACGTTACGACGGACCAGTTTGCGGGAGCGGCGCTTGACGAGATTGCAGATCCTCGTCCCTACGCAGAGTGGATTCGCCAGTGGTCCACGGACCATCCGGAGTTTCAGTTCTTGCCGCGTAAATTCAAGATCGCTATCAGCGCCGGTACCGAAGATCGGGCAGCCATCCGGGCTCACGATATTGGCTTGCGAATGGTGCGTGGGGAGGAAGGCCTGACTTTTGACATTTATGTCGGTGGTGGGCTGGGCCGCACTCCGGTCGTTGGGGTGAGGGTATTCGACGCTATCCCCGTGGACGCCTTGCTGCCCCACCTTGAGGCCATTTTGTCGGTATATAACTTATCAGGGCGTCGAGATAACAAGTACAAGGCACGGATCAAGATTCTGTTGCAATCAATGGGCGTTAGTGAATTTAAAAAACAGGTAAGTGAGGCATTGCAACATATAAACGACACGTTTGATGGCAGTGAGCTGCGGAGTTTGGATGACATTATCGAGCAGTTCACTGTTCCCTCGTTTCCGTGGCGCTGTGTGGACCCTTATCTCGATGCTATTGATGCCGATCCAGCTTTTAGGCAGTGGGTGGAACGTAACGTGACGCCACATCGACAAGAGGGGTACGGCTCTGTGACCGTCAGCCTCAAGGCCCACGGCCAGGCGCCGGGTGACGCTTCGGCCACGCAGATGAGACGGGTGGCAGCTCTCGCCGAAGCCTTCGGATTTGACGAAATTAGGGTGAGCCATCAGCAAAATCTCGTGTTGCCGCATGTGGCGCAGGCTGATCTGCCGGCAATTTATAGAGAACTGGCGGGGGTGGGCTTAGCGACACCGAATATTGGTCTCATATCTGATCTGATTGCGTGTCCGGGCATGGACTACTGTGCGTTGGCAACGGCACGTTCGATTCCAATCGGGCAGGCCATCGCCAATCGTTACGCTTCGCTCGAAGCGACCTTGGGGCCCATCAGCATCAAAATCTCTGGCTGCATTAATGCTTGCGGCCACCACCATATTGGCGATGTCGGTATTTTGGGCTTGGATAAAGCCGGGGTTGAGAATTATCAGGTCACTCTGGGCGGACGACCGGGTCTGGATGCGGCGCTGGGTGAGAAAATGGGCCCAGGATTTAGTGAGTCAGAGCTGATGCTCGCGCTCGATAGAATGTTTTCAGTTTATCTGACCTTGCGCGAAAGCCCCTCCGAGTTGTTCGCTGACACTGTGCGCAGGCTTGGCGTGAGTCCCTTTCGTGATGCTTTGTATGAGGTGGCGCGTGCTGCGTGAAGTGCAAGATCATAGAGAGGTCAGCGAGCTGTCGGAGCAACAGCAGTTGCTGGCCGATCTGCGGGACCTGGATTTTCTCAACGCCGTATTGTCCCAGTCGGGGCCATTTGGCCGTGTGGCAGTGGTCTCCAGTTTTGGCGCCGAGAGTGCTGTTTTACTCCATCAGGTAGCAGCCGTCGCACCCCAGACCCCGGTGATATTTATTGATACCCAATTCCACTTTGACGAGACCCTTGCGTATCGAGACGCATTGGCCAGCCAGCTGGCCCTGCAGGACGTCAGGTCCTATAGCATCGATCCGCTATCGCAAAAGCGACTGGATCCTGCTCGGATGCTCCATCTGACCAATGCAGATCGTTGCTGCCATGCGAGAAAAGTCGACGTATTGACTCGGGCATTACGCGACTTCGATGGTTGGATCTCGGGACAGAAGCGATTTCAGAGTAGTGGCAGAGCCGGGATCAACCGCGTTGACTGGGATGACGAGCGCAATAAGTGGAAATTTAATCCGCTGGCCGATTGGCACTCAGACGATTTGGAGGCATACCGGTCAGAGCACGGGCTGCCCCATCATCCCCTGAGGCAGTTCGGGTATTCCTCGGTGGGGTGTGCGCCGTGCACTTCCCCTATCGCTGCAGATGAGGATCCGCGAGCCGGGCGGTGGCGCGGCACCCAAAAACTGGAGTGCGGATTGCACCGTAACCCCAACATTATTGCGGCGTCAGTAGCATGAGCCAGCGTGTGCGAATTAACCGCTCAGGCGAGTTTCTAGCGGCGTCCGAGCACGCAGGGGCGCGTTTAGTGGATGCAGGAAGTATCACAAGCTTTGCACAACTCGACGAATTACTAATCCTGCCGGCTGTGCGGTTGGCCGCAGACAGCTTCGCTGATGGGCGAGCTCTCAGTTTAGCCCGGCAGTTACGGCTGCGTGGCTTCAATGGCGAGGTTGAGCTGGTGGGAGATATCCTGCCTGATCAGCTCCCTATGGCAGTCGCGGCGGGCATTGATGTCGTCGAGATCAGCGAGGCCCATGCAGCACGCTGCAACGAGGCGCAGTGGATCTCCAAGGCGACAGCGTCTCGCTTCGGATATCAGCGGGCGGTAGGTAGGGCGGAGACGTCTCGAGCGTCAGACGCGGGTATCGCTTAATGGGTCAGCGCAAACCTGCGTTAATGCTGTCCAGAAAACGTGACCCTGGGCACAGTTCCCTTTGGTTCAGCGTATTGAGTGGCTTGGTTGCGGTTTGCAGGACATCGTGTAGCTCTTCACTGTCGCGCTTGATATACAAAAGTCCTGTCAGGATACGGTCTTCTTTTGCGTGATGGGCGATGGCATCGAGCGCCGATTGGGGATCTTCGATGTCGTACTCCTCATTCACTTTTTGCAGTCGCAGAACAGAGCCGTCGTGCATGCAGACCTCGTGAACCACGCCCGCATCGTAGCTGGTGGTAATGGCCTCGCGCCGCGGTACAAAATCTACGGGCATTGATGCATTGTGCTCGCGGAAACTGGCGTAGCTCTTTGTCGAGCCTGCGTGATTGTTGAAGGTCACACAGGGCGAGATAACGTCGAGCAGTGCAAAGCCACGATGACTGATCGCGGCCTTAATGAGCGGCACAAGTTGCGCTTTGTCACCCGAGAAGCTCCTTCCGACAAAAGTGGCGCCGACCTCAATGCCCACCCGCACGAGGTCTATGGGCGTATAGGGGTTGATATCGCCCTTTTTGCTTACCGAGTCGGTGTCCATGGTGGCGGAATCCTGACCTTTGGTCAGTCCGTAACAGCCATTGTTTTCGACGATATAGGTCATGTTCAGGTTGCGGCGCATGACGTGCGCGAACTGGCCCATACCGATGGAGGCAGTGTCACCATCCCCCGAAACGCCGATATAGATCAAATCCCGATTGGCGAGATTTGCGCCTGTGGCGACCGAGGGCATACGCCCGTGAACGCTATTAAAACTGTGCGATCCGCTGAGGAAATATGCAGGGGTTTTTGAAGAGCAGCCGATGCCCGAGAGTTTCGCAACCCGGTGTGGCTCAATCGATAGCTCATAACAGGCGTCGATAATGGCGGCGCTGATCGAGTCGTGGCCGCACCCCGCACAGAGCGTGGAGAGCCCTCCCTCGTAATCTTTACGAGTGCACCCCACATCATTGGTCTTGGCGTCCGGGTGTCGAAAGGCGGGCTTGGCATAAGTCATGAAGCGAGTTCCTTTTCTTTCGGCACGAGGGGCGTGACGTTATTAATGCCCAAGTGACCTCTGATCACGCTGGCAATTTTCCTCGCGGTCACGGGAAGCCCATCGTATTCGACCACGGAGATCAGTTTGGCATTGGCCTCGACGTGGGTCTCATTCAACAGTAGTCGACGCATCTGGCCATCGCGGTTTTGTTCAATGACAAAAATGCGGTCGTGCTCCTCGATGAAATCCTCGACCTCCTGGGTGAAGGGGAAGGATCGCAATCGAAGGGTGTCGAGATGAATACCTTCTTTCTCTAGGGTTTCCAGTGCCTCATAGGCCGGTGACGCTGTGGTGCCAAAGAAGAGCAGTGCATCTTTGGTGGGCTTTTGAGCGGGCTTGATTTTAGCCTCAGGCACTAATGATTTGGCCGTCTCGAATTTCTTGAGCAGTCGGTCCATGTTGCGAACATAGACGTCACCATCCTCGGTGTACGCGGCATATTCATCGCGAGAGCTGCCTCGCGTGAAATACGCCCCTTTGTTGGGGTGAGCGCCCGGGTAGGTGCGATACGGGATGCCGTCGCCATCAACGTCTAGGTAGCGGCCGAACCGCTCTGTCATCGCCTCCAGATCTTCGCCGCTGAGCACTTTGCCACGGTCATACTGGTAGTTGTCGTCGAACTCGAGCGGCGGAGACATCCATTCGTTCATACCCAAATCGAGATCGCTCATAATGATCACGGGCGTTTGTAAGCGCTCCGCGAGATCAAACGCCTCGACCGTCATGCTGAAGCACTCGGCGGGTGTCGCCGGGAAGAACAGCACGTGTTTGGTATCGCCATGTGAGGCATAAGCGGCCGCGAGAATATCCGATTGCTGCGTTCGCGTTGGCATACCCGTAGAGGGTCCGGCGCGCTGAACGTCAACCAATACCGCAGGGACTTCCGCAAAGTAAGCCAGCCCAAGAAACTCACTCATGAGTGATACGCCAGGCCCACTGGTCGCAGTAAAGGCCCGGGCGCCGTTCCAGTTGGCCCCAATGACCATGCCCATGGCAGACAGTTCGTCTTCCGCTTGCACAATCGCGTAGTTCTTTCTGCCCGTGCCCGGGTCAATGCGTAGCCGACGGCAATATTTCTCGAAGGCATCGACGACAGATGTAGAGGGGGTGATGGGGTACCAGGCGGCAACGGTCGCGCCTGCATAAACTGCGCCCAGCGCCGCCGCGGTGTTGCCGTCCATCAGGATCTGATCAAACTCCTGAATATGCTTGGGGGTTTGCTCCCCTGACTTGAGATGGATGCCCAAAGGACAGCTGAAGTGGGTAGAGGCGTACTGATGCCCCATTTCCAGCGCATGGATATTGGGTGTGATTAATTTTTCCTTACCTTTGAACTGCTCGCTGACCAAATCCTTCAGGATGGCAAAATCAATGTTGAGCAGCGCTGACAGCGCGCCCACGTAAATCACGTTCTTGAAAAGTTGCCGCTGTCGCGCGTCACTGTATTCGCGGAGGCACATTTCAGTTAACGGAATACCGAGATAGTGGATGTCGCGTCTCACATGACGAAGGTCAAGCGGCTTGGTGGAGTCGTAGAGCATGTAGCCACCAGGTTCCAGCTCCGACACGTCCTTGGCGAAGCTCTGCGGATTGACGCTCACCATCATGTCGATTCCGCCGCGCCGCCCGAGATAGCCATCGCGACTGACGCGAACTTCATACCAAGTAGGCAGGCCCTGAATATTGGACGGGAAGATGTTGCGCGGGCTGACCGGGATCCCCATGCGGAAAATCGCTTTGGCGAACATGCCGTTGGCACTGGCAGAACCTGTGCCATTGACGTTGGCGAACTTGATAACAAAGTCGTTGACAGACTGCTTGGGTTCCATGATCAGCCCGCCTTGGTCACAGAGTAGAGGAACCGCTGCATATCCCAAGCGCCGGTGGGGCAGCGCTCGGCACAGAGACCGCAATGGAGACACACGTTCTCGTCCTTCACCATGACTCTCTGGGTTTGCACCAATTGCTCCGAAACATAGAGATCTTGGTTATCTCGGTTTGCCGGAGCACGCAGCGAGCGGCGAAGCACTGGCTCCTCGGCGTTATCGATAAAATTGATGCAGTCGGTAGGGCAGATATCTGTGCAGCCGTCACACTCAATACATTTTGCACCGTCAAAGACAGTTTGCACGTCACAATTCAGGCAGCGCTCAGCTTCCCGATATGCTGTTTCAATATCAAAGCCCAGCTCCACTTCGACTTTTCGGTCCTTAAGTGCAACGACTTTGTCGACATGAGGTACTTTCTGGCGCAGATCGACAGTCACCAGATTGTCATAACTCCACTCGTGCACCCCCATTTTCTGACTCACGAGATTGACGCCCGGGCCGGGGCGTTGGTCGACGGCTTTACCGGACAAGAACAGGTCGATAGATACTGCGGCCTGATGCCCATGAGCGACCGCAGTAATAATATTTTCTGGGCCGAAAGCGGCATCGCCACCGAAGAACACCTTCGGGTTGGTCGATTGGAAGGTGCTTTCGTTTACTCGGGGCATGTCCCATTTACCAAACTCGATACCGAGGTTGCGCTCAATCCATGGGAACGCATTGTCCTGGCCTATCGCAATCAGGACTTCATCGGCCTCGAAAAAGACTTCGTCGCCGGTGGGCACTAAGCTGCGCTTGCCGGCTGCGTCATAGACCACCTCAACCTGATCAAAGGTCATGCCGAGGAGCTTGCCATCTTCATGCACAAACGCTTTTGGCACATGATTATTGATGATTGGAATGTCCTCGGCCTGGGCGTCTTCTATTTCCCAGGGTGAGGCTTTCATTTTTGCGAATTCCGAACGGACGACGACTTTGACGTCCTCTCCGCCCAGCCTTCGCGCGGTGCGGCAACAATCCAT
>JAYPXQ010000011.1:0-24097 GCA_038135595.1 Halieaceae bacterium
TGGAGCGAATGGCACCCCATGCAGTAATTGGCATAGAGCGCGGCGCCACGCTGTAAAGAAGGCTGATCGGTCGCGTCCGCCTCAAAAGCGTCACAAGGCATCGTCCCGCAGTTGTAAGCGGACTCCGCCCCCACAACCTTGAGCGGTAAGAAGGCCATTGCCCCCACTAAGGCGATCGTGCCAATACCCTTCCATAGCCCCATGCCGCCATCCATAGTGACTCGATCGGGTTCGGGCTTTGTGCGGTCCATACGCGACCACCACGGCATAGCGAGGAAGAAGAAAAAGTAAAAAATAGTGCAAATCTGCGCCAGCAGAGTCCGCTCTGGCGTCGGCGACTTGACACCCAACACGCCCAAAATAATAAAAGAGGCGACAAAAACCAGCAGCATGACGCGATTCAACAGCCCCCGATAGCGCCATGAGCGAACCGGGTTACGATCCAGCCATGGAAGGGCGAAGGGAATTACGACCGAAATAGCGAAGAACACAAAGCCCCAGAACTTATCGGGGACTGCGCGCAGCACGGAGTAAAAGGGAGTGAAGTACCAGACCGGTGCAATGTGCTCGGGGGTCTTGAGCCCATTAGCCTCCTCGAAATTGGCGTACTCAAGGAAGAACCCTGACATCTCGGGCGCAAAAAAGATCACGCCGCAGAAGAAAAACAGAAATACCGCAATGCCCTGTACATCATGAACAGAGTAATATGGATGGAACTGAATGCCATCCAGCGGCACGCCATTTGCGTCCTTGTTCTTCTTGATTTCTACGCCGTCAGGGTTGTTAGAGCCAACTTCGTGTAACGCGAGGATGTGAAGCACAACCAGCGCCAGTAATACGATAGGCAGGGCCACCACGTGTAAGGCGAAGAAGCGGTTGAGGGTGATACCAGAGATGAGGTAATCACCGCGGATCCACGTGACAATGTCCTCGCCCACGACAGGGATTGCACCGAACAGTGAGATGATGACCTGAGCGCCCCAATACGACATCTGGCCCCATGGCAGAACGTAGCCAACAAAGGCTTCCGCCATCAGGACGATGAAAATGAGCATGCCAAAAATCCAGATCAACTCGCGAGGCTTCTTATAAGAGCCATACATTAATGCGCGCATCATGTGCAGATAGACCACGATAAAAAATGCCGAGGCGCCAGTGGAATGCATGTAACGTAGCAGCCACCCGTAGTCCACATCTCGCATGATGTACTCAACCGAAGCAAAGGCCTCTTCGGCAGAGGGCGTGTAATTCATCGTCAACCAAATGCCGGTCAGCAACTGGTTGACCAACACCAACAGAGAGAACACCCCAAAGAAATACCAGAGGTTGAAATTCTTGGGCGCGTAATACTCGCCCATATGGGTGTTCCAGGCGCGAGTCAGTGGAAGCCGCGCGTCGATCCATGAGATCAATCCGGTCAATGCTTTTTCCATCACGCTACCTCCGCGTCTACGCCGATGACCAGCACGGTATCGTTTTCAAATGTATAGGGGGGAATTTCCAGATTCGCTGACGCCGGGACGCCCTTATATACGCGTCCTGCCAAATCAAACTTTGAGCCGTGACAGGGGCAGAAGAAACCACCCAGCCACTCATCTCCGCCCAGATCAGTCGCGCCAACCTCCGGACGAAACTTTGGCGCGCAACCCAAATGCGTGCACAGCCCTACGATGACCAAGAACTCCTCATTTAGCGCTCTCCCGTCGCCGGCAATGTAATCCGGTTGGGCGGAGGACTGGGACTGGGGGTCCTTGAGATCATCATTCAGCGTTGCCAAACCCGCCACCTGCTCGGGGGTGCGGCGCAGTACATAGACCGGCTTGCCGCGCCACTCAATCACAACCATCTGGCCAGGCTCTAATTTGCTGATGTCAGCACGAACCGGCGCGCCAGCCGCTTTGGCCTTCTCCGAAGGGTTCCATGATCCCAGAAAGGGAACCGCGACACCGGCAACGCCGCCAATGCCAACGGCTGAGGTCGCTGCCGTCAGAAAACGCCGTCGGGTCTGGCTGGCGTCAGCAGTATCGTCATGAGTGTGGGCGTGGTCTGTCATATCTTAGCGTCTCCCGGTGTGCCGACGAGCCCGGCAAAACGTGCTCTGGCGATTCGTCTGTACCGATATCGTCATATGTCGGCGGACAAGATCCATTCTGGGCGCGAAGTGTAATGGTCGCGCATGCCCCCAGCAAGTTGAAATACACATTGGGGGCTGGTTGAGATCAGATCTCCCGCCGGATATCAGCGCTCGGGGCCGAAGGCGTTCACCAGAAATACCCCGACCACAATCAGCACGAGGCCTACCCACGCTCTCCATTCCAGCGCCTGGCCCAACACGAGGTAACCCAGCACCGTAATCAGAAATATACCGAGTGCGGACCACGTTGCATAAACCACCGCAACCGGTAAAACACTCAGGGCAAAGGTGAGGCAATAAAACGCCGCCGCGTAACAAACGATGAGAGAAATAGTGGGCGCCGGGCGCGTGAAATTCTCACTCACCGGCAATAACAGGGTGCCACAGACCTCCAACACAACCGCGATCAGCAAATAACCGTAGTGCAAGTTCGCCTCCCGTTGCCGCTTGAGGTCAGAGATCGTACTAGTTATTTAACACGGGAAAGGCAGCTATTCGAGCACCGGTGGGCAAGGGACAATGCAAAGTGCAACAAAAAGCCCGCATAAAGCGGGCCTTTTGGGAGTTTATGGTGGCGCTTAACGCTTGGAGAATTGAGGACGCCGACGCGCCTTTCTCAAACCGACCTTCTTGCGCTCCACTTCTCTCGCGTCACGGGTCACGTATCCTGCCGCTCGAAGCGACGCCCGCAGGCTCTCGTCGTAATCCAGCAGCGCTCGCGTCAGCCCGTGCCGAATGGCGCCCGCCTGACCGAAACTACCCCCGCCGGATACAGTCACATTGGCGTCGAACGTGGCCGCATTCTCGGTCAGTTCAAGCGGCTGACGAACGATCATACGGGCCACTTCACGGCCAAAATACTCGTCTATCGGACGCCCGTTGATCACAATGTTGCCGGTACCTGTGCGCAAAAACACGCGGGCGGTAGACGTTTTGCGTCTTCCTGTCCCGTAATACTGAGCTGTTGCCATCTCGACCTCCTCAGACCGTCAGTGGCTGCGGTTGTTGCGCCGCGTGGGGGTGAGCAGGACCCGCATAAACCTTGAGCTTTTTCAGCATTGCACGACCCAGCGGACTGCGGGGCATCATGCCCTTGACCGCGCGCTGTATGACCCGCTCGGGAGCCCGATCAATCAGCTGCTCAAAACTGGCGGACTTGATACCGCCCGGAAATCCAGTGTGGTGGTAGTACTGCTTATCTGTTCGCTTTGCACCCGTCACACGGACCTTCTCGCAGTTGACCACAACGATGTAGTCTCCCATGTCCATATGCGGCGTGTATTCTGGCTTGTGCTTGCCACGCAGGCGGTGCGCGATCTCGGTAGCGAGCCGCCCAAGCGTCTTGTCTTCGGCATCGACAATAAACCAGTCGTGCTGGATGTCACCTGCCTTGGCGCTATAAGTTTTCATAACCGGAGCCCCGGGGGCGAAATTGCGGAGCGCGGATGTTACTGGAGAGCAATGACCCTTTCAACCGTTAATTTACCCCGTTTCCGTTACGGATGATGCTCGGCCTTAAGGTACTCTCGAGTGCGCATTTCCTGCAGCCGGGAAACTGTCCTCTCAAACTCGAACCGCAGCCTCACGCCACCGTACATCGCCTCGGGAGCCATGTCGGCTGTGGTGATCAATTTGACCTTCCGGTCATAGAATTCATCGACGAGATTGATGAACCGACGCGCGGCATCCTCCTTTTCCGGCGTCAACGCAGGAATACGCTCAAGGAGCACCGTGTGATACTCCCTCGCGATTTCCACAAAATCTGCCGCACTCCGCGCCTCCTCGCATAACGTCTTGAAATCGAACCAGGCGACTCCCTGCACAGCCGCACGAGCGGGCAGCTCTCTGTGATTTATCTCCAGCTGCCTGGCCTCCCCCACCGATTGGCCGGTGAGTGACTCGAAATAAGTGGCGAGGGCTCTGCTCGCCGTGTCGTCGTGGGGGATGTGCCAAAGATCAGCGCTCTGAAGCGTCCTAAAGCGATAGTCCGTCTCCGATGCAAGATGAACAATATCCAGGTGCTTCTCCAGCAGTGCGATGGCGGGCAAGAATCGACTGCGTTGCAGGCCATCCCTGTACAAATCGCTCGGTGGGATATTGGATGTCGCCACCAGCGTTACGCCGCGGCGCATGAGTGCTCCGATTAATCCCGCGAGGATCATGGCATCACCGATATCGCTGACAAAAAATTCGTCGAAGCAAAGAACCAAGGCCTCGTCGGCAAGTTCATCAGCCACTAATTCGAGCGGATTAGTGGCGCCGCCATGGGCGGTTAGCGCCGCGTGGACACGCTGCATGAACCGGTGAAAGTGGACCCTGAGCTTCTTCTCAAGATCCAGGCTCTCAAAGAAGACATCCATGAAGTGGGTCTTGCCACGCCCCACGCCACCCCAGATGTACAAGCCCTGCTCTGGCGGAGGATACCCACCAAAGCGCCTGCGCATCCTCGACCACAGCCGCCGATCGCTGGCCTCGCGCGCGCGCAGGCGATGAAAGAGCTCATCGAGCCGGGCTACCACTGCCGCCTGCGCTCGATCCTCGAGAAGCAGGCCCGACTGCAGGTCGCGCTGATAGCGTGCCATGGGAGAGAGTGGATGCGTCATGATCTAGCGGGTGGAATAAATCAGCGCGAAGCGTATCACGGCAGGGCCCGAGGGTTGTGTTGTGCCGCGGCGGTCAGCAAAAGAAACCTCTTTATCGGACAGAAAAACACACCCCTGCGCCACTGATCACGCTAGCCACCCGGCTTTGAAATTCCGAGGAGACAGGCGACGTCTTCCGGCCCATACAGTACACTAAGGCAGTACTGCGCAAGCGCAAGATCGGGCTCGGCTTCCAACCGCCATTGATGGTAGCGGGCCCTAGAGCAGACTGGCGACATAAAGGATTGAGATGGAATCTGCGACAAATTTGATTATCCCATTCATTCTGGGAGGCCTTATTGGAGGAGGCTTGGGCTGGTATCTCGCACTCAGCTCACGCAGCGACAACAAACGTAGACTGATCATGGATCTCGAGAATCAGCTTGATCAAGCACGTCAAAGCCGAGCTGACTACGAGGCGGAGGTATCTGAGCACTTTGCGCAAACGGCGGATCTGCTTCATAAACTGACCGACGACTACCGAGCCGTGTACACCCATCTGGCCAAGGGTGCAGATCAACTCTGCGGCGATCAGGTGAACCTGTCTGCAGCCGCTTTAAATGCCCCGAGCGATTCTTCCGAGGATCAAGCCCCATGGTCAGAGGTTGCGCAACCGCTGGACTATGCGCCCAAGAAACCCGACGAACAGGGCCAGTTATCGGAAACCTTCGGCTTGGACCGATCCAACAGCACCGCCGCCTGATTTAGGCCGGATTATCGATATCGATGAACTGGTGTGAACACCCCAGTTCTCGACCTACCTGAATTCCCACCGCCGCCACGCCATAGCGCTCTGTTGCATGGTGGCCTGCGGCGATAAAAGAAATCCCTCGTTCCCGGGCAATATGGACCGTTTGTTCCGAGACTTCGCCTGTCACATAGAGGTCAACGCCCGCATCGGCCGCCGTATCAATGTAGTGTTGACCGGCACCAGTGCACCAAGCAACGCTGCGGACCACCCCATCGCCCACAGTCAAAAGTTCCCGCCCCAGTTGGGACGACAGCTTCTCAGCGAACGATGAAAGGCTTGTCGCTTCTTTCAACTCGCCACGAAAAACAGGTAGCGACGGGTCTGAAGACACCAGAGGTGCTATTCCCGATAAACCCATCAACCGCCCCAACTGCGCGTTGTTGCCCAGCTCTGGGTGACAATCCAGAGGCAGGTGGTAGGCGAAAAGATTGATATCGTTAAGCATTAACGTGCGTAGCCTGCGCGCTTTCATCCCCACCAGCACCGCATCCTCTGACCGCCAGAAAAAACCGTGGTGAACCAGAATCGCGTCCGCTTCAGCTTCGATCGCTGCGTCGATCAGCGCCTGACAGGCGGTTACACCAGTCACCAGATGGCGAATTTGTGCCTTCCCCTCAACCTGAAGCCCATTCGGACAATAGTCGCGATAATTTTCTGGTGACAACAAGGTATCCAGATACGCTCTCAGGTCTTGACGGGTACAGGACATTTGACGATCCAGTGGCGAAACAGCAGATGAGAATAACCGGCCCACCATGATTTACAATGGGGGTGGGAGGACACTGTGAAAAACGATCTGCTTGCACTCATCTGGCCAGCGCTGGTTGGCGTCTTGGCAGCGGCGCTCATTTTAGATAAGTGGGTGCTTGACTCGCCCAATCCTAATGGCGCGGTTTCCCACAGCGGGTACCGCGACGCCGTCGCGCTGGCCACTCCGTCTGTGGTCAACATCTACACGGCCAAATTAGTCGAGACCCGGAGGGATCCTCGATTGAACTCGCCGATCCTGAGACGGTTTCGATCTAACCAAGGCAGCACACAGCGCATCGAGCGATCGCTTGGATCTGGAGTCATTCTGTCTCGCGATGGGTATATCGTCACGAATAATCATGTCATCGCAGGTGCCGATGCGATTCAGGTTTTGTTGGCCGACGGACGATCCGCCAATGCCTCAGTGGTTGGGACAGACCCCGACACGGATTTGGCAGTGCTGCAAATCGGCCTATCAGTGCTGACGCCTATTAGAATCGCAGACGTTAACGATGTTGCTGTTGGCGATGTGGTTTTGGCCATTGGAAACCCCTACGGCTTCGGACACTCGGTATCGCAAGGGATCGTGTCAGGCATCGGTCGATTCGGCCTGCAACTGTCAACCTACGAAGACTATATCCAAACAGATGCCACGATTCATTTGGGGAGCTCGGGCGGAGCGCTCATCGACAGTGCTGGGCAACTGATTGGCATTAACACCCTGATTTACACCGCCGGAAATGATGCCGGCAGCGAGACACCGGGAATCGGTATTAATCTCGCCACCCCCAGCGACCTCGCGGCGTCGGTGCTCAATGACATCGTCCAGTATGGCAGTGTTATTCGCGGCTGGCTGGGGGTCAGCGTTGACGTATTACTGACTGAGGGACCGTCGGGGTCACTGGTTCAGCAACTGATCGTTACTGATCTCGCCGCCGGAGGTCCCGCTGAACGCGCCGGCATCAGGCTGAACGACATTATTTCTTCGCTGGACGGTGAACCCGTCATTGACGGCCGCGTGGCCATGTTGCAGATCGCCCGACTGAGACCCGGGCACCTGTTAAGAGTCAGCCTCGATCGCGATGGTCACTTAGTCGAGCTGGAGGCAGTGGTAGGCACTCGCAACAAGCTCGGGTGAACTAGCTATCTCTGGTGATTCTCGCGCGCGCACTCAGCCCATGGGCTTGCAAGGATTCGGCATCTGCCAATGTTGCCGCTATCTCCCCCAAGGCCAGTGAGCCACGGGGCGAAATCTCTATGACGCTGCTGCGTCGCTGAAAATCATAGACGCCCAGTGGCGATGCGAAGCGCGCTGATCCTGCGGTGGGTAACACGTGATTTGGTCCAGCGCAGTAGTCTCCCAGCGCCTCCGAGGACATAGCGCCCAGAAATATCGCACCGGCGGCGGTAATTCGATCTAGCAGCGCGCGCGGTTCAGCTACCGCTAACTCCAAGTGCTCTGGAGCAAGCCGATTGCTGAGCCTGACTGCCGCATCCAGATCGGGCACCTTGATCAAAGCCCCCCGATTTTTAAGCGACTTGGCAATGACCTCTGCACGAGACATCAGGGGTAACTGCTCCGCGATCCGCGCTGCAATTTCATCCAGATAACTCTCATCCGGAGACAACAACACTGCCTGCGCGAATTCGTCGTGCTCAGCTTGGGCGAACATATCCAACGTTAACCACTTGGGGTCGACTGAACCATCTGCAATGATGAGTATCTCAGAGGGGCCGGCGACCATATCAATGCCCACGCGCCCGAATACCTGCCGCTTGGCCTCAGCGACGTACCGGTTCCCAGGCCCAACAATTTTATCGACACCGCCTATAGACTCGGTCCCATGAGCGAGCGCCGCCACCGCCTGCGCACCGCCAATCGTATAAGCCTCAGTCACCCCCGCGAGTCCGGCTGCGGCGAGCACCACCGGATTAATCTCACCTTTGGGTGCGGGCGCCACCATCACGATGTCTGAGACCCCAGCCACTGTAGCGGGTATCGCATTCATGAGCACTGATGAGGGGTAGCTAGCCTGACCGCCAGGGACATAAATACCAACCCGGTCCAACGCCGACACACGCTGCCCAAGAAGACTGCCATCGGCATCCTCATACTGCCATGTTGACGTCAGTTGGCGCTCATGAAAGCTACGAATGCGATCGGCCGCGGCGCACAGTGCATCGTGAACAACGGGATCGATTGCGTTTGCCGCCTCCTCAAATGCCGCTCTACCCAGAGTAAGCTGGGCCATCTCGGTTACCTCGCGCGAGTCGAAGTCATTGGTAAAGCGAAGCAACGCCTTGTCTCCCTCGCGCGACACCGCAGAAATGATGTCTGCGACTCTGCTCACCAAGGTTGCATCAGCCTGGGCTGGACTGACCATCAGGCGCGCGAAATCTTCGGCAAACCCGTCGTCCATCGCGTCCAGCCGCGCGAGATAGCGACTCGTCACTCTAGGTCACTCCCCCTTTCTTTGAGCACGGCGGCAAGTCCGTCGATCAACGTCATAACTGAGCTGTGACGGGTTCGCATTGCAGCCTTATTCACAACCAAACGGGAAGAAATCTGGGCTATCTCTTCCAGCGCTTCCATACCGTTCTCGGACAAGGTCTTCCCCGTATCCACGATGTCAACGATCTCGTCAGCCAAACCCATCAAAGGCGCCAATTCCATCGAGCCATACAGTTTGATGAGATCGGCGTGAACGCCCTTCTTGGCGTAGTGCGCGCGGGCCACATTCAAAAACTTTGTCGCCACCCTGACGCGTCGCAGCTGACCACGAGGGGCCCGGCCTTTGGGAGCAGCGGTCATGAGTCGACATCGCGCAATGCCGAGGTCGAGGGGCTCGTATATCCCTGCGCCACCAAACTCCAACAACATGTCTTTCCCAGCTATCCCCACATCGGCCGCGCCATGGCGGACATAGGTGGGCACATCCGACCCTCGAAGCACCACCAGATGGATGTTCGAGACATTGGTTGGGATAATCAGCTTTCTGCTCGATGCCAGCTGCTCAGTAGGCTCGATACCGACAGCCGCGAGAAGCGGTAGCGTCTCGTCGAGAATGCGGCCCTTGGTGAGCGCAATGGTCAGTTTATGCTCAATATTCATTCACTTTTACCGTCGGGTTAGCCGTCAACACGTCGGATATTGGCGCCCAGTGTCTGGAGCTTGCCTTCGATGTCTTCATACCCTCTGTCGATATGATAAATCCTATCGATACGCGTTTCGCCCTCGGCCACCAATCCGGCAATAACGAGACTCGCTGAGGCACGCAGATCCGACGCCATAACCGGCGCACCCTGCAATACCTCTTTACCCGCTGTGATTGCCGTATCGGTCTCGATAACAATATTCGCTCCCATGCGTTCCATTTCTCGCGCCTGCATGAGCCTGTTCTCAAAAATTGTCTCGGTCACTCTCGCGCGGCCCTCAGCCACGGTATTGAGCGCGGTAAACTGCGCTTGCATGTCAGTGGGAAAGCCAGGAAAGGGGGCGGTCACGACATCAACCGCACGGGGGCGCCGACCCTCCATATCTAACTCCACCCAGTCGTCGCCCTCGCGAATTGTAGCGCCGCATTCTCGCAATTTTTCCAACACTACGCCCAACATCACTCCAGAGATTCCCTCGAGGCGCACCCTGCCTCGAGTTGCGGCGGCGGCCACCAGATATGTGCCTGCCTCGATTCGATCCGCCATCACTGAGTAAGAACAACCCACCAGAGCCGGAACCCCGGTGACATAAATCGTATCGGTTCCTTGACCCGAGATCTTCGCACCCATCTGGTTGAGGAAATTCGCTAAATCGACAATTTCAGGCTCGCGCGCAGCATTTCTCAGAATGGTGTCGCCGCGGGCCAGTGCCGCAGCCATCATCGCGTTTTCTGTGCCCCCAACAGTGACAGTACTGAACCGAAAATCGACGCCACAAAGGCCCTCGCTCGCGGACGCGACCAAATACCCCCCATCGGTAACAATTTCCGCACCCATCGCTTCCAGCGCACTGATATGAAGATCAACAGGCCGGCTACCAATGGCGCACCCGCCTGGAAAGGACACTTCCGCGCGGCCGAAACGTGCCAACAACGGGCCCAACACGAGTATCGACGCGCGCATTGTTTTGACAAGCTCATAGGGCGCTTTGGCCTCTGTGGCGGTGCCACTGTCGATGGACACGCTGTTGGGTCCCGTTGACGTCACCTGAACACCCAGGCTGGACAATAGCGTCAACATCGTGGACACATCTTTTAGCTTGGGTACGCGGCTTAGCAGGCAGGCCTCGCTCGTGAGTAAAGTGGCCGCCAGTATGGGCAGGGCCGCGTTTTTCGAGCCAGAAGCAACCAGTGAGCCGTCCAGCCGCGCCCCGCCCTCAATGATCAAACTCTGCAAAATGAATCCATCAGTTATTGGTTGACGCGGGAGTGCCAGTCTTGATGTTAACGGCGTGCAATGTTCCGTCTGCTATGAGCGCTGAGAGTGGCGCATAGACCTTTTGTTGACAGGCAACTGGACGCAATCCCTCGAAAGCGTGACTGACAATATGGATATCAACGTGGCCCCCATTCAATGACACGGCCACTTGGGATTCGGGGAAAGCGCTTAAAAGCAAGTCGGTCAATTCTTGTTCAGTCACGCGCTATCTCCTCAGCCTGCTCGGCAATCGTTGCATTCCAATCATCGATTACCCGATCGAGATCGTCATTGGCCGCGCTGGCAAGCGCCGCAAACTGATTTCGATAGATTTCGCCAAGGTTGATGGTCTCAATAATGAGGTTCCGTAAGCGCCAGCTACCATCCTTATACTGTCCCATTTGATAACGAATGGTATAGACACGATCCGCCTCGCCGTAGACCAGCTGCGTAACCGAAGCGATGCGCGCGCTCTGTGGCGAAGCCTCTACACCTTTCACCTCCATGTTTGCTCCGCCAAAGGCCAAAAGCCCTTTGGCGTAGCTCCTAATAAGACCCTCTCTCAGCGTAACGGCGAACCGATCGCGCTGTGCCTTTAACGCAGCCTGTCCGGCGGCGTCGAGGGACCGACCCCGGCTGTAGTAATCCCCCATGACCGCGGTCGCAAACCCCCGCCAATCCACCAAATCAGCCAACACTTGATCTATGGCCTCGAAGTAGCGATCTGGATCCTGATCAAAATAGGTATTGGCCTCCGCAACCAACTCCATGACACGCTGTGTCACGTCGGTGATCACCTCCGCTGGCCCTGCGGCAGGCCGGGGCGCCTCGGGATTTTGGGCTAACGTGGTCGTAGCCATAGAGAGACAGCCCAGCAGCACGGCAAGCAAAAATCTTTTGCGGTTCACGAATTCCTACCTCCATCGGTTTTGGGCTCAATCTTCTTTTCTTCGACCGAGCCATTTCAATGCACAGGCACTACCGCCACACGTCCATTGGTTGACTGGGGTAAACTGACACTCTCGGCCTCAGACTCTCTAAGGTCAGGGTCTTGGGATCAGTAGCGGACCCCGCGACCGCAGCACCTTGCGAAGGCGAATGATACCCGATCAGCGAGAGGACTACCCGCTGACGCTAGAGGAGTAGAAAACGCGATGTTATTGGGTTACGTGGCGGTCGTCGCCGCCGGCTTGGCAGCCCTCGTCTGGAGCGCGGATCGATTTGTCGATGGCGCCTCAGCTATTGCGCAACGCGCTGGGCTCACCCCGATGCTGATCGGACTCACCGTCGTTTCGGTGGGAACCTCCGCACCAGAAATTCTAATTTCTATCATGGCGGCAGTGACGGGATCTGGAGCGCTAGCGGTGGGCAACGCACTGGGCTCAAACATTGCCAATATAGGCCTTGTGCTGGGGGTCACACTGCTCATCACGCCCCTCGCGATGCGTCGAGGCACCACTTTTATTGATCTGCCGCTATTAATTGCCTCAGTGCTATTCACCGCGTGGCTGATTTGGGATCTTGAACTGTCCCGTGGGGACAGCTTTTTTCTTCTTTGCGCACTCAGCTTTTTCTTCCTGCGAATCGCACAGCATGTCAAAGACCCTTCAATTGACGCTCTAACACCTTCAATACCAGAGCTCTCTGCGACAAGGGCGTGGCTATCGTTTAGTGGAGGCCTGATATTACTTATCGCTTCCTCCCGTGTGTTGGTATGGTCAGCCACGCAAATAGCAGTGGCTCTGGGCGTCTCTGAATTGGTTATCGGACTGACGATAGTGGCGGTGGGGACCAGCCTGCCGGAACTGGCTGCTTCGGTGATGAGCGCAATCAAAGGCCACGCCGACATGGCAATCGGCGCGGTGGTCGGCTCCAATATGTTCAACATTTTGCTGGTACTCGCCATCCCAGGCCTGTGGGGCGATCTGATTTTGGACCCGGGGGTCCTTTCGAGAGACCTTGCCACGGTATTTCTCACAACTCTGTTGCTTGCACTCGCTGCGTTATGGGGTTGGAATCGGGAAAAAGGCTTTGGCGAGCTGAGACGCGGCACGGGATTCGCGCTTCTCCTATGTTACGCCGGCTACTACTTTTGGCTACTAAATTCGCCGTGAACTATGCATTCTGACTCTGACCAGTTACTGATTGACTCTGCAAAACGGACCATAGGTCTTGAGAGTGCCGCGGTGCTGGCGCTCCTTGACGCTGTCGGACCGGCCTTTGCGGCAGCATGTCGTCTGCTCATGAATACAAACGGGCGTGTGGTTGTCACCGGCATGGGAAAGAGTGGCCACGTCGCAGGAAAAATTGCCGCCACACTGGCTAGCACGGGTACCCCTGCTTTTTTTGTTCATCCGGGAGAAGCCTCTCACGGTGATATGGGGATGATCACACGCAGCGACTGCGTCCTCGCGCTCTCGAATAGTGGGAATACCCAAGAAATAATCACACTGCTCCCCTTGATCAAGCGCTTGGATATTCCGCTCATCAGTATCACTGGAGACGCCGAGAGCGAACTAGCGCAAGCCTCCGCCGTGCATCTCCTTGCGTCCGTGGAGTCGGAAGCTTGCCCACTTAATTTGGCTCCCACGTCCAGTACAACCGCCGCCCTGGTGATGGGAGACGCATTGGCGATTGCCGTTCTGGAAGCTCGAGGGTTTACCGCAGAAGAATTTGCCTTCTCGCATCCCGGGGGAGCACTTGGCAAAAGGTTACTATTGAGGGTTAGTGACGTGATGGTCAAAGGCGACGAAATTCCGCGCGTGCGGCCGGCTGCGACACTGATCGACGCTCTGGATGAAATTACCCGCAAAGGCTTGGGCATGACCGCCGTGACAGATAAAGATGGCAAGCTTAGAGGGGTTTTCACCGATGGCGACCTTCGCAGAGCCATCGAAAATCAATACAACCTTCAACACACGTCACTCGAGACTGTGATGTCGGATGCACCCACAACCATCTCCGAGGAAGTGCTCGCGGCTGAGGCGCTGGGTATCATGGAACGCCGACGCATCAGCTCCTTAATTATCGTCGATGACTCCCAATCAGTCTGTGGCGTGGTGACGTTGTTGGCACTTTTAAAGGCGGGCATTTCATGACGGGTAGAGCGGCCCAGCTGGCCGAAACTGTGCGCATGGTAGTACTGGATGTTGACGGGGTGCTGACAGATGGCTCGGTGTTCTACGGCGGCACCGACCAGGGCGAGATAAAAGCCTTCAATGTCAAAGATGGGCTAGGCATCAAGCGACTCATCGATAATGGTATTGAGGTCGGCATTATCACGGCGCGATCCTCAGAGGCGGTGGCTCGCAGGATGAAGGAATTATCGGTAAGCACCGTATTGCAAGGCCGTGAAGACAAGCGGCAAGCATTGCTCGAAATTCTCGACGCTAAGCATATATCACCGGCCCAAGTCGCCTACATGGGAGATGACTTACCTGATCTCGGCCCGCTTGGCATGGTAGGACTGGCCACGTGCCCCAATGACGCCGTAAAGGCTGTCCTCGATCAAGCCGACTGGATAGCGCCGTTCCCCGGCGGCCGTGGCGCCGTGCGATCACTGAGTGACTTCATTCTTGCAGCGCAGGAAAAAGAGATTCCGTACCAAGAGGCGGATCGTTGAAAGCCTTTTTATTGGCGCTGGTGGGATTGGGCATGGCCGCCGTATTTTGGCATCGCTTGGCGCCCGACGTATCGCTCGATCCCAGCGCCTTCACAGACAGCAGAGAACTGGTGACCAGCTACCTCCATTCGGGGGTCAGAACCCAGTTTGCCGCTGACGGCAAGGCGGCGGATGTACTCGCGATTGATAAAGCAGAGCGTAAAGAAGGCAGCGACGAGACCGCCCTCGAAGGCATCCAGTTTTTCTCGGAAAGCACGGACGGCACGCAGTGGCACATTGATTCGAGTTCTGGCCTATTTTTTGAAGATGCGAACGAACTCTTTCTACAGGATGGCGTCAGAATTTTCGAAGCCACGCGGCAAGGCACGATTGACACTGAGTCAATGTGGCTGTTGATCGACGAAAAACGTGCCAAAGGCAATCGTAATGTGGTCCTGACCAGCCCGGATAGCCGGACCATCGGAACCGGCTTTGAATTGGATCTCGTGACGGATATTGCAACCCTCAAGGGCCGGGTGAGAACCGATTATGAATAGCCGAAAACGGCCGAGCATCTTCGGGTTGGCACTCTGCATTGCCAGCTTCAGTGTCGATCTCGTTGCACTGGACTCAGATAGAGATCAACCAATACAGATTGAAGCCGATATCGCTGTGCGCGACGAGAGTGCTGGCGAAACGCGCTACGAGGGCAATGTCATCCTGACTCAAGGATCATTGCGCATTACGGCCGATCGCATCTCAATAAAACATGACAGCGCGGCGGCTGACAAAATAGTGGCGATAGGGCAGCCCGCCACTTTGGTACAGCAGCCGGCGAGCGATCAAGCGCCGGTTGATGCATCGGCCCGTCAGATAGAATACGTGAGGTCTGAAGATTTGGTGCGTTTGATTGACGAGGCTCGCATAGCACAAGATGGCTCCGTGTTGTCTGGCGACCGAATCGAGTACCTTGTGACGCAAAGAAAAGTAAAAGCGGCCGGCGCGCCGGGAGCAAGCGGTGAAGGCCGCGTTGAGGTTGTTATTCCTCCAGAAAACCTGCGTCGGCCCCCCGGCAATGACTAAAACACTTAGCGTCCACAACCTTGCCAAATCCTATGGCGCTCGGCCCATCGTCAAGGATGTGTCGTTGCAAGTCAGCGCTGGGGAAATTGTGGGCTTGTTAGGGCCAAATGGCGCGGGAAAAACCACCTGCTTTTATATGATCGTGGGCTTGGTTGCGGCTGATGCGGGAGATATTCGTCTGGACGGCGCGTCCGTTATGTCGATGCCCATGCATAAGAGAGCGAGAGCCGGTATTGGCTATCTTCCGCAGGAGGCCTCGATCTTTAGACAGCTCTCCGTGAGGGACAATCTACTCGCTATCCTAGAAACCAGACGCGAGCTGAGTAGGAAAGATCGCCTGTCGCTGGCTGATAATTTATTGGCCGAGTTCAACGTGAGTCACCTTGCAGAGTCGCTGGGTCGATCGTTATCCGGGGGGGAGCGTCGCCGGGTCGAAATTGCCCGCGCCCTGTCCACCGAGCCAACCGTGATGTTGCTTGATGAACCTTTTGCAGGAGTAGACCCCATTTCGATTTCCGAAATTAAGGACATCATTTCCCATCTTAAGGCCCGTGGGATCGGCGTCTTAATAACAGATCACAATGTGCGGGATACACTCGATATCTGTGAGCGGGCCTACATTGTTGGAGAAGGTTATGTCATTGCGTCGGGCGCCCCCGCGGACGTCTTGCAGGACGAAAAAGTGAGACAGACCTATCTGGGGGACCACTTCACCCTCTGACGGGAAGCGCATTCTTTGCGCACGTCTCAGAACGTGCTTCCTAGCCAGCAAGTTTCTTGCCAATTTATTCCAATGTGCGCTGACCAGCGCTAGACTGAGCACCTCACCGGTATAGAACAGGCAGATGAAACAGGCGCTACAGCTCAAGCTGGGACAGCAGTTAGCCCTCACCCCTCAACTGCAACAGGCCATAAAGCTGCTGCAGATGAGCACCGCAGATCTGCAACAGATTATTGAAGAAACCCTCGAGTCGAATGCGCTTCTTGAGCTGGAAAACGAGGTACCTGCAGAGTCAGAAAATCTCGATTTTTCGCAGGAAGCGGCGGCAGAAGAAACCTCTGAAGAATTAGCTGTCGATGCCGCCTGGGAAGATCTCATGCCTTCCTCAGCGCCGCCGCCCAGTTTGGGTTCGGTAGATTCCGACTTTTCTGAGCGAGACTCAGCCGAGGAATCACTGCGCGATCATTTACTCTGGCAATTGAACCTGACCCGGCTATCGAACGTCGATCATCTGATTGCACTGGCGCTCATTGATGCTGTCGATGCAGATGGTCGTTTGACCCAAAATCCCGAAAGTATTCACCGCGAACTTGACCTAGAGGAAGTAGAGCTCGACGAGGTCATTGCCGTTCTGCACAGACTGCAGCACTTTGAACCCTCCGGGGTATTTGCGATTGACCTCAGAGAATGCCTACTCATCCAACTCAGACAGCTCCCCGTTGACACTCCCTACCGTGAGCTGGCCGGGGCAATTGTCAGTCGACACCTCGCACAATTGCCCACGGCACCCCCGCGGCAACTCGCTAAAAAGCTCAGAACAACAGAATCCGAACTTGAAGCCGCCGTCGGTTTGATCCGATCCCTTGATCCAACCCCCGGGGCCAAGATTGGCGGAGATCAGACTGAATATGTCACTCCCGACGTCTTCGTCCATCAGAGAAACGGACGCTGGCTTGTCGAACTGAACCCGGATATCGCGCCGAAACTTCGCGTCAACGAGCACTATGTATCTGCGCTGAACGGTGGCTCCTCTTCTGATCGAGGCTACGTAAAAGAGCACCTTCAGGAAGCCCGTTGGTTCATGAAGAGCCTGCAAAGCCGCAACGAAACGCTGCTCAAAGTAGCAACCAAGGTCGTAGAGCATCAGAAAAAGTTTCTGGAACTCGGCGAGATTGCGATGAAGCCGCTTGTGCTGGCAGATATCGCATCAGAGGTTGAGCTCCACGAGTCGACGGTATCGCGAGCCACTACCCGAAAATACATGCACACCCCGCGAGGCACCTTTGAACTCAAGTATTTTTTCTCCAGTCGGGTGACTGGCGATGACGGTGGTGACAGCTCGTCCACCGCGATAAAAGCAGCAATTAAGCAATTGGTAGGAGCCGAGGATGCGCGCAAACCGCTCAGCGACTCCAAGTTATGTAATTTACTCAAGGATCAGGGAATATCAGTAGCGAGAAGAACCATCGCCAAATATAGAGAGCAACTCGCTATTCCCCCCTCCAATGAACGTAAACGCCTAAACTGAATAACGCAGCACGGCCAGAAGGAGCGCCCTATGAACCTGACCATTAGCGGACACCACCTCGATGTAACACCAGCGATTCGCGAGCACGTAGAGGGAAAATTTGCGCCAATAGAGCGCCACGGCGACCACATCACCCGAGCGGACGTCACATTGGTCGTGGAGAAACATCAACATAAGGCAGAAGCGAATCTCCACGTGGCGGGCGCCGATCTCTTTGCCTCGTCTGAATCGGATGATATGTATGCAGCGATAGACGCTCTCGCTGAAAAGTTGGACCGTCAGGTCATAAAACAAAAGGAAAAGCGAAGAGGACACTGACCGATGTCACTCACTTTAGAGACCAAGCTCGCTGACCTATTGGTCTTCAGCCGACTCTCTGTTAACAGCAAAAAACGAGTTTTCGAGAGTGCCGCAGAGGCATTCGGAGACGTATCTGGATTACCCAAAGAGGCCGTCTATCGCGGGTTGTTGGACAGGGAGAAATTAGGCAGCACGGCTTTGGGCGACGGGGTCGCAATTCCCCACTGCCGGATCGAGGAGTGCGTTGCCCCACTCGGCTGTCTGATGTCTTTAACCGACCCGGTAGACTTCTCTGCGTCGGATGGCATTGGGGTAGACATCATTTTAGTGTTATTGGTGCCCTCTCAAGCCACACAGGATCACCTGAATTTGCTGGCGGGTGCAGTCGAAATTCTGTCCAAAGAATCAACCCGCGCGGCAATTAGACAGGCGACTCAACCGAGTGAACTGTCGGACATAGCGGAGATGGGCGGACTGGTATGACCCCGCGACTCATCATCATCAGCGGCAGCTCCGGCGCCGGCAAGAGTAGCGCCCTGCGACTGCTTGAGGATGAGGGTTATTACTGCGTGGACAATCTGCCTCCCAGAATGATGGCAGATTTTGCGAGAGAAGTGCGCCAACATCGCGACTACGATCGATTCAAAGGCATTGCTGTGTGCATAGACGCGCGCGCCATGAGCCCGGAGCGGGAAGGGGAAACCAATTCACTGCAAGAAATCCTGAAAACCAAGGATTCACTGGTTATCTTTCTCGACGCCCAGCCCCACATTCTGCTGAAGCGGTTCAGCGAAACGCGTCGCCGCCATCCGCTCGCGGGCCCAAACAACTCGTTGCCCGAGGCAATTTCCCGGGAACGACAGCATCTTGAGTTCATCGCAGCCCAAGCTGACCTCCTGATTGACACCACCGATCTGTCGCCGCGCGACCTCAGGGATGCGATCACAAGGCGTGTTATAGAAAGGCGGGACGGCCTATCTATCATGATCGAATCTTTCGCCTTCAAAAAAGGCATGCCCACCGACGCCGACTTTGTATTCGATGCGCGAGGGCTCTCTAATCCCTACTGGGAAGAATCGCTGAGGCACTTGTCAGGCATTGACGATCCCGTAAAGCTCTTCCTCGAATCAGATCCGAAAACACTCACTATCTACAATCGCATTAAGACATTTATTAGCGAGACACTGCCGGACTTCAACCAAAGCGACAGAAGCTACCTGACCATCGCCATCGGCTGCACGGGTGGCCAGCATCGGTCTGTCTATCTGGCGGAAAGGCTTCATACCGACGTCCTGAAAGACTACCCTGCGACGCAACTTCGACACCGCCATCTAATAACGAGCGAGGCGGCATGAGTGAATCTATCCTCAGAGTGGTCAACCCGCTGGGATTGCACGCTCGGCCCGCAGCAAAAGTTGTGGACTGCGCCAGCCGGTTCAGCAGCGAAATCACCCTAAGTTTTAACGGTCGGGAAATTGATGCTAAAAGCATCATGTCAGTACTCTTGTTGGCAGCGGGTCAGGGGTCGGAAATCATTCTCAATATCTCCGGAGAAGATGAAACCGCCGCCCGCGACGCAATGGAGACATTATTTAACTCTGGTTTCGGCGAGTTGGAATAAGTCGCAAATCGGGCCTACCGGCTAGACCTCCCTCCAGTGCTGGGGATAATAGGCGCAGCACAGGAGGCCCACCGTTGAATTCACCCGCAAACTTCCCTACTAAATCCGAGCGCATCGATCAGGCACTGCGGGCCGGGACGCTGGGTGATGTGGCGGGGATCCTCGCGGAAATGCCCCCGGGCGATGTCGCTTATCTTTTGAGTTCCTCGCCGCCCGACTATCGCACCCTGCTGCTGGGTTTGCTGCAGTCAGAGCAGGAAGCGCTGGTCGTTAATGAGCTGCCCGACGAACTCCGTAGCGCAATTCTGATTGATCGAGCCCCCGAGGCGTTGGCCGGCATTGTTGAAAAACTCGACGATGACGACGTCGCAGACATCCTGCATGAACTGCCCGAGGACGTCACGGGGCAAGTGCTGGCGATCATGGACGAGCAGTATCGGCAAAGACTGCAAACCGTGCTGAGTTTTCCAGATGATGTCGCTGGCGGACTGATGAGCACCGACACCATCACCATACGCGCCGATCTAACGCTTGATGTCGTTCTCAGATATTTGCGACGCCACGTCGAGATACCTCAGAACACGGACAGCCTGATCGTCGTTAATCGCAGTGACAAACTGGTGGGTCTCCTACCCATCCGCACGCTTCTTGTCTCTGATCCCGCGGTATCCGTTCGGGAAATGATGATTACCGATCAGGAAGCCATCGCCGCAAATATGCCCGCAACAGAGGTAGCGCGTCGGTTTGAGCGTAATGACTGGATCTCCGCGCCCGTCGTAGATGAAACGGGGAAACTCCTGGGTCGAATCACCATCGACGACGTCGTCGACGTGATCATTGAGGAAGCAGATCATTCACTGACCTCGCTCGCGGGCCTCGCTGAGGAGGACACATTTGCAACCGTATGGCAGTCAGCGCCCAGAAGAGCCGTTTGGCTCGCGATTAATTTGGCGACCGCTTTGCTCGCCTCCTCTGTCATCAGCCTCTTTCAGGGAACCATTGAAAAAGTCGTCGCCTTGGCGGTGCTGATGCCCGTGGTGGCGTCAATGGGAGGTATCGCGGGAACCCAGAGTTTGACCATTCTGATTCGCGCCATGGCGATGGGACAGATTAATGATCGAAATCAGTTGTGGTTAATTGGGCGCGAATCACTCATCGGTTTGATCAACGGCGTACTGTGGGCGGCAGTCGTAGCGATTACCGCATCGCTGTGGTTTGACGACTTTACGCTGGGCTTAATTATCGCTTGTGCAATGCTGATTAACCTCGTCACCGCGGGATTATCGGGGGCGGGTTTGCCCCTGGTGTTACAGCGCTTGAACATCGACCCAGCATTAGCCGGTGGCGTTCTTGTAACGACGGTGACCGACATCGTTGGATTTCTCACTTTCCTCGGTCTCGCGACTTGGTTTTATGGATAAAACAAACTTGCCTATGAGCGATGAAGAGAATACCGAGTTAGAACAGGACGGTCCCAGCAAGAGCGAACGCAAACGACAAATGCATGCTCTGCAGCAATTAGGCGAGCGATTAGTCGCGCTGCCTCAAGCTGAACTGGACGCCATCAATATTGAGGATGAGCGACTCAGAGAGGCCGTTGATCAGGCTCGGCGCATCACAGCCCGAGGCGGATTGAGAAGACAGCTCCAATTTATTGGGAAGCTGATGCGCTCAATAGACCCCTCTACCATCGAGGCAGCGCTGCAAGCGCGGGATCAGCGCCACAACAATAATGTACAAAAACAGCATCGAATCGAATTTGCGAGGGACAAGCTGATATCGGAAGGCGACGATGCCCTAGGCGAGCTTCTCGCTATATGGCCCACGGCAGAACCCGCCCTATTGCGCCAGTGGCGCCGTCAGTATCAGACAGAGCTCAGCAAAGGCAATGAAAAAGCACATGGCAAAAAACTATTTCGCTATCTTGCCGGACTCGAAGAGGTGGGCTCTTTAGAGGATTGAATCCCTAGGGCGGGAGCGGTTGCCTCTGCGTCAAATACTCGTCTGAATATCACTTCGGGGCTATTCAGATCACCACTGACTGAATACACGCCACTGGAAAGCTGATTTACCTGTTCCTCAAAGACCTTACTAATCACGTAGGCACCCGCGGCAATAGGCAGGCCGCCGGCCAAGGCCGCTACCCAGGGAATGTTATCAACCAGAGGCAAGGTCACCACCAGCTCACCATCGACGGTTTCCTCACGTAAATCGATGTCGCTGGCTAAAGTAAAATAACCGCCCGACCCTTCGACAGAGAAGCCGGGAATACGCAGCGCGCCCTGATTAAATTCAACAGTGCCGGCGGCGCGATCGAAAGTGACGCCCGGATCAAAAAGCTGGTTTATATTTGCGCGCTGAAAGAGTCCCGCCAAGTTCATCAAACTCAGTAGCCGCATTGCTCCAGCGGCCTCGGCATTGGCTGAGACGAAAGAACCCGATTCCATCGTCAAGTCCATAGACCCTGAGACCGCCTTCAGATCAAACAGATCGGGACTGCCGGTCCATGACCAATCGATATCAATTGCGCCGCCTCGAGTCTGCACAATGGGTTCAACACCGAGAGACTCGAGACTGGAGCCCAGATTATTGAATTCGACAGCCAACGCCAGTGAGGTAACCTCACCGCCTTGCGACCGTTGCCACGCAACTTGACTGTCGGATAACAAGGTGGCTCCGATCAAGTCTCCTGCCACCTCTGTGAGGTGCCAGCGATCGGATTGCAGATCCGCGACCGTAAAGTCGATACCTCCCAGCCGGTTGCTTCCTCGGTAGACGTTTCTGATAGTGACCGGCAACGGCTGCCAGGAGAAAGCCATTTCGGTCCACTCCCCAACGGGATTCTCAAATTCTGGCATGCCCGAAACATCCAAACGCTCAATCGATAACATCCGCTCGAGGTCAGCATCAAAATCCGCGGCGGATTCAGATATTGGTGCGGCGATCTGCTGGTGATAACTGCCTCGCAACCAGGGCAACATGAAGTCAGAGCGAAACGACTCACGATCCGACACCACCGATAGGTTCAGACTGCCCAGGGGTTGGCCGCGCCAAAGCAATTGTTCAACGCGAAGTTCGTCAACTGTTATTGCGGGCTGAGGCGTTTCTACAGTTGTGGCCGCCGTCAGCGCTTCGAACCATTCGACAAGGTCAAGTTGCGGCAGCAGGCCAGTCACATGAATACCCGCACCGGCGGAAGTCTGAGGTTCTCTGGGAGGCCGTGTTCTCGGCGTTAGATCAATCGCAGCACTCGACAGCTCGCCCTCTGATGTATCCACGGTGGCGGAGAAACGCCCGAACCAGAACACTTCCCAATCCGCCCAACCACGATCATGCCAAACCAATCTAAGCGGGGCTGAACTCTCTCTTGCTTTTCCCCAGGGTCGAGGTAAGTCGATCCTCGCACCCTCCAAATCGGACGCCACTTCTACCGTTATTTGATCCGCGACGGTGACCATAATTTCCATCGGTATAACGCCATCAATGGGGAGCGCTAGCGGCACTGAGCGCCATGTCATGATGTCTTTTATGTCCAGATCGAAGTTGAGCTGCGCCGCGAGCAAGACATCGGGGGTTCTAGTTAATTCCGGAGTCATCTCTACTTTCAGTTCTCGCCCAAACAACACGCCACGAAGATCATCACTCTCAAACCCGCGCTCAGTGTCATAGGACAATGCGCCGGAAATACGCTCAGCCGTCAAACCAAGCAAAGCAGAGTCGACTGCGGCCGAGGCGAGGTCCACGTCGACCTCAACTTCGACAGATTGGGTGATATCGCGAAGGTCAAAGCCGACCCTCATATCGGTACTGGCAGCACCGGTTGTCGTCAGGTCCTCAAGTAATGGCCTGACGAAATCAAGGGGCGGCAACCCATATAGAGCCTGCTTGAGCTCGCTTACACCGCTTTCCGAATGAGCGCGAACTCGCAACCAAGATCTCTCAGGTCCCAGGCGCAAGCCCACGGAGGTGTTGTTCAAAATGAGCCCCTCGGTCGAAGCTTTTGAAGACCAGATATCGATATCGGTATCGTCGAGACGCAAAAACCCGTCTGCCAGGTCAATCTGCGGCCATTGCTTTTGGTACTCAAGGGTGACGTCCCTAAGATTTGCAGCCAGCTGCATGGTTTGCGAGGGGTCACCATACGGCCTGAACCCACCGAACCACAGGAACACAGCCGACTCGATATAGCCGGCTGGCAACGCGGCTTTCAGCCATTGATAAGCAGGTGTCGGCAGCCGCTTGGGCACATAGGCGTCGCGCACACTGACTGGCGCCTTATTCAGCGCCACCGCCAGCCGCATCTCTCTCTCGATCGACGCATTTTTGAAAAAGGGAATGTCAATTTCGAACTGTACGGTGGCGGTGTGATCCGGCGCAGCTGCGAGAAAAAGTCCATCCTCGAGAAAAAGCGCGTCTTTTTGCCATCGGCCCGAGAGTACTCCCGTCACGGATTGCAAAGTAATCGGAACCTCATAGACGCCAGGCAAATCCAGCGCAAAGTCCTCGGTCAGCACCCAGGCCTCCGCGCCATCTTGGTTTGCGACAATACTGGC